>JBCCXQ010000086.1:0-16452 GCA_039191365.1 Cyanobacteria bacterium P01_F01_bin.13 | reverse complement strand
CGTCAAAGTTACCGGAAAGCATCTCTAACCGGATTTGTTTTGCATTCATTTGGTCCAGTTCGCGAGTTTCCGGGGAATCTTCAAACCCCACCGAAATATATCGACGCTTCCCCCCATAGGTAAAAACCAATTGCAAGCGACCATTGGAGTTCTTAATTTGAACAGTCCCTTTTGAAGCTTTGCGCCGCCGAGGCTTTTTCGGCTGGGATCCTTCAGACGAGCCTTGTTGAGGAGTATCGAAAGGCATGGGAGGAATTGGGGTAAGGGGCGATTGAATTACCCCAATCCTACCCCAATAAATTGCCCAAACTTGTCCATCTCTACCCCATTCATAGCCGGAAAATAGAACATTAGAACTATATTTTTGAGAAGCAGTAAAAGCCAGCAAAAGCAGAAAACCCTTGAAGGTCATTGACTTCAGGGGTTTCAAGAATTAAAGCGGGTGGGGGGAATCGAACCCCCATCATTAGCTTGGAAGGCTAAGGTTTTACCACTAAACTACACCCGCAGGCTACTAAATCCAGCCTCTGCTTAACTGGCTTTGCTAGGTTAGCACAGTTTGCCCTGGAGGGCCCTGATCAAATAGCAGAGTTAACTAGCGAAAAACTGAACGGTTAGCCGCATTCGGTCAGTGGCAATCGGCTGGCCGCTACTATAGGCAGGAGTAAAACGTAACCCATTTGCACGGGTCAACAGACAGGTGGCTATCTGGGCAGCTGCTATATCTTCATTGGGCAAGGCAAAGGCTTCGCTGATTGTGCCGTCGTCTTCGACAATAAGTCCTAGGGTCAACTCACCTGAGGGTAGCTGGTTCCCACAGTTATGCCCACCAGGAATGTGTACTATAGACGCACTCTCTAATGTGGGCAATACTTCTGGCCAGTCCCCCAGCGTATCGGGCGGCACCGTCGAAACACCGAGGATACTAATTTCGACGGGACCGTTCATCGATTCAGCACTATCTTGTGCACCACCCTCTACGGGCAGCTCACGTACTGGGGGAACCTCGTCAGCTGCGTCATTTCTATCGTCCTGATCAGCTGGAGATTCAGCCCTATTAGGGACAGGAGTAGAACTCTCAGCCGTAGGAGCAGGGGTTTCAGCAACAGGCTCAGAGGGTTCAGACGTGGACACCTGAGGCTCTTGGGACGGTATTTCCTGAGTAGATATTTCTTGCGGGGTAGGCGCTTGTACTGGCTGCGGCACTTGACTCAGGTTTGGCTCAACAGTCGTATTATTGCCCTGGATCGGGATAGGTTGCACCGGTAGTGATTCAGGAACAGGTTCCGAAGCAGGCTGCGCTTGGGGAAGGTTGGGATTGTTCGCAGTTACTGGAGCAGCACCCTCATCCACCAGAGTAACGGGAATATTGACGGCGCTACTGGCAGGTTCACCAACCCGCAGCATTCTTGGCAGCCCGTAACTGAGTACACCAACATGCAACAATACCGATACACTAACCCAAGCAACCCAGGGCAATGTACTTAGTTTCGCTATGTTTGGACCGGCCATAAATGTCCCCAACGAAACCTACTGTTGAGAAGGTAGGTTACTCTTTTAAGTTAAACGGTATGGGGGCTTAATGTAGGTATCGTTAGCACACTTTATGAAGTGGAAATCATTCGCTAGTGCTCTCAAAATCGCCTGTCAAATATTGACAGGCGATTGAAGCCTCAACGTCCAATATTGAACCTATGCAGCTATGGTCTCCTCGAGCATCTCTTCTTGCTCAGGGAAACCGTGGTCAATGGGAGGTAACCCAGAAGCTAGTAGTGCTTTCAGTCTGGGAATCTTGGCGCTGTTGTACACTCGAAACTCACTATGAACAGTAGCATTGGCTTGACGAACAGCTTGGTTAATCACCAGCGAGCCCTGGGGGTCAGATTCTGAACGGTGAAAGGTGCCAGGGGGAATACGCAGAATACGAGAATTTTGCTGGAGTCGCACTCGATGAAATGGATAGTCCCAATTAAAGTTAACTAAATAAAATGTACGCCCCCCAGACAGTGCTAATAGATTATCTTCTTGTCGAGGGTGTAAATAAAATTGCCAATCGCCTGTTTTAGCACTGTGGGGGCTAAGCGCTGGGCCATCGTGAAAAACTAAATCACGGGCATTGGAGTTAGGAACTGTAATATCAAAAAACTGAACGCTGGGAGTATCTCTAAATTTTTCAAATGGATATAGTTCAAACATAGGAATGGTTGACTTGGCTGCTCAACTGTGCTGTTGCACCTAACTTAGCTATCCCCATCTGAAGAATCAAATCGCCCAGCGGTCTATATCTATGCGCTAACCGAATAGGTTCTATCGATGAACATTTCCCAACTCAAGGTACTGGTCGCCATTTGCCAATGTGGCAGTTTTTCCGATGCAGCCTTGCAGTTAGAAATGTCCCAGTCAGCGGTTAGTCGTGCGATCGCATCCCTAGAAAATGAACTCAGCATTCCCCTACTTGTACGGGGACGGATGGGAGCTAAGCTGACCACGGTTGGCGAGCGAGTTATCGTCCACGCACAACAGATTTTAGAACTGCGCGAGGCCATTGAATACGACGTCAACTTCGAAAAAGCGCTTTATAACAGCCGTTTGCGTATTGCCTCTTTTCGGAGTGCCGCCACCCATCTGCTACCGCCTAAAATTGCCCAGTTTCAGCGGTCATACCCACGGGTGGAAGTAAGTCTGGATGAATTTGATCCAGCCGGTGTGGAACAAGCCCTACGTTCCGGAGATGCCGACCTGGGTCTGCTGCCGCTACCTCGCTCTGACGACTTCACCACCTGGGAAATTGCCCGGGATGAGTACGTGGTGCTTTTACCCAAAAGTGAAAATGCTACCCCCAAAGCAATCACTTGGGATGAACTGTCTAATCGCTCATTTATTTTGTTGAACTATGCCGAGTGCACCACCGCTGTACGAGAACATTGGTCACGGTGGCAGCAGCCGCTAAACGTGGCCTATAACGTCAAAGAGGACTCCACCATTGTGAGCATGGTTGCCCAAGGACTGGGCGCGGCTATTCTGCCACGCTTAGCTGCCATGCCGATTCCTGAAACGGTAGAGAGTCGGTCGTTACCCGTGCCGCTAGAACGAGTAATTGGCGTTGCAATATTAGCCAATGTACCGCCATCACCCGCCGCTACAAGATTTTTAGACGTTCTAAAAGAGAAAAGCATCAATGCCTGACGCCCTCAAGCTTTGATAACCGGCTGAAATGTCATGAAAACCAGACAAACACACCCTAATAATTCTTAACCCATAGGGAATTCCAGAAAACTGTTGTGTATTATACGGTTAGGAAGAATATTTTGTTAATTCTGATACCGTTTCAAGGATTTTTGGCATTATGGCTCAGTTCACCGTCAGCGAAGTGCTCTCAAAGGTCAGTCATCAGCAATCACTACGCAGAGCTGAATTAAGTCGCATTGATCTTGGTGGAGCGGCACTAGACCGAGGCAATTTTACCCAGGCTTACTTGCGTCAGGCTAATTTGACGGGAGCATCCTGCGCAGGCACTGACTTCTCAAAGGCTACCTTGGTTTTAGCGGTTTTATCCGATGCGTGCTTTGATAAGGCTCGCTTGGATGCAGCTGAGTTGACTCGGGCGCGTCTAGAACGGGGGATTTTTCGTGAACTCCATGCCCCCAAAGCAAAGTTCCATGGTGCTTACCTGACCGAAGCTGACCTTTCCTTTGCCACATTAACCCAGGCAGATTTATCCAATGCCATCGGTCACAGCACTCAGTTTAATTGGGCGAATTTGGTTAAGGCTAAGCTCAGTAATACTGACTTTAGTGACGCTATCTTTGACGGGGCAAATCTGACCCGCAGTCACTGCCATCGTGCGCTATTGCGCGGAGCCTCTTTTCAAAAAGCTGATCTAGAAGCGGCACAACTGGAAGCGGCCAATTTAAACGGGGCAAATCTGACCCAGGCTAATTTACTCAATACTGAACTAGGACAAGCTCAGCTAGATGGGGCTATTTTAATGCACGTCCAGGCTGACTGGGCAACGTTAAACGGTGCCAGCTTGATTGAGACTGATTGGACCGGGGCATCGATGGTGGGCGCTCGTCTAGAGGGTGCTAATCTTGCGGGCGCTAATCTGGCAGGCGTCAATCTACAGCAGGCGAATTTAGAAAACGCTAACCTGACCGCAGTTGACTTTACTGACGCTCAGGTGGCAGGGGCTATCTTGACCGATGTACAGGGATTGACTGAGACTCAGATTCTTTGGCTCAAGCAAAACGGAGCTTTAAACCTACCTGGATAAGGCTTCTACACTTAGAGAACAACATCGTTAGGAGAGTTGTATTGTTAGCATCTCTTCAGAGCAATGGATAATTGGTGCCACCTTACGTGAAGTCTCTGCCCAAGATGCTAACTTTGTCGCTGCTAAATTGTGAGAAGCTTGGGCTGCAGGAGCTGATTTTAGCTGCGCTTGCTTACAGGAAACAGATTTGGCAACAGCCTGCTTGATGAATGCTCAGAAGGAGCAAATTTACAACAGGCGGATTTACGAGGCGCAGATTTCACCGATGCTAATGTATCTGGCGCAGATTATGGGTTAAAAATCAGGCTTCTCGACAACAAGGCAAAAGAAGGTTAATGCCGCTGTACAGGCCAGGGTAGCTGCCGCCGATGCATCACAACCCAGGGCTTGAATGGGAAAGTAAAGGCAAATTGCTAACACCCCGGCCAGACCGATGGGGTCGGTGAAAAATTCAAACACCTCCTGGGCAGCTTCTAGAACTTCCAATAGCCTAAGAAATCGATTTAATAATGTCATGGCTCTGCAGTATTCTATCCAAGTAGCTGATCGAAGACATTAGCGAGAATGGGTTTCGGTACCTTACCCACCCAGGTTTTGACTTCATCATGATAAGCATCGAGCAGGGTAAACTGGGGGACCCCCGAGGCACCATATTTTGATACCTGAGCCGCCCATTGCGGATCGTCAATATCTAGCATGACGAAGTTGATGCGATCGCTATACTGCTGATGCAGGTCCACCATTGTAGATGACATGCCCTGACAGGTAGTGCACCAGTCGGCGTAGAACTCAATCAGAGTAGGGGTGGGAGATGAGATCGCAATATCATAGGGCATAGCATCAGCCGCCATCGCCTTTAAGGTCATTAATCCCGAAAGGGGAGTAAAACTGGTTGTTATTGCGGCGGGGCGAGTAATGAAAAAAGTCACTAACAAAGCCGCTACCAACGCAATCACTACACCAACTAACTTGATTGGCGAGCTAGTTGCACTTTCCTTAGTCTGAGAAACCATCAGCTGACTGTCCCCTTAGCGATAGTAATAAGCTAGAAACACATGGACTCCCAGCATCAGCATAAAAACACTAACCAGAAAAATATGGGTAGTAAGCCAGATGGCCCGCATATTTCGAATTAACGGCCCTTTAGTCAACGCTAGATCTTTATTCCCAGGGATGCTAAAGATTTTGCGGGGTGACTCAATCACACCAGTTTCTGCAACGACACCCACCAAAGCAGAGAGCGTCACCGCAAAGAAAACCCATAAAAAGACAGCATTAAAATTAAGTCCCGTAGAGCCAATAGTGTGGACCACCACCACTGCCAATAGTCCTACGCCCAGAAAAACATGCAGAATACGCCAAAAAATAACAGACCCTGGCATTTTCAGTTTACCCAGCCACTTACGTCCCCGTTTACGAAGGGTTAACAGCATCTCTAGAACAACAAAGGCCAGGGCCACATAGCCAGTCACCTGCTTGTAGATTTCACCACGAATAAACTGATGCAGCTCTACTGAGCGTTCCCGCAGCATATCTAGATAAATCGGACTGACCACAAAAGGAGCCAGCAACAAGGCACTCAGGAGCGTCAGTAAAATTAATGTTGAAAATTTAGGTTTCATGACTCCCAAGGAACCAATATCGACAAACTATCTAACAACATTAGGGATAGAAATATTGGAAACCAACACAACTATCCCTAACGCTGGGAGAGTTCTCCTGACAATTAGCCAGTCAAAATTTACTTAGATCAGCACACAACAAGAGCAGACTAAATCTCATCTAGGCATCAGGCATACTGTCAACAGGAATGTTGATCACAATGCCACCCATGACTTCGTCCAATTCAAACACTTTTTCAGGATAGCGTTCAAGGTGAACGGGATGAGTATTATGACAAGTCACACAAGCCTCAGCAACAGCTTTATCAGGATACATGGCTGAGAGATAGGCCTGGCCACCCACTTCTTGATAAGCCTTGTAAGGCTCACCCGAAGCGACCATAGCATCCATAGCTTCTTTCTCGAAGTCACTCTTAGGACCATGGTTGTCGTTAATAAACCATGGAGAAATCAAGCCATAGGTAAACAGACCAGACTCGTTAGCAATCTCATAGCCTAAGCGGAACATTTGAGCAGGTAGAGGAATGCCGTTAGTTTGCTCCCAGCCTTCAGTCGACTCGACATTAAGGACACCCTTTTCCTTTTCCTTACCTTCTAGCTTTTTGACACGACCGACAACGTGCTTGGTATAAGCAGTACGGTCAGCAGCCAGGACGGTATGAATGTAGTCAGCAACAATTTCAGGGGAAATATTAGGTCCGGTAGCTGTTGCTACAGTCGAACCACCACCACTGCAGGCAACAGCCGTAAAGCAAACCGCAGCAGCTAGCCCTAATAAGGCAATTGTTCTAGCGCGAATACGCTGAATCCAATTTGTTAACATCGTAGTTATCTCCTGGTACATCCGGATAGTGATCTATACAGAGGGATTCGATTAGCGAGGATCCACTAATCAGGGGCATTGCCCGTCCTCCGCTCTTCCGCAGCCTTCATAAGTTCAAAGGACTGCAATTCAAGCGTTGGAGGTCGGTCAAAATTGGCTTCGACCAGCTCAGGGTCAAAAATACTGTTGTAGCTATACTCAATGCCGTGACAGTTCATACAAACATCACCCACCATTCGATCCTGCGGCTTGAGATTATAGGTATTGTTATGATTCACATTAACAATCGGCACTTCGGGTCTGTCGTCAACAACCCTCGGCAAATGACAGGTAGAGCAGCTAACTGCTCCAACACCAGGGCGCGGCAATTCCTGACTCGAAGCAAACAGCTCAGCATGCTTTGAGTTCTTGTAGTTAAGAGAATGCTTGTCGTTATGACACGTCAGACACGCATCTACTGATGCCTCAACTGTGTTTGCTGTATGAACATCATGGCAAGCATTACAGTTCATCTGCTTCTGCATCGCATCATGCTGCATGGGCAGCCTAGCCATGGCAGGAGTTAGGGCAGGCTTTCCTTCCAGCAAACGAATACCATGCTTACTTAGCAAGAACGTATCAGTAGACTGCTCATGACAAGACTGACAGCTTTCATGGTTAGGAACTGCAACAAACTCTTGGGTCTCCTCATTTTGATGACAACTGGCACAGTTGACATCATTTAGTGCGTGAACACTGCCTCGCCACTGCTCTGTAATGTCATTCAGCTCTTGGTCAGTAACAGCAGTAGCAGGCAGAGCCACACTGAAGGAAAATACCGTCACCAAAACTAGCAAACATAAAGAATGCAGGAATTTGTTTAGCCAAACCATCATGCCCCACCTCCTAAGAATTCCTTTTGGAGATTAGGTGAAGGCGCAGCATCTAAAGACGTAGTCACCACACGGTCAGGCAGCTCCTGAACAGGCAGCATAGAAGGACCGCCCATATTTTGACGTAAAAAACCAGTAGAGATAGTGCGATGGTCATGATAGTTATGACACCCAGCTGTCCAACAGCCATCCGGAGCAAACCCCTCATGGCTCTTCAGCTGAGTTACTGTCAGCTCCTCATGGCAGGCCATACACAGATCTGGCTGGAGATTTACTCCACGACCAAACATGTGAACGTGCTCATTATGACAAGCGGTGCATGTTAAAACATCAACCCTCTCGCGATACTCTGCCCAGCGAGGATCTCGAAACTTTTTAGTACCATGCACATCATCAGCCAGTTCAGCTTCGTGACAGCGTGCGCAGTTCTCATTACTAACAGGCTTAAACCCCTCATGACAAGATGCACACGATGCCTCGAACACATGGTGTCCCTCAGAGGTTTCACCGGGCAGAAATATCTGTTTTTTATCCAGAGCAAACGCCGCCGAGACCCACACGAGCACCATCAATAGCGCCAAGATAATGCCCGTCTTGAGCGACAAAAATTTACCCAATCGTTGCCTTGAAGCCATAAACTCTCTCAGCAACCAACATCAAAGCAGCACTATCAACAGGATAATGAAAGCAACTGCTCCACCACCAATAATGCCTGCCGTTGTTCCCATATCAATGCCTTCGGGCGGCTCAATTGAAACCGCAGAAGAAGACTCGAGCTGAATGTCTTGTTTGTCGTATTCAGCCCCTTCTAACATCAGCTCAGTGATGGCACCATAGGCATCCACCCAGGCCTGTTTAACATCAGCAGTCCAGGCAGAGCCAGCATATTGTTCTAGCGTTTTCAGCAAACTACTACCGACCAATGGGTAGTGGGCAGGCAAAGCACCGTATTTCACATGACGGGCTCCTAAGCCCTTCAAAGCCTTACTCAGAACATCAGGCTTACGCAGATTTTCAATCACCAGCACTAAACCGCCCTTGAGCATAGTCTTCTGCTTAGCCATATCGGTATGCTCAAACAGAGGCTTAGAGTCTGGGTAATCAGTGAACAAATTGTCATAGAAGGTTGAGACTAGAGCATCCGCCTGAGGCGCAACCAAAGCAAAACTCTGTTCGAGCAGCTCGACATTAAGCCCACCGCCTTCTGCAGGCGCAGCGGGTGCATTATCCGGCACATTCTCCAGAGATACTTCTTCTTGCGTATAGTCAGCACCTTCAAGCATAAGTTCGGTGATGGCACCATAGGCACCTGCCCAAGCCTCTTTAAGCTCAACCGTCCATGCTGCTCCTGCATACTGTTCAAGAGTTTTTAACAAACTGTTGCCCACCAATGGGTAGTGCTCCGGCAAAGCGCCATATTTAACGTGGCGAGCCCCCAAACCCTTAAGGGCATCACTCAAAACATCGGGTTTCCTAAGATTTTCAATCACCATCACTAGAGCACCCTTCAACATCTGCTGCTGCTTAGCCATATCGGAGTGCTCAAACAGGGGCTTGGCTGCGGGATAGTCGGTGAACAGGTTGTTGTAGAAGCTTCCAACAAACTCATCAGCCTTAGGCTTAACAAGCTCGAAACTCTGCTCTAACAACTCAACATTTAATGACATACCTGCTAGTTTCACTCCAATGAATTTTCGCTATAAGCCTTATTTCAAAGAATCCAAAAAAATGTGCCTCAAAAAATTGAGAAACCGCTTCAAGGCCAAACAGCTCAATAAACTTTGCACATAAACTAATGACGATCGCAAAGACAATTACCAGCTGCCAACAGCAGCCACAATATATGTAAATATTGATTCCACCAGTGGGATCGGTAACTACCTATTCACACAATCAAAGTATTGCGATCACAACTATTTTTTTGTTACCTCAGATACCAAAAAAACCATTAAATCCCTTTATTGCATTCAGTAATTGCAATAAAAGAATAAACTTTGTTGTCTAAAAAGAATTTTTTAGACTAGGTTTTCTTTAAGGCTAGAAAGAAAGGCCTAAACCCTATACGGAAAAGAGCTTTATCGACTTAAGACGTCCTCAAAAAACTCTGATTCTGGTTTTAAAATATTAAAGAATTTAGCAGCATTTTGCACTTATCGGAATGATTTGATTCGTTTTTCAAATAACCTTGGAAACATTAATAGGAAATCCTTCATTTTTGTACTCAAATATACAAAAACATACCCGGTTTCATAGCGAGTATGTTTACATTGTGCTGTTGCCTGACTAGATAATAGGAATTAACTTAAAGTAGAAAGTCTTCCTAAGAATCAAATTTAGAATTGAGGATTTAGAGGCTGACTCCCTTATGGATTCTGATTCCCTCTTGACCAGAATTTCCCGGCTTAAGGAACACTAAACAATTAGTTGGCTGAAGTATAGGTAGACTGCTGACTTTCTAACCCGTTACTGGACACTTTTTTACCCATGACTTCTGCAGTAATTCAATTTGTAGGCTCAATCAGGCTAGCTGTTCCCCTGTTGATGGTGATCGGCTCTATTCTTATTGGTGCTACATTTTATGAGTCAGAAGTGGGGGCATCTGTTGTTCAGCAAGAGGTTTATAAGAGTCCATGGTTTGGAACCTTAATGTTTTTATTGGCAGTCAATCTTAGTGTCTCTACTCTGCTTCGTTATCCCTGGAAAGGAGCCCGTAAGATTGGTTTTGCTGTTGCCCACTGGGGTCTGGTAGTAATCATTGCCGGTTCTGCTGCCGTTATTCATCTGAGCGTAGAAGGTATGTTGCTAGCCCGTACTGATGGTGGCCCAGTCAGTACTTTAAGGGTTGAGGGCGATCTTTTAGAAGCTTCGCCCCCTGGTCAGGAGACTCAGCAGACATCTTTATTTATTAAGGGAGATGGCACTGTTGTCCCCGGTCATTTGGGCGATTTATCACTTTTGAGTTATACCAACCACGCTGTTAAAACGGTCCATTTTGTCGATGGGGCTAAGATTGACAATCCGGCAGCACGGCTTTCACTCAGAAGTGCGCGCATGGGCCAGACTCTGGAACGCTGGTTAGCAGTAGCTCCAGCTACCTATGATCGAGTGGATATTGGTCCAGCTGAATTGCAAATAGTTAAGGCTAATTCTGAAAAGGAATTAAGTAAGTTCCTAACAGCCCCACCAAAACAGCCGTTTTCTCCCTGGGGAACATTAGAGTTGTCATTCAATCAAGGTCTTAAAACTATTGATGTGAAATCCAATATGAATAAGACCGTCAGCTTAGATGGTCTGAGTCTTACCGTGAAAGATTTTTGGCCTGATTTTCGCCTGGATAGAAATGGTAGACCTGAAACAGCCACGCAACAGCTTAGGAATCCAGCTGTTCAATTAGAGCTGACGCTGGGTGAGATAGCTGAACGCTGGTTTATCTTTGGCAATCCTGGGTTTGAACCTATTCGTTCTCAGCTGTCTGGGGAAGATCCTTTAGATTTAGATATTCAATATGCAATTTCTGCCGATGCTCAGTCCGATGCCTTCTTTAATGTCATTGTGGATGCGGATGGTGAGCTGCACTATGCGGCTAAGTCATCCAAGGGATTTAAGTCTGGGTCTTTGGCACTAGGTCAATCAGTCACACCAGGGTGGGCAGATTTTGAAATTACTCTTGAAGAGTATGTGACTAGAGCAAGTGTGGGAAGAGATGTTGTGCCACTGCCTGAGGGTAGCGAAGGGGGTGAACCTGCTCTAAAGGTGGTCACAATGGATGGGCAAGCCACATGGGTGCCATGGGGAGAACCGACTAGTTTCGCAACAGCTACAGGTGAATGGTATGTAGCCTTTAGCCCCAAGCTAATGCAGTTACCCTTTGCACTCAAGCTCGATGATTTTATTGTGGAGCGCAATGAAGGGAGTGAGTCTGTTGCTATGTGGACCAGCCTAGTGACACTGATGGATCCCCGCACGGGGGAACTTTCTGAGCGACGGGTGTGGATGAATCACCCCACTTGGTTTAACGGTTGGAAAATTGCGCAGGCTTCATGGAATCCGGGTGACTTAGCTCAGTCCACACTACAAGTAAAACGTGAGCCTTGGTGGGTCACAGGTCTTACCTGGTTGGGCTCTCTGATGGTAACCCTGGGTGTATCGGTCATGTTCTATGGCCGTGCAGTAGCTAAAAAGCTAACGTTTCTTAGCAATCTTCTTGGAGCTGACGATGGTAAAAAGCACCAAGAAACAACGGCAACACCGATCCCTATTTTTAGCTTTTTCTCGAGCCGTTAAGGCAGGTCTTAGTAATCCTAGGCTGTAGCTACGTAGCTACTTTCATACTCTTATTCCTTTCTTTCCTGTCCACCGCAGTCAAACTATACCAATGAAGCTTCTCAAATTTCTGATTGGATTATGTTTGGGTCTACTGCTGATTGTTATGCCTATCAGCCAGTTTCAGCCCTCCGCTCTCGATAGTCTGGAGACCATGACTGTCCAACAGGGGGGGCGTAAAAAGCCCCTGGATACTGTGGCTCAGGAAACTGTTGCTAAGATCCATGGGGCCACTGTCTATAAGCACGACGGTATCGAAGAGAGCGCCATGGAAACTTTTATGTCGCTGTGGCTCAATAACCGCAACTGGAATGAAGAGCCGTTTGTTCTAGTCAGCTATCGTCCTCTAAAAGAAATCGCAGGTTTAGACTTGGAGGCCAAGCATTTCTCCTTTGAGACGCTGATGAGAAATCAGCCTCTAGGTGAGATGGTTAGAACAGCCCATCGGAAAGAGATTGACGAAGAAGATCTGACTCGGGATGAACGGGAAGCTTTAACGATTGAAGATCGTCTGCGACTGATGCTGGGCATGGTTAATGACGATGCGATCGCAATCGTACCCCACCCCGACGATATCAAAGGCAAATGGGTCGGCATTACTGAAGCTCAAAGCCTATACAACGCAGAGTCAGTAGCTCCGCTGCTAGCCGACTTCACCATCATTAAGCAGACAATCTTATCAGGGACTGATCATCTGCCGATGCTGGCACCATTAGCTCAGTCTCTAAAGGAGGGTCTCGCAGGTCTTAGCCCAGCCGTTTATCCGGCAGATGGCGTCATGCGGCAGGAAGTATTTTTCAACCACTTCCACCCCTTTGCTAAAGCATGGCAGCTCTACGGTATTGCCTTTGTACTGATGTTGGTGGCTCTTTGGGTGACTCCCTTGAATCTATACTGGACTGCCATTGGCACCTTTGTAGCGGGTGTCGCCGTGCAAAGCTATGGTTTCTGGCTGCGCATGCAGATTGCCGGCCGGCCTCCGGTCACCAACATGTACGAATCGGTAGTGTGGGTTGGCTTTGGTATTGCTGCTATTGCCCTGATGTTTGAACTACTGCATCGCTCAAAATACTATCTGCTAGCAGCAGCGCCCCTATCCGTAGTGTGTTTAATTTTGGCCGATAGTCTACCAGCAGTACTAGACCCGAGTATTTCTCCGCTGGTACCTGTGCTGCGCGATAACTTCTGGTTGAGTATTCATGTTCCCACCATTGCCCTGAGCTATGCAAGCTTTGCCCTTGCCTTAGGCTTGGGACACGTTGCCCTGGGGAGCTACCTGTTTACCCCCAAGGCCAAGGCACGCATCAAATTGCTTTCCCAACTTAACTATCGGGTGTTGCAAGTTGGGGTGCTGCTACTGACAGCAGGCATCATCCTGGGCGGTATCTGGGCGCACTTCTCCTGGGGACGTTTCTGGGGTTGGGATCCGAAGGAAACCTGGGCCTTAATCGCCTTACTCTGCTATCTGGTACCACTCCACGGCCGCCTGGTGGGTTGGATTGGCAACTTTGGCATTAGCGTTGCTAGCGTGGTGGCCTTTAATGCAGTGTTGATGGCCTGGTACGGCGTCAACTTTGTGCTGGGAACCGGATTACACAGCTATGGCTTTGGCACTGGTGGTTCTGAGGTGATGATTGCAGGCGTGGTGGGTCTAGACCTGCTATTTGTGCTAATAGCCGCCATTCGGCATCAAGGGTGGTCGAGTAATATGTCAGCAGCTAAAACCAGTACTTAACTCTTCTACACAGCCTCTAGTAAGATAGGCCTGACCTCGCTTCTAGTGCCACTGTGAAGACTCTTGCTAACTGGATTAACCACGACAGTCTGCGTGCCACCCACCCAAATCAGCGCATCTGGCTGCTGGCTAGTCTAGCCATTGCTGTTCTCTACAGCATTCTATTTTGGCGAATTGCCTTTGAAGGCCCTTACACAATCCAGGACGACGCCCGACAGCATGTGTTTTGGATGTGGCGCTATGTGGACCCAACCCTTTTTCCCAACGACATTATCGCCGACTATTTTCAATCTGTTGCGCCTGTAGGCTACAAAGCCTTATATCGTCTGGGAACCTTGGTGGGCATCGATCCCTTCACCTTTAGCAAGCTCCTTCCACCATTCATTAGCTTAGTCGGCACCCTGTATGCGTTTTACCTGGCGTTAGAGATTATTCCAGTCCCTCTAGTAGCCTTTATTAACACTATTATTCTCAACCAGGCATTGTGGATGTGGGACGAGCTAGCATCAGCCACTCCCAAAGCCTTTAGCGTGTTGTTGATTTTGGCGTTTTTATACTACGTCGCCCGGCGAAGACTTTTAGGATGTGCCCTAGCGATCGGTCTCCAGGGTCTGTTTTATCCCCACCTCGTTTTCATATCGATATTGGTGTTAGGACTACAAGCCGTATGGCCAGGAACAAATAGAAAAGAGGGTCTACGTTTTTTGGTAGTTGGTACGGCAATGGCAGTCGTCGTCTTACTTCCCTATGCATTGAGCACATCTCCCTATGGCCCTGTTATTACCCTAGAACAGGCCAAAATAATGGCCGAGTTTCAACCCGGTGGGCGCAATGCTTTTTTCTACAGTAACTGGGCTAGATATTGGTTCTTTTCAGGACGCAGTGGCTTGTTGCCTCCCATTGTACCCATAACAATTTGCTTATCGTTAATCTTACCCATCCTGTTATGGCTGCGGCTACCTCTGCTTCGCCAAATAACCCCCAATGGAAAATTGATACTTCAGGTGAGCATAGCTTCACTCACCATGTTTTTGTTGTCCCATGGACTGCTATTTAAATTGCATTTACCCAGTCGCTACAGTCGCCATGTCCTCAAAGTGCTAGTAGCGCTAGCGGCGGCCATGGTCCTGGTAGCATTGCTCGATGCAGGACTACGAAGATTGTTACATCATTCGCAAGTCCTCTGGCGTCAACTGGTGGCAGCAGCGATGGTCGCAGGGGTTGGCATGATCACTATAGGCTATCCCTGTCTTCTCAAAAGTTTTATGGATGTGTTGTATATCAATTCAGAACATCACGCTCTGTATGAATATATAAAACAACAACCTCACGATATTCGCATTGCCTCACTGACTGGGGAAGCAGAAAATATCCCCACATTTACAGGTCGCTCAGTATTGTTCAGTCGTGGTCATAGTTTGGCCTATCACCAAGGGTATTACAACCAAATTCGTCCACGTATTTTAGATCTGATTGCAGCCCAGTATAGTCCTGACTTAGCCAAACTTCAGTCTGTGATTGCTACCTACGACATTGACTTTTGGCTGGTAGATAACATTTCATTTAACCCTGCGAACTTGCCTCATCAATGGCTGAGGCAGTTCCAGCCAGAATGGACAACTGCAATCAATCAATTACAGCAACAACCCTCCGCCTTACAGCGGCTCCAGCAAACCTGTGCAATAATTAGCGATCAAGAGCAAGTTCTGATCTCGGCAGATTGCTTGCTCAAAGCTCCACAATGAAGCGCCTACTCTTCTTCGCAACCCTCAGTAAACACCTCACCACTAGGCATAGTTGCGCCACACAGTTGGGCTTCACTCAAAGCTTCATCAGCAACTGTGGCTCCCGTCAAGTCAGTACCCCGCAAGGCCACATCGTTGAGATTAGCGCCAGTCAGGTCAGCCCCCATCAACTTGGCATCGGCCAACACGGCATCATCAAAGTCAGCCATAGTCAGCACACTACCACTCAGGTCAGCGCCCCGCAGATTGGTATAGAGACGAAAACGCTGCAGACCCAGAAATGGGATAAAGCCTGTGGAGGTAAACTCTGTTAGATCGGCTTCACTGAGGTTCACATTTGCCAAGTTTGCACCCGCTAAATGGGCACCTCCCACCTTGGCCTTCGGAAGAGTTGCATCCTGTAAATTCGCCAGAGGTAGACTAGCAGCGTGGAGGTCTACAGCATCCATGGTGGCCCCCGACAAGTTAGCCAGACCCAATTTCGCCCGACTGAGATCCGTTGCCGTTAGAGTGGCACCGTTGAGATCAGCCCCCACTAAATAGGCCCCTGAGAAATCAGCCCCGGCAAGGTTGGCATCAGCTAGTATGGCCCCTTCTAGGTTGGCTTTATCGAGGTCTAGACCGCTGAGATCTGCATTCCTTAAGTCACAACGAATACAAGCATTAGTTTCAATCAGTTGCTGCCGAGGATCGTCAACAACAGCGCTTGGGGTAGTCAGGGTATTGTGAATCGTACCAATCTCTCCTTTGCCTAGTTGTTCTAGTAAATAGGCACCAAATTCCTCAGTGGCTGTCACTCGTAAAATATTGCTGCGATGTCCAGCTGCATCAGGGGTTTCCACAAAGCTAATGACCACTTCGGCAAAGTCTTCTTTGCCTCGACCTTCACGCTCATCACCATCCCCTGGCACATAGTCGCGCTCAAACCCGCCATAGTCTGCTTCGTTGCGTTGGATATAGAGCTGACCACCAACCAAAAAAGCAGTAGCATCGACTTCCCGCTGCCAAATACGAAGGGCAGTGGAAAAAATCTGTTCAAACGGCAGACGAATCTCTCGG
>JBCCXQ010000085.1:0-16495 GCA_039191365.1 Cyanobacteria bacterium P01_F01_bin.13 | reverse complement strand
CAAGTGGTTGCAGCCCTCGGAAAGGTCTATCCGTCTGAGGCTGAACGCGATGCGGCTCTGAAACCTCTGGTCCAGGCTGGTCGTCAGTTTACGCCCACCGGACCCAATGGTGAGGGTATGTTTATTCCACCCGACCTCTATCTGATGCCAACCACCGGTTGGGCCGATACTGACACCATTGGCATTTGCTTCTTCCCGAACCATCTAGAGATGATGGCTTAAATCCTCAATTCAAATCTGGCTTTTAACAGGATGCTGCCAACGGGGGCATCCTGTTGTTTTTTAGTCAGTCGCAGTCAGCGGCTGCACCCGGTCGGATGGCCAGTAGATTTTGTAGGCTGCCCCTAGAATGTTGGCTTCAGGTACATATCCCCAAAGATGGGAATCAGAACTCTTGTTGCGATTATCACCCAGCACAAAATAACTGTTTGCAGGCACTGTTTCAGGTCCCCACTCATAGGCAGGGGCTGCTTGAGTGTAAGGTTCTGCAATTGGACGATCGCCAACATAAACGCGTCCATCTTTAACCGCTATCTGCTGCCCCGGCAAACCAATTACGCGCTTCACATACAGCAGATTCTCGGCGTCCTCTTGCTCAGGAAGAGCTTGCAGGGCTTTATCAGGTGGGGTGAATACAATAATGTCGCCAATGTTAGGCCGATGGGTGTGATTACGCCGAACAAAGAGGCGATCATTGACCTGTAGCGTCGGAGCCATCGAGTCGCTCGGCACAATACACTGCTCAACTGCCTGCCGAATCCACCCCGGTGTTGACGCTAAGGACAGCCGAATAACCAGGAGACCGACAACCAGGAGTGCGATCGCACCAGTGCTGACTTGACCGTTCATACCTGATTTACGCCTGGTCTGATGGGGAAAACTGACGTACACGTGATAACAGCTCAGCGCCCAAATCAGCGGTGGAATGGGGACCAATTTGGGAATGGAATTCGCCAGCCAAGCGCTCAGGAGTCCTGTACCAAGAAATACTCCCCCAGCCAACGCCTGCTGTAGATACAGGTGCCCTAATCCAGGCAATAGCTGCGATAAAAAGACGGCATACCAAGGATCCGAGGACCTTCCCTGGGGCACTGAAATCCGGGTAGCATAGTCCGGTTGGGTACCGCGATAGGCATCCAAAATACTGAAGCTATATACAATGAGGAAGCATCCTATCGTCCAGAATCCCCACATGGTTTGGCCATTGGCCCCAAAGATAGACCAAGTGGCATAGCCAATCATGACAACGGCTATCAGCACCAGGCTGATGCCTTTCACCCAGAAAGCACTGTATAGCTGACCTAACCCTGGAAACAACAGCGAATAGTTGACCGCCAGCCATGGGTTCAGGCGGTTTATTGACCAAAAGGATGGTTTCATTCTTCAAGTATCGGCCACGTGAGAGAAATAATGGCCTAAAAATAACTCAGCTCAATTTCAATTCTTGTTTCTGTGCCTGCGACCAAAACCACTGCATCACCAAACTCCGGTGGCCCCGTGCGGGCTTCTGGATTGCGAGAAAACCCAAATCCCTCTTCAGGCATACCGACAAAATTACGATTAAACTCACTATCGCTATTAGCATCGTGAAAGACCGAAACGGCATAGCTACCGGGAGCAAGACTCTCAAACGTTGCCAGTAGTGGAGCAGACTCCGTCGTCGCCAAACACTGAGTTTGTAACGCTTGCTCCCGATTGCTCGGAAACCCAGCACTACTGTCAAAGAGATTTAGACACACTTGCCCCTGCGGCTCATTCAGACCGCTAATCTCCACAACCAGCTGCGTTTGCTCAAGCCCGTAGACCGGGCAACTGCCCACAGCAAACACTGCCAGTACACCCGCCAACACATAACCTGAGCGATGTCTAACCCAACGACTATCCATGACAATTTTCTCCTAGAAATTTAGAAACTGAAGGACCCATTTTTGGGCATACAGACATCTGTACATCAAAGTTAGCCACTGATAAAGGGACTGATGGTCTCCTGGTGCAAAAGTTCAGTGGCCTGCTCGGCAGCCATCGGTCTAGCAAAATAGGCCCCCTGCCCCGCATCGCAGCCAATGCGCTCCAGCCACGAGAGCTGTTGCAGGGTTTCTAAGCCGTTAGCAACCGTCTTTAAATCCAAGGACTTGCACAGTGTAATGATTGACTCGGTGATCATCTGGCTGCGCATGTCGGGCACAGCTGGATTAATAAAGCTGTAGTCGATTTTAATGGCATCCACCGGCAGCTGATGCAGGTAGGGCAAACAGGAATAGCCGGTACCAAAATCATCAATGACAATATTTACATCGTTGGCCCTTACCCGATTGAGCAAGCCCTGGGTTACCTCCAAACTTTGCGCCAGAATACTTTCTGCTATTTCTAGCATAAAACTGTTTTTTCGGGGTCTATGCAGCGCTAAAGTTTCCTCAAGTTTTAACAGCAAAGAGTCATTTAACTGCTGGCTGGAGAGATTTATGCTGAGGCTCAAAAAACGATCTGGAAACTGAGTTTGCCAAACTACTAACTGCTGACAGGCTGTACGCAAGACCCATTCACCAATAGGTAACGTTAGTCCAATCTCTTCAGCAATGTCAATAAACTGTTCTGACGTTAGCAGCCCTCGGTCAGGGTGCTGCCATCGGATCAGTGCTTCAAAGGCCTCTATTTTCTGAGTCTTTAAATTGACTATCGGTTGATAGTAGAGCAAAAAGGTATCACTTTCTAAGGCTTTCCGTAGATTGTTCTCAATTTGCAGTCGCTGGATGACCTGTAATTGCATTTTGGGATCAAAGACAATATATTGACCACGCCCATTGTGCTTGGCCCAATACATAGCCACATCAGCATCCCGTAGAAGCTCAGCCGCCTGGTAATGGGGAGCAGACATGGCAATGCCAATACTGACACCAGGAAATAGCTGCCGTTCAGCAATGGTGATGGGAGACTTCATCATTGCTAAAATACGCTCCGCCACCATCACAGCTTCTGCAAGATCGTTAATGTCTTCTAGTAAAACAACAAACTCATCACCCCCTAGACGAGCGGCTAAATCTGTTTCACGAATGACTAACTTGAGCTGAGCTGAAATGGCTAACAACAGTTCATCCCCCACATGATGTCCCAGGCTGTCGTTAATTACCTTAAAGTTGTCGAGATCTAAAAACAGTACGGCAAGCTGAATTTCGGGATGTCGTTTGGTTCGTTTTAGGGCCAGCTCTAATCTTTCCATGAGCAGACTACGATTTGGCAATCCCGTAAGCTGATCATGAAACGCATCATACTTGAGCTGCTCTTCGACTCTGACCCGATCGCTAATATCGCGAATCACGGTCAGAAGATGTTTAGGATTGCCTTGGGCATCACGCACAACGGATGTCCCTGTATTAGCCCAAAAGTAACTGCCGTCTTTGCGTAGATAGCGTTTTTCGTGAAAAAAATAGGCCGCTTCGTTAGCAAATAACCGCTGAGCTAAGACCTTGGACTGTGCCCGATCGTCGGGATGGATAATCTCTGTAATAGATTTGGCTAGTAGCTCTTCTCGGGAGTACCCAAGCATCTGACAAAACCGTGGGTTTACATCAACAAATCGCCCCTCGATGGTGCCATTGGCAAACCCTACTGCCGCTTGAAGGTAGATGCTACGATAGCGCTCTTCACTATCCCGTAGGGCCTTTTCGACTTGGCGATTCTGGGTCACATCGACGGCCATTGAAATCGCCACTCGACGACCGTCTGATAGTTGTTCTAATAGAGCGGAATTAAATTTCCAGATGCGCTGACTGTTGTCAGCTGTAGTGATGGTTAACTCTTCTCCATCTTGATGAGAGTCTGAACTATACTTCCTGGTAATAACATCTTTTAAAATTTTCTCAGCGTTTTCTCCATAGGCTAACTGTGCCCACGCTTGGGTAGTGGGAATATCTTGATGGGTATAGCCGGTCAGCTCGGTCCAGGTGCTGTTGATGTATAGCACTTCACCATCTTCGGCATGGATCATAATGGGCAATGGGGCCATTGCGATCGCACATCGAAATCGTTCCTCACTCCTACGTAGACGCTCCTCAGCACGTTTGCGATCGCTAATGTTTTGTATCAGTAGTAGCACGTCATCTTTGCTGTATGGAACAACCCGCACTTGTTCCATCTGGGGAGCACCGTCTACCCATAGCTCCTGTTCATACACTTGAATAGATTGAGTTGTTAAGGCTTGCTGAATAGCATCCATACGTTTTTGGGCCAGGTCTGGCGGCAGTCTATCGGTCACATGGGTGCCTACCCAATCCGTAAGATCGCCTAGCACTGAAAGGTCAACAGAGGCTAAAAACTCCAGATAAACACCCGCCCGATTAATGCGCATAATCAAATCGGGTAGAGCATTAAGCAGGGCTCGGTGATGGGATTCACTTAACTGCAGCTCTGCTTCTGCCTGGCGAAGACGCTTGACTTTTTGAGTTAAGTGCAGGTTCTGTAGCAAGACAGCCATCGAACCGATTACCAAACCGCCAAATCCCAGGTAGACAATCGCCTGCTCTATCCCCCCATCCAGACCCCAATCAAAGCTGATGGCAAACCAGCCCGTATTGGCGGACGCCAGAACTCGACCAAACAATGGGGTAATTGCTAGACAGACAGACAATGTGCCTTAATTCCTGTGATTTTTAGCAAGTTTGACGTATGTAACAGAAAAACGGACAAAGATATTATATGTCAAACATTTATGGCCCGTTAGGTTCCTATTAAAAAGCGCATCCTTGAATCCACAATCACAGCTAACTGCATATGCTCGACTTGGCATGTCCCTATCTAAGCATATGTGCAAGATTTCGCTTTGATCGCCAAAATTGCCTTTTCCTTAAAAAGGGATATCAACTCAAGGCGGGAAGTAGTTCTGGGGGAAAGAAGATAGAATATAGAACTCAGAATATAGTAGGGGCAAGGCTTCTAGCTCCTATATTCTAGATTCCCACATCATCAAAATTTCCCGACTTATAATTGGTCCCCTCTATTTTGAGGAAACGTATGGAATAACGTTCAATAAGCTATCCCTCTTGCCGTATGAGTCAACCATTCGATTTGGCCTTTTCTTCAGCATTGTTGGGATGAATGCATTACACTCTCCATGCCGCCAATCCTGCAATCACCTGTTGGGCCGTCGCTGTCCAGCCAACAATGCCGCCCTGGGCCCGCACCATCTCTAGGGTGGCCTGTTTGAATTCGGGAAAATAACTTTCGGTGGCATCTTCCACTAGCAGACACTCATAACCTCGATCGTTTGCCTCCCGCATGGTGGTCTGGACACAGACTTCGGTGGTGACGCCGGTGAAGATCAGGTGGGTGATGCGGTGCGATCTCAACACCTCTTCCAAATCAGTCTGATAAAACGCCCCCTTTCCAGGCTTTGCAATCACCACCTCATTCGATTTTGGCTGCAGCTCTGGGATAATCTCATTGCCCCGTTCTCCCAGCACCAAGATCCGGCCCATGGGACCTACATCCCCAATTTTCAAAGGGCCGCGTCCCCGGTCCCGTTTTGCCGGTGGGCAGTCCCCTAAGTCTGCTCGGTGGCCTTCTTTGGTTTGAATGATGGGCAGCCCCTGCGCCCTAAAAGCCTGCTGTAGCTGTTTAACCGCAGGAATAATGGCCTGCAACTGAGAAACATCATTGCCTAGAGCCTCACCAAACCCCCCTGGTTCAAGAAAATCCCGCTGCATATCAATAATCACCAGGGCCACCTGGCTGTTGGCGGGGAGGGGATAGTCGTAGGGCTGAGCAGGAATCACCGGCGGCATTTAATCACTGGCTCCTTTGATGGCGACAGGTTTTTCCCAGATGATCAAGACGATGCAGCCCTCGTCACTGACCACATCGTGGCTAGAATCTGGCGGATTAATCACCAGGGTGCCAGCAGTATGGCTACCCTGATGGTCTCGCTGGGAGCCCGACAGCACAATAATATGTTCGTATCCCCCGTGGACATGCTCTGGCACCTTAGCCCCGGGCTCATATTTCAACAGTGCCGCCGCCGGACCCTGGTGGCCATCCCCATAGAGACGATAAATCGCCACACCGGGGCGAAAGGGCTGCCAGGATAGACGCTCTGGATGGTCGACTAGAGAAAATAAGTCAGATAAAATCACGGCTCAACCCACCCCACTGCCCCTCCCGGAAGGGGATAAATACTGGTTTTTGGCTCAAGCACTGCATTAACTCTCGATCCTCAGTGCCCTGCCATTCGCTGGCCAATAAGACTCAGATCCGCCTGGGCGATTTCGCTCTTATACACAAACCTGCCTTCGCTGATGACGATAATCCGGTCAGCCAGGGTCAGGAGTTCATCTAGATCTTCGCTTACCAGTAAAACCGCCACCCCTCGATTTCGGGCATCCACAATGGCATTGTGAATAAAATCAACAGCGGCAAAATCTAGACCAAAGCAGGGGTTAGCCGCAATCAAAAGTTTGACTGACGTCGATGACAGCTCTCGGGCCAGTACGGTGCGCTGCACATTTCCCCCAGACAGATGACTGATGGGCGTTTCCACCGTGGGTGTTTTGACTGAAAATGTGTGCACCAGTCCCTGGGCCATCTGCCGGATGGCCCTGAGGATCAGTAGCCAGCTCCATTTGGCCTGGGGCGGACGATCAAATGTGCGCAGGGCCATATTTTCTGCCACGCTCATAGTGGGCACACAGGCATTGCGCAGGGGTTCTTCTGGCAGCGCATAAACTTGGTGTTGAAACATCTCGGCGCGGGTGGCTGTGTAGGGCACGTCGTTAACCTTAAGCTGCCCAGCGGTGGGGAGGCGCTGTCCCGCCAGCACTTCCACCAGTTCCCGTTGGCCATTCCCAGAGACACCGGCAATGCCGACAATCTCGCCGCCATGGACTGTAAGATTAATTCCCTCCACAGCGGGTAAACCATTATCTCGATTAGCATGAATATCCGTAATCGAGAGTACCGGTCGTTTGCCATCCGCCTCAAGTTTGTTAACCGATTTGGTCTCGCGGGCCTCCCCCAGCATCATCTGAGCCAGCGCTTCCACAGACAGATCTTTAACGGCTCCCTGGCCAGCCAGCTGTCCCTTGCGCAGCACGGTCACTTCGTCTGCAAATGCCTGCACCTCTCGAAATTTATGGGTGATCAAAAGAATGCTCAAATTGCCCTGCACCACTTCTGAGCGCAGTAAACCCAACACCTCATCTGCTTCCCCTGGGGTCAACACCGAAGTGGGCTCATCTAAAATTAAAACGCGACTTTTGAGATAGAGCTGTTTAAGAATTTCAAGCTTTTGTTTCTCTCCAGCTGCGAGCTGAGCCACAGGCGTGTGCAGATCTACCTTAAAGGGAGACTGATCAATAAATGCCTGCAGCTGCTTAGACTCTTGTTTCCAGTTAATAATGGCTTGGGTATCGTAGCGGGCCAGAACAAGATTCTCAGCGACAGTCATGGCTGGCACAGACGTAAAGTGCTGGTACACCATGCCAATACCATGGTTATGGGCGGCCTTTGGGTTCTGAATCGCCTGTTGCTGTTGGTCGATCAAAATCTGACCAGCGGTAGGGTGGTAAAAGCCCATGACACATTTCACCAGGGTGCTCTTCCCGGCTCCATTTTCCCCCAGCAGGGCATGCACTGTGCCTGGTTTTAAGGTCATGGACACCCCGTCAAGGGCAGTAAAGCGACCAAACCGTTTGGTCATTTCCACCACATCCAGCTGCGGTGGAACCTGGGTTTTACTCAGGGTAGGCAGGGTTGCGATCTCCATTGGCTAAGCCTTGATTGCCTCAATCAGGTCAGATGATGTTGCCACGGCACCAAATACACCGCCCTGCATTTTAATCATTTTTAGGGCGGCTAAATAGTTGCCATAATCCGTCGCCCCGGTACAGTCCGACAGCACTAAACACTCATAGCCCCGGTCATTGGCTTCCCGCATGGTTGTATGCACACAGACATCGGTGGTAATGCCAGTCAGGATAATGTTTTGAATAGTTTTGCGCCGCAATAGCAAATCTAAATCAGTAGCAAAAAAGGCCCCTTTACCGGGTTTGTCAATCACCGTTTCACCTGCCAGGGGAGCTAGTTCCGGAATAATCTCCCAGCCTGCTTCACCCCGCACCAAAATCCGACCGCAGGGACCGGGATCCCCAATACCTGCCCCAATCTGTCGGGAACGCCACTGTTTGTTTTCAGGCAAATCTGATAGGTCCGGGCGATGTCCCTCGCGGGTATGCAAAATAACGTAGCCCAGCTCTCGCATAACAGTTAGCAAAGTTTGCAACGGCTCAATCGGGGCACGAGTCAGAGACAAGTCGTAGCCCATCTTATCCACATAGCCACCTTGGCCGCAAAAGTCCGTTTGCATATCAATGATGATCAGCGCCGTGTTGTCGGGACGCAAATCGCCGTTGTAGGGATAGGGGTAGGGATCTGAGGTTACGTAACGGCCCATAGGTTATCGCATCAGCTCTACAGCAGGGATATCATTTCTATCTCCGGCCAAAATGTCCACAACGAACCAAGTTGCAATTCTTGACTGTTGTGGGCACCCACAAGGGGAGCCTCTACTCGGACCTTATTAACTATTACTCAAGACACTTGAGGAAAGTTCCTCTCCCTTGTACTCGTGAGTTGGTGCCTCAAACCCGCAGGAGGTACCATCGGTGTAAACCACATCCTCTTCCCAAGGCAGTCGATAATTCCCTGCCACCATATCTTTCATATAGGTGTAAGGACAATCCTGGGCACCGCCTTTAACAGCAACGTATCCCCGATGACCAAACTGGTAAATATTGTTCTCAACAGACCAGTGTTGACGGGCCTCGCGCACCAGGTCAGGCCGCACCTCAGCCGTAATAATCTCGTTGGGACGGTGGCTACCCATCACCAGGGGTTCACCATCAAAGTTGACAATCATCCCCTCACCCATAGAATCAAACGTGCCATCGGTGCCACACATACACACTGAAGCCGTCACGATTAGATTACAAAACGCATTGGCCTGGTTGGTAATACGCCAGCTGTGGCGAATAGGTGCTGTATAACCTGCAGTGCGGATCATAATCTCCGCTCCCTTGTAGGCACATTCTCTGGCCATTTCAGGAAACATACCATCATGGCAAATAATCAGCGCCAGCTTGCTGCCATTTGGCCCGTCACATACAGGAATACCAATATTCCCAGGTTCCCAAGGTTCCACCGGCACCCAGGGATGGAGCTTGCGGTAATAAAGTTTTAACTCTCCTTTATCATCAATAATGATGCCGCTGTTGTAGGGATTGCCGCTTGGGTTGTACTCCATGATTGAGAAACAACCCCAGATCTGATTGTCAATACAAGCCTGACGGAATGCAGCCACCTCTGGGCCATCCAGCTTACACATAATGGCAGGATTGGTATCCATGGATAGGCCATGGAGTGAATATTCTGGAAATACCACCAGGTCCATGGTGGGCATATTGCGGCGGGCCTTTGCCACCATGGTACAGATGCGCTGAGTTTGAGCCGCCAGGTCATCGGGGGTGACCACATTAGGCAGCTGCATCTGTACCATGCCCAAGACAACACCGTTTGGAGTTTTATTCAAGCCACCTAATCCACTCATTGCCTGTCCTCGTCATGCAAGTGTCTTTTTGAAAATCTAGACGAGACGTCTCAAGTGAACTGTGCTCCTTGTTGCAAGTTAGTTGATTTGTAATATAGCGATAACAAATTGTCACTGGGGTGTGTAGTCAATTACACAGCACCTGCATACTTCTCTGGCCATGCTTTAAGCATCGAACATGTTGCCAGGTTTTTAATAATGCGCCTTCTGTTGGTTGAGGATGATGTTCAGCTTGCAGAGTCTTTAACAGAAGTGTTAGAGGCCCAGCGCTATGTGGTGGACACCGTTAAAGATGGCGAATCAGGCTGGAGCCAGATGCAGCTGATGGACTACGACCTGACGCTGATGGATGTCACCTTACCTTATCTCGATGGCATTCAGCTTTGTCAGCGGCTTCGCAACCACGGGTATCAGCTGCCGGTGTTGATGTTGACGGCGCGGGATACCAGTCAAGACAAGGTGCGCGGTCTGGACTCTGGGGCCGATGCCTATATGGTAAAACCCTTTAATCTGTCTGAACTGTTAGCTCAGATCCGGGCCTTGCTACGTCGAGGTAATTCGCAATCGCCCATGGCCCTCATCTGGGACAGCCTGAGCTTAGATCCCAACACCTATGAAGTCAGCTACAATAAGCAGCCCTTACGGCTTACGCCAAAAGAATTTTCAATTTTAGAATTGCTCATGCGTAACGGGCGACGGGTCCTCAGTCGCTCGTTTATTTTAGAGTCTCTCTGGTCTATGAAAAGTCCACCCGATGAAGAGACGGTGAAAGCCCATATTAAAAGCTTGCGCAACAAACTTAAAGTGGCTGGAGCCTCTAAAACATTTATTGAAACTGTGCACGGTGTAGGCTATCGGTTACAAGGGAAATAAGATTGACTGTAGAGGAAACGAAAAGCTACTTTCTTTGGGGGTGCGATCGCACAGCCCTTAATGTGATCCATGTTCACACTAAGTCAGGATTAAAATCACCTGATTTTGTAATGCCCTTGGGAGGCCTAGACATTTTGCCTAGATGAATCTGACCTTTGTAGGATGTTTTCTGTCAAGGAGAACACGATACTAAATTCATCACAGCAAAAGACTATCCAAAACTATTCAAGAGCAAAAAGTAATGCAGGCTGTTTGTGAACCCGAAACTACTTGGCAAGATACCGCTTTACAAACCATTGAAGGCAAGCACTACTTGATTAATTACAATGCCAAAAATGCCAGCGTCGAATTTCGGAATTTTTTAGAGTTAAGTCCAGCCCAAGCCCACACCGTAGTCAACGATCTGGTTCCTACGCTTCTACAGCATCAGCCCACTGCCATCACCCTAGACCTCAGAAACCTAATCGTCCCCACGGCCCCTGGCATCATTATGATTGCAGAATTTATTATCAATGTTCGCAATCATCGAGTGTCTAGCCTGGCCATCCTGGGTAGCCATAGTATCCCGTGGCATGAGCCAACTCTGAAAAAACTTAAACAGCTTCTGCCTACCCTAGATCTTATTCTGGAATAGTGGCGTCGAGTATCCTAGGGCAGGCACCGAGCCATACAGCGAATTTATGCACCTTAGGGCGTCACTCAATGCGTGGTAGCGTTACCCTAAATGTTGTTCCCTGACCTAACTGACTATCGCAGGTGAGCGTACCTTGATGTAGCTGCAAACAAGCATTCACAACCGATAATCCCAGACCTGTACCGACAACGTTGCCTACATTAGCACCCCGATAGAACGCTTCGTAAAGCTTAGCCTGGTCTGCTTTAGAGATGCCAATTCCCCGATCTTTGACCTGAAATATAATCTCGTGGGAATGGCAGGAGAGGCTTAGGATCACCTCAGGATCTGAACTAGAATATTTCACTGCATTGGAAAGTAAATTAGTTAAAATCGCCCGCAGTAGTTGGGGGTCAATGTAGGCTTTCTGGCAATCACCAGACGTTATAAAGCCTATTTTTGGAAATGCTTCAAAGCTAAATTGGACCTCTTCTATTAGCTGTTGGCAGTATTGTTGTAAATTAAGCAGCTCGGGTTCAAACTGCAGTTTGCCAGATTCGGCTCTAGATAAGGTCAGCAGATCATTGAGCAACTGGTTCATCCGTTTAGCGGTAGCTCGGATGCGGCCATAGATGCGCTGGTGACTGTTGGGTGGGGTGGGGTGGGTATCAGCTTCTAAGGCCTGGGCTGAGAGGAGAATGGTACTGAGGGGAGTACGCAGCTCATGGGAGGCCATAGAAAACAAACGAATTTTAGCTTCGCTGAGTTCTCGGGTTCTGGCGAGTTCTGCCTGGGCCTGGGAGAGATAGCGGGCGATGAGGGTGGTAAGGAGTAACCCGATAATCAGGGTGGACAGGGCACCCCAGAGGGTGAGTGTGGGGTAGTTAGCAGCTGGGGTGTAGGTGATAGTCCACTGACGACCTCCGGTAGTGAGGGTGCAGCCAATGGTGCATGGCACTGATTTTTTAGGTGTGGCCGTTGCTTGGGTGGTGACGGTTTGAGTGGTAGCGTCATAGCTTCCTAAAAATTGCTGGGAGGGTGGAGCGGTGCGATCTCTAAGGGTAAAGTCAATATTGTTATCAAATGTTTCCAAAGATTCTTCCACCACATCTGACACTCGGAAAACGCCCAGAAGATATCCGCTAATCTGATCGCGCCGTGCTGCCTGGGAGGATGGAATAAGGTCGCCCTTATAAAGGGGTAAAAAGACCAGAAAACCAAACTGATTTTTGTTTTCTTGCACTAGTCGAATCCGACCGGAGGCGGCAATCTGTCCAGTATCTCGGGCGGTTTCAAGGGCAGTGCGACGGGTGAAATCAGAAGTGAGATCGTAACCGAGGGCGAGTTCGTTGCCTATCAGGGGTTGCAAATAGGTAACAGGACTGTAATAGGGCCTTGATGCAGCACGGATGAGGCCACCGCGACTTTCTCGTTCAGTAATTTGAAAAGTGGGATAGCCTTCTGCCTGAATACTAGTCTCAAAGGTGTTGCGATCTTGCTCGGAGACAACGGGAGCCCATTCTAGAGCCTGGATGCCTGGATACGTTTTAAGTGCCCGTTGGACAAAGCGGTTAAACTCATCACGGGAGACGGTTTGTTCTGAGACGGCGTAGAAGTCTCCTAAGGCCAGGAGCAAGTCGGTGTAGCGATTAATGCTTCGCTGGAGGGCGGTAGTGAGACTATCGGTTTGGCGTTGGAATTGAAGGCGATAGTTGGCACGCTCCCAGCGGGCGACAGCAAGGGTGGCCAGGATAGATAAGCCACTGCCCAGAAGTAAGGTTAAAACAATTGGTAACGCGGGACGACGAATACGCACACGCCCTGCCTACGAGTTATTAGCTTCGAGAATGAGTTTAGTGCCTAGCAAAGACAGGATGGTTCCAGCGGTGCGATCTAGCCATTTTTTGGATGCTAAATAGCGTGCACGAGGTGTAGTGGCGGAGAGGGTTAAGGCGACTAGAGAATACCAGCCTGCTTCGATGATAAATACGACAATCGGTAGGGCAATGACTGCAAAGGCAGGCACATTGCTGGGTAGCAAAGAGGCAAAAACACTGGTGTAGACAACAGCGGTTTTTGGGTTGCTGATTTGGGTAGTTAGTCCTAAGAAGAATGATTGCCAGACTGGATTAGTCTCGGTTTGTCGTCCATCGGTGTTTAAGGTGATGGGATGGGCAGCACCTTGCCAGATTTTATAGCCGAGATAAATCAGGTAGGCTCCCCCGAGAACTTTGAGGGAAATGTAGAGAACGGGGACGGCGGTGAGAAGAGTGAGGAGACCGAGGAGGGCAATGCTGGCAAAGAGGACGCCGCCGATACCCATGCCGAGGGCTGCGGCAAGGCCATCTTTGCGAGAGACGGCTAATGCGGTGCGAGCGACCATCACAAAGCTAGGACCAGGGCTTATGGCTCCGATGGTCAGGGCGATGGCAATACTAAAGATGGCGGCAAATATTTCCATGACAGTCTGCGTTGGTTAGCTGGTAGGCTATCACGGCTCAAGGGTTTTAATTAATATCTTCAAGAGTTCATCCAAATCAGCAGGTACGCGGTAAAGGTTCAAGTCTTGGGTAATGATGCGTTGTTGACGGTGGAACTGACCAAATTGCCAGATACTGCCGGTGGAAATAGCACCTTGTAGAATGGGCTGATCCGAGTCGATCCACTGGTCAAGGGCGATGAGTTCTACCGCAAGTTGGACAAAACCTCGTTCGAGATCTTCTTTTTTAGCTTCAATAACTACAAACGTTTGCTCATTTTGTAAGAGATAGTCCAGGGAACCCTTAAGCTGGTTGCTAACGGCGACAGGGTATTCCACATTGAGGGTGGCCTGGGTATAATGAAGTACATCGGTGAGGACAGGGGCGATTAGGAACTCCCGACGGGCTATTTCACTGGTAAGGCTGAGGCGGGGTAGGCTTTCTTCGATGCGTTTTTTTAGATCGTTAAGGCGATCAAGGGGACCTGTGTGGTGAGGCAGGGTGAGCGCCTGACGTTGAAGTGTGACGTCGAAATAGGCAAGGATATCTTGGGGGGCGAAGTTGAGTTTGAAGTAGTCAGCAAACGTGTAGGACTGATCGGGTTGAATAATTTTGGCTCTAGGCATCACAAACTCCTTACTTAAACAAACTCTAACTCACCAAATTAGCTCCTCAGCACAATCTTCAATAGGAGTAGCCAACCCTTCTTTGATAGATTCTCGCACGCCTGGTATGGCTAGCAAGTACAGAGTTTCTTGAATGCTTGACCAGTCTTCTTCTGAAAGAAGTACTGCATTACTACCATTATTAGTGATAATCACTGGCTTGTGCGACTCAATCACTTCGTTAATGAGCTGCTGTAGATTTTTTTCAGCTTCGTTAATGGAATATATAGACATTAATCTTTCTAAACGAACTACTAGTTTTATTACCCTCTATTACCCTATTTGAGAAAAATAAACATCAACTGAGGCAGATCCATCGTCAAAGTTATTAGGTGGCAATAGATATTTGATTTTCTTCAAACAGCCCGCTAGAAATTAACTCTTCTTTAGCTGCATAAGGGTCAAGTGTGAAAAGCAAAATTCTTAAATTCTCCTCAGCCCTCGAAAAACAAACGTAAGCAAGTTTTTTAGTTCTATTCTGTTGGCCATCAGTAGGGACTCCTGAAGTATTAGGAGTCAAGGTTTTAGAAAAGCTATAGTTATTCCAAGCTGCTTCGATATCGTCAAACATAACGAGAACATTTTTATATTCTTCACCTTTAACGCCATGCTGTGTACTCAGAGGAGTATTCTCACTTATAAATGAAGCAAAAGGTTCAATCTCTTTCGTTGACATACTTAAGAAGTTATCAGCCAGCCAATCTCCTTTTTCACTTGAATGTTTATTAGCGTCATATTCTTCTGATCTTGGCTGACGATCTAGGTGTTCAGACAATCGCTCTGAAATCCTAATAAGTTTTTGCTCTCTACAAAATCTTAAAACATCCCCTAATGTGCCTTCACCCCATAAGTTGACTAAGTCTTGAGTTAAATCCATCGCAAGCCTTTTCATTACACTCAGGGGCTTCTTCGCATTAACGCCAATCGGATCAAAAGTTGGACTAGACAGGCTGAATATTTTGAGAATTTGTCGAAAATCATTATCTTTTCTAGCATGTATCAACGGACATAAAGAATCCACAAATGGCTTTAGAAGAAAATGATCTCCTTTCTCATAACTTTCCTGAGCTTTTGAAGAGGCGAATTGACCTGTAAATAAATTTTGTAATTCTGAAAATCCAAGACGTCTTGCGATCATTTGACGAACTAAAAATAGCTCTTTTACTCTATTATTTCTGTCCCATCCCCAGTAATTAAGCGCCTCATCAAATTTTCTAGATACACGTTCAAGTTGGTCTTCGGAATATTTATTTCGCTTACCTTCAGGTTTTTCCGCAGCAACTAGCCTGAGAGACACACTTCCTTCAATTTCGGAATTTATACCTGCAGGAAATTGCTGAATGTCTCTTCGAAATGAATTGAGCAACCTAATTACTGATCTTGAGCATCGAAAATTTTCTTCCTTAGTAATTCTCTGATAGTCAGGCGGACCACTGAAATTACCTGCGCGCTTATCATAAATTTGCTGCATAGGATCACCAAAGTATCCAACAATTGGCAATCCTGGACTTTCACAAAGCTTATTTATAGCATCTACAACATTTTCGAATGTATCCTGGGCTTCATCAACAAGTATATATGGATATTTTTGGCTAAGGATCCTGCGAAGAATTTCATTTTCAGAAATCAAATATGCTGCAATATCAATTACGTCATTGTGATTGAGTTGCCCCTGAGAATAATTGCTAAAACTTGTATCAGCGTAATCAAATTTTTTCAGATCCTCCAAATTTTTAAGATCAAACTCTAAAGAAGTAATTTTCTCTCTAGCCTTAATTGCTTTCTTACTTTTTCCACCGTTATCTTCGCTTTTTTTCTTTGCAATTTTCGCAGGAATTATATAATCAGATAATGCTTGACGAATGTTGGGCGTAAATCTCTTAATCTCATGCCATAAGAAAGCATGTAATGTTGAAACAAGAAATAATTCATCCCAGTCTAAACGACTTGAAATTACTTCAACAGCACGATTAGTATATGTGATACAAGCAATTTGTTGAGCATTTCTACGTAATAGCTTCCCCTCTGTATCTCTCAAATATTGAAGAGTTGTAATTAGAGAAGTAGTTTTCCCTGAACCAGCTCCAGCAATCACAGCAAATGAATGCTTTAACTTAAGGCACTTTTGAATATTGATATCTGCTTCTGTTTCCAAGCGCTTAGTCATAACTTTACTATTGAGAAAATTCTTAAGATTTAATGCCCAGATTAATATCCATTTTATTTTCTAACCAACATAGTCCTTTGTCTATATACTCAGGTGTTGACCAAT
>JBCCXQ010000084.1:0-16671 GCA_039191365.1 Cyanobacteria bacterium P01_F01_bin.13 | reverse complement strand
GTTTGAACCGTGACTAAAAAGATTGGTATTCTCACAAGCGGTGGCGACTGCCCTGGTCTCAATGCCGTTATTCGAGCGGTGGTTAAAAGTGCGACTGGCCGGGGCTGGCAGGTGTATGGCATTCCCTACGGTACCCAGGGCCTGATCAATCTAAAGCAGGGAAACTGTACCATTGACGATTTTCAGCTGCGAGACCACGGGTTTGATATTCCAGGGCTACTCCACGGCGTGGATATTCTTCAGTTTCTCAGTGGCAGTATCCTCGGTGCCTTAAATAAAGGAAATCCCAGCGATCCCCATATTGCCTGTGAGATTTTAGATGGGTATCGTTTGCTTGAGTTAGATGCTCTGATTACACTGGGTGGGGACGGCAGCCTAGATATTATCTCTGACCTGGCACAGCAGGGTAATTGGAACTGGATTGCGATCCCTAAAACCATTGACAACGATGTGCCCTTTACGGAACAATCTTTGGGCTTTGATACGGCTGTAGATACGGTAACCCGCGCGCTTTACGATCTCACCTTTACGGCAGCGAGTCACGATCGCATTATGATTGTGCAGGTAATGGGGCGAGATGCCGGGCATCTGGCATTGCGCTCAGGTATTGCAGGGGGGGCGGATGTCATTCTGGTGCCAGAACTGACGCCACAGATTAATGACAATATCCTCGATGGCATTTGCCACAAAATTGTACAGCTGCGTCAGGCCAAGCGCCGGTTTGGCCTAATAGTGATGGCGGAGGGTGTGCATAACCAAAAGGGCATTAAAGAGAAATATATTGGCGATACCCTGGCCGAACAGATACAGGCTCATGCAAAACAACTCTGTGAAATAAACAAAACAGACTTTTGTCACTTAAAAAGTATAGAAACCCGAGCGACCACCCTAGGACATATTCAACGCAGTAGTACGCCATCGTCAATGGATTGTCTGATTGCAACGGCCTTTGGCTGCAAGGCGGTGGAGTTAATTGCGGCTGAACAGTACCAGCAGTTGGTAATTTGGTCCCAGGGCAGAGCTGATAGTAAGCCGCTTGATAGGGTAATCCCCTTAATCAAACAGCTCCATCAGTCTGGTTGTTGTCCTAGACCCGTATCGCCGGATAGTCCCTGGGTGCATATTGCTCAGGATTTAGGAATTTATCTGGGTGAGGCTGTGCCTGTGTTGTCACATACTGGCAGTAACCGATGAAGTATGTTGACGAATATCGGGATGGTTTGGTGGTGCAGGATTATGTAGATGCCATTGCATCTCTGATTACCCAACCCTGGACCCTGATGGAAATCTGCGGTGGTCAAACCCACACCATCGTAAAATACGGTCTCGATCAGCTTTTGCCCTCTGATATCACCTTAATTCATGGTCCTGGCTGCCCTGTGTGTGTAACCGATATGGCCATTATCGATCAGGCATTGACATTAGCGGCTCAGCCAGAGATTATCTTTTGCTCCTATGGTGATATGTTGCGGGTCACTGGCACGTCAACAGATTTGTTGAGTATCAAAGCCCAGGGGGGGGATGTGCGTATGGTGTATTCTCCCATGGATGCCCTGGCGCTGGCCCGTAAGCATCCAGACCGGCAGGTGGTATTTTTTGCCGTTGGGTTTGAAACCACAGCTCCAGCAACGGCTATGGCGGTTTATCAGGCACACCAGCAGCAGGTTGACAACTTTTCGGTGTTGATAGCCCATGTATTGGTGCCTCCGGCCATGGAAGCAATTTTGTCATCCCCAGATTGTCAGGTGCAGGGGTTTTTAGCGGCAGGTCATGTGTGTACGGTGACAGGCTATGAAGCCTACCATGAGATTGCAAAGAGATATCGTACTCCCATTGTGGTAACTGGGTTTGAACCGGTTGATATTTTGCAGGGAGTGTATTTGTGTCTGAAGCAGTTGGAAACAGGTCGTGCTCAGGTGGAGAATCAATATGCCCGGTCTGTTCAGGCTCAAGGCAATTTACCAGCACAGCAGCTGATGGATGAAGTGTTTCAAGTAGTCCCTCGGATATGGCGAGGTCTAGGCAGTCTCGCCCAAAGTGGCCTGGGGCTACGAGCACCTTATGTTTATCTCGATGCCCAATTGCGATTCGTCCCCCTCACCCCCTCACCCCCTCATCCTCTCATCCCCTCTTCTTCACAAAAGACCTGCATCAGCGGCCTCATCCTCCAGGGTCTTAAAAAACCCCATGCGTGCCCTAATTTTGGCAATAAATGTTGTCCAGAACATCCCCTCGGTGCGCCAATGGTGTCTTCGGAGGGAGCCTGTGCTGCCTACTATCGTTATCGTTCAATTTTATAGGGTTGTTACAACAGGGTGCCTTGGACAATGTGGCAGTGGTCCAAGGGTCCTCATTTTGCCAGACGAGACCTGGTACTGCCATATACATCCTGCTGATGTGTCGACCATCGTGGAACAACATCTCAAGCAGGATCAAGTCGTCACCCAAAAGCTATATCCAAAATTTCATCCCACCCGCAAATCTGTCTGGATTTTGTTAGTCGTTTTAAGTCTGACACTGGGGGTATTTATTCTATTTTTTGCAATTGTTGCCAGTCAATCTTATTACTTTTAAGGAAAATTTGTTTTTTCCAGAGCTATTACTGAAGCTTAGTTGCAGTCTGACTGATTTCATATCTTATGATGCCTTACATGTGGTTATCGCAACGGATTTAGAACTAATGGTTAGTCCCTTGTATTCCCTAGTGGCCTTGTTGCCGATCGCAACGATCTTTTTCTTACTGGTCATTACCCGTCGCCCTGCTAGCCAGGTCATGCCGGTAGCTTATCTGGTCACCATTGTCAGTGCCCTTTCGATTTGGCGTGTTCCTTTTATAGAAGTTGCGGCTTCTAGCATTCAAGGATTGTTTGCAGCGGCTGAAATTCTTTACATCATTTTTGGGGCAGTGCTATTGCTCAATACATTGCAGGTTTCCGGTGCACTAGCTACCATCCGCCAAAGTCTGCTCGGAATATCACGCGATCGCCGGGTTCAGGTAATTATTATCGCCTGGTTGTTTGGCAGCTTTATCGAAGGTGCGTCAGGCTTTGGCACTCCAGCTGTGATTACCGTACCGTTGCTAGTGGCCATTGGTTTTCCGGCAATGGCAGCAGTCATTTCGGCGCTGATTATCCAAAGTACACCGTCCACCTTTGGTGCCGTTGGCACACCGATTATGATCGGCATCGATGCTGGTCTGGATGGAGTTCCTGCTGTTCAATCGCAATTGGCCACACTGGGACTGGCTCAACCCGATTATTTGGCCCTGGTTGGGCGCTGGGCGGGAGTCTTTCACGGTATTATTGGCACGTTCTTGCCACTCGTACTCGTGGCAGTGTTGTCATTGGGATTTGGGGATCGTCGGCAGTCTGTTGTCCAGCGTCTTCAACAAGGGCTTTCTATCTGGAAGTTTGCCCTTTTTGCTGGACTGGCCTTCACCATTCCTTATACGTTGACTGCACTATTAATTGGTCCCGAATTTCCATCGCTAATAGGTGGTTTGGTGGGCTTGAGCCTGGTGGTCACGGCTGCGCGTTCTGGTTTTTTGATGCCAGAACATTCCTGGGATTTTCCTGAAGGGAAACCTGGCTCAAAGAGTAATTTTAGCCCCGTTGTTCCGCCCGTTTCTCCGGCGAATATTCCGGCAAACGAGTCATCTATCAACTCTCGATCCATTCCTCCTCCAGTGCAACCCTTGTCACCACAAAAAGCCTGGCTTCCCTACGTACTACTGGGCTTTTTTTTGATGGTGTCACGTCTTGAATTTCTACCATTTCGAGATTGGCTTCAGGCTGTGACCATCCGATGGGCCAATATTCTGGGAACGAATGTTACTGCCACAATTCAGCCACTCTATCTGCCTTCGACAATCTTTATCTTTGTGGTGATAATCACCTTTTTTCTCCAGGACTTATCATTTCAATCCCTTGGAGTTGTACTTAGAAAAACGATGCCCTTATTGCGAAAAACGGCACTTGCCCTGGGCGCAGCCGTCCTCGTTGCCCGCGTTTTCATCAATTCTGGTACCAATATGGCAGGGTTAGAGAGCATGCCCCTAACCCTGGCTGATAGTATGGCTTTTCTCGCGGGAGCGGTCTGGCCACTTTTTGCTCCGTTGGTCGGAACTATTGGCTCTTTTGTTGCAGGCAGTGTGACGGTGAGCAATCTAATGTTTTCCATGTTTCAGTTTGGTGTAGCGGCTCAAACTGATGTTTCTACAGCCCTGATTTTAGCATTACAATGTGTCGGTGCCTCAGCTGGGAATATTATCTGCATTTCCAATATTGTTGCAGCTGAGGCCACTGTGGGTCTGGTGGGCCAAGAAGGAATTTTGATTCGAAAAGGGTTTTTACCCACACTCTATTATGTTTGTTTTGCAGGTTTGTTGGGGGGAGGAGCCTCATTGCTCTTGAGTACTGGACTCCTATGAACCTTGCCAAAAGAATTGACTAGGCCTGATATCAATCAAAAGGTTACTTATACGAAATCCGGGTTGCCTGCGACCGATATCCCAGGACATCCACAAGGGGATGCCCCTACAGGATTGTCTGTTTTGAAAGGAGTCCAGCCCCTTCTAGGTTCTAACTCCTATCTTCTACATTCCTGCTTAACCAAAATTTCTCGGCTTGAGTGGATACCCGTATTATGCATATCGCTACTATGAAAACCTACTGTATTATTTTTTAGTCTTCTGCCAACTCCCTGACAGAGATCTCATGCTCGACCTTACGTTGTACTTCAAGTTCTTCGGCTAATTCTTGATTGAGAAAATGGTTGAGGAATGTCCGAATGGCGGCAATTGCCCCCAGTTTACCCAAGGCTTCAAAGGAGGGGGCAACCGTAGTTGCTACAATGTCACCCCCTAGCTGAAATTCCAGTGCTACGGCTAACCAGACACCAAAACGCAACCTGAGCAATACTAGAGAAAACTTCCGTGCATGACGGCGATTGAGCGGGAAATGGTGGCGATTGAGTGCGATCGCTAATTGTCCGGTTTTAACTAAACCAATTAGGACACAAAAAGCAGCGATAGTTTCAAGCAATAATGTAAGACCTGCAACAAACAGGCCTAACTTTGCCTCTAGGTACTCAATAAATTCCATAAGACTTGTCTAGAAACTCAGAAGTTACTGCACGGATCTCATTGTTGCTGAGCTTGATTCGGTGCTTGGGTTTACTCAAGTGAGCTAACGGTTATAGAACTTAAACTACAGTATCTAGCACTTTCTAAGATTTTGACAAACTCTCCAATTCTTTTAAGCCTGAGCAATAACGTCAGAAGAATTTTAGATAGCGCTGAATTTCCCAGTCTGATACATGGCAGTGGTACTCTTCCCACTCCTGGGTTTTGAAGTCCACATAGGTCTTATACATCAGCGGCCCCATCACTGCCTGACTCAGCGGATCCGCCGCAAACGCATCAATCGCCTCTCCCAACGTCTTCGGCAAAGTCTCAATTCCCATCGCCTTCAGCTCCTCCAGTGAATACAAATACATATTCTCCGTATGGGGCTCCCCCGGATCCGACCCTTCCCGAATCCCTTCTAGCCCCGCTGCCAAAATCATCGCCGCACCCAGATACAGATTGGTCGAAATATCCGCCGCCCGACATTCCACCCGTCCCCCACCCAGAGGAATCCGCAACATATTTGTACGATTGTTATTGCCATAGCAAATGTAGACAGGTGCCCAGGTAAAGCCAGACATACTACCCTTGCGCACCAGTCGCTTATAGCTATTCACCGTCGGACAGGTAACCGACACAATTGCCTTCGCATGTTTAAGTACACCCGCAATAAACTGATACCCCAGCTTCGACAACCCCCGAGGATCGCTGGCATCTTCAAACAGATTCTTGCCCGTCTCCAGGTCCGCCAGGGACATATTGTAATGGGCACCGCTACCGGTCTGATTAGCAAAAGGCTTGGGCATAAAGCTGGCAAAATACCCCTCTTCCCGTGCCAACTCCTTCACCATAAACCGGAAGAACGTCAGCCGATCGGCCATCTTAAGGGCATCACAGTAGGTAAAGTCCGTCTCAAACTGGCCTTGGGCATCCTCATGGTCAAAGGAATATACATCCCACCCCAGGCCATTCATGGCACTGACAATCTTGTCTAGAATTTTGTAGTTATCCAGCACCGTAGGCAGGGCATAAGCCGCTTTCGGCAGCGTATCGCGATCGCTCACCGGACCAAACCCAGCTTCTGTCTCTTTGAAAATAAAGAACTCTGTTTCAATCCCTAGATTAAAACCATAGCCCATCTCTGCCGCCTGCTTGAGAACATTCTTTAGAATAGTTCGACAACAGGCTTCAAAGGGCTGACCCACCAGATGCAAATCACTGGCAAACCAGACGATTTCAGAATTCCACGGCAATATTGTTGCACTGTTCGGGTCGGGCATTGTCCCCACTTCGTCATCATTGATCTCTTGAGGAACACCATCCAACGCAGCTCCCGTAAACAGTTCTGAGCCTTGCACCATGCGATCAAAATGACTCATGGGAACAACTTTCCCCTTACACATGCCGTGGATATCGACAAAGCTAGCCATGGCATATTTAACGCCCTTTTCTTTTAGGGATTGTTGGAGCGATTCTAATTTGGGAGAGAGAGGGTTTAAGTTGGGGTACATATTAGGAGAGGGGAAAAAGGAAAAAGGGGAAAGGGAAAAAGGGAAGGGATAACCCGGTAATTCTATAAATGAACAATCTTCTGTATTGGTTTAGCCTCTAAACACAGCGCTAACCAATCCTCAGCAACGTGTTCTGCAAATGTGGCTGCGCCATCGGCATGGATGTTTATCTGTTCTTGTATTTCCGTATCTAAATTTGGATAATGGGCAGCAATCCAATCACTTTTGGCCGTTAGCCAGTCGGCAATAATGTCTGGTGTGACCTCCAGGTGAAATTGAAACCCGTAAATATTGGCACCAATGCGATAGGCCTGATGCTTACAGATGTCGTTGGTCATTAACAACGTTGCCTGCACCGGCAGATCAAACGTATCAAAGTGCCACTGCATGATGTGTAAATCAGCAGGACAATTCTGTAACCAGGGTTCTGTGGCCAGGGGTTCTACCACTTCTAAAGGAGAAAAGCCCAGCTCAGGAGTACTGTGGGGATAAACTTGTGAACCAAAGGCCCGGGCAATGAGTTGCGCTCCTAAACAGACGCCCATAATGGGTTTGTTCTCAGCATGAAACTGATGGATTAGTTCCACACCCTGCTTTAGATGAGGATACTGATTATCCTCATGGGCATTCATATGCCCCCCCAGAATGATCAGGCCTGAAAAATCCCCTTGGGGTGGCTGGGGTTGCTGTTCGGGTAGCCAGGTAACGAGTTCAGCACCGCAGCTAATCAGATGCTCCCCTAGAATCCCTATGGGATCTCGAACGCTGTTTTGGATAACTAAGATTTTCATTGCGATCGCAATTCTACAATTACACTTGGCGTTGCTGATCCCAACTATGATGTCATCTGAAATAATGCTGACAAATAGCACTTTTAACAGATTATTTCATCCTTAAAATCATCAACGGCTTAGAGTTTGGCCCATATACAAGCTCATGCTAGCGGTATCTTGCTTATCAAACTGTTCTTAAGCTGACTAAACCATACTGCAGGTAAAAAAGGGGTATTACCTCTACGGCAGACTTATCATTCTATACGTATGCAGGGTTAAAGTATGTTGTTACATTTGTTATGACAAGCAGACGATATTGATGGAGGTCTAAACCCGTGTAATAGCTGCGATTAATGGGTAGAGATGCTTTATGTGAGTACGACTCTTCGTCAGATGGTAGCTACAGCTACAAAAGGCCTCCTATGGCTACTGTTTTACTGAGAAAGCATAGCCCCAAGGGATCCTAAGATTATGGTAGGAACGCTGACGCAAACGCAAACACTGGTAGAGAAGGCAAAAGAGCTTGGTATTAAGTTTTTTCTGGTATCCTACACCGATCTGTTAGGGGGGACCCGAGCCAAGCTGGTTCCCGCTACCCAAATCGCTTCTGTAGAAAGTGATGGTGCTTTTTTCTGTTCCTTTGCTTCCAATCTAGGTTTGGGGCCAGATGCGCCTGAAATTGCGGCTATACCCGATCCAGACTCGTTGATTCAGTTACCCTGGGAACCTACGGTGGGCTGGGTAGCCAGTGATGTGTACTTTGAGGGTAAACCCTTTGCTGCGGCTCCGCGCATGATGCTCAATCGGGTGTTAGATCAATGTACTGAGCTGGGGTATACCTACAAAGCAGGGGTGGAAGCAGAATTCTTTTTGTTAAAGAAAACGGAAACAGGCTACGCCATTGCTGATGAGAAGGACGTGGCAGAGCGTCCCTGCTATGACCAGATTAATTTAATGCGCCAGTTTGATCTGATCTCCACCCTGGTGGACTATATGGAACAGCTGGGCTGGGGACCTTACCAGTGTGACCATGAGGACGCCAACGGTCAGTTTGAGATTAACTGGACCTACAGCGACGCTCGTACTACTTGCGATCGCCACGTATTCTTTAAGTACATGGTCAAAACCTTGGCGGAACAGCGGGGCTACACGGCCACTTTTATGCCTAAGCCCTTTAGCCATATTACGGGCAACGGCGGCCATGTTCACAACAGTCTCTGGCAGAGCACTGTGAACAGCTTTGAAGAGGGGGCTGATCAGGGTGGACTGTCGACCGTAGGCTACAACTTTCTGGGGGGTGTATTGGCCCATGCCAAAGGGTTAGCGGCCCTGTTTGCCCCAACGGTTAACTCCTATCGTCGTTTGGGCGCTAGTATGACGTCATCGGGCAGCACCTGGTCTCCGCGCTATATTTCCTATGGCGGCAACAACCGCTCCCACATGATCCGCATTCCTGAGCCAGGACGCTTTGAATGTCGGTTAATCGATGGGTCAGCCAATCTATACCTTGCCCTGGCAGGGCTGCTAGCTGCTGGTGTGGACGGGATTAAAAACCAAACATCTCCAGGTAAGCGCATTGACGAGAATTTGTTTGCCCGTGGCGATGAATTTCCTGATTTAGAAACCTTGCCAACAAATCTCTATGAGGCTCTAGACGCACTTAAGAAGAATGAGTTGCTGATGGATACAATGGGTGAACTGGGAGCGAAGACATTCTTTGAGTTTAAGCACAAGGAATGGAACGCATTCTGTTCTCAGGTAACTGATTGGGAGATGAATCAGTACATTAATATTTAGGAGTTTTGGTACTAGCGTTAACGGCTAACCCACCCCAACCCTCCTGGGAGGGGCTCCCTCCTAGGAAGGGTGGGTTAGCCGTTATGAGTCCCAACCAACCGTTAAAATCCACTCTAAGTCCCATGTCCTCTGACATCAGTACTTACAATTTCCCCACCAAAATTCGCTTTGGCCCTGGCTCTCGTTACGAACTCACAACAGAACTGAGGGCTTTAAGCATCCAACGTCCCTTGATAGTCACCGACCGAGATATCGCCAAGCTACCCTGGTTCTCTACCATCGAAGACGCGACTGCTGACATTCCATCAGCCACTTTTAGCGGTCTCTGGGGCAATCCGGTAGTCTCCCAGGTGACGGCTGGCTTAACTGCCTACCAACAACACAATGCTGATGGCATTATCGCCGTTGGCGGCGGTGCCCCCATGGATGTCGCCAAAGCCATTGCCCTTATGGCCAATCATCCCGGTTACCTGTTTGACTACGAGGATGGCAACAGTACACGCCCTATCGATCAGCCAATTCCTTCCGTTATTGCTATTCCCACCACGGCGGGCACAGGCAGTGAAGTAGGCCGTAGCGCAGTAATATCAGACGATGACACCCACGCGAAAAAGATTGTTTTTGATCCACAGCTGTTGCCCAAAGTAGTTCTAGCTGACCCGGAATTACTCTTAGGCTTACCCGCCAAGATTACGGCTGCCACGGGCATGGATGCGCTCACACACTTGATTGAAGCGTTCCTGGCGAAGGGACACAATCCTCTGTGTGATGGTATTGCCCTGGAAGGAATTTATCTAGTGATGCAGCATCTTAGAGACTGCGTACTGTTTGCCCAAAAACAGGCAGCTGGTGAGGAGATTGACCAGGCTGCTCATTTACGTGCACGCTCAGGCATGTTAAATGCCTCGATGATGGGTGCGATCGCATTCCAAAAAGGTCTCGGTGTCACTCACTCCTGTGCCCATGCCCTCTCCACCGTTTGCGACACTCACCACGGTCTGGCTAACGGTATTATGCTGCCTGCCGCCATGCGATTTAACCTGGACGCCGAACCCGAAAAGTTTCTCCGCATGGCACGGGTAGTTAAACCAAATGCTCACATTGGTCAAGAGTTAATCGACTGGATCGCAGACCTCTCCGAATCCATTGGTATTCCCACATCCCTTAAGGCCCTGGGAGTCTCAACAGAAACTGTAGACAAACTGGTCAGCGTTGCCATTAACGATGTCTGTCATCCATTGAATCCCAGACCCGTGACTAAGGATGACTTCTACGCCATTTATCAAGATGCTCTTGCCGCGTGAGGATGCCCCATGGTCGATATGCTATCTGTTATTAACCCAGCAACAGAAGAACTGATAAAAGAGATTCCGATTGACGATGCTACTGCTATTGCCGAGAAGGTAAAACAGGCCCGCAGTACTCAGCCAGCATGGGCTGTAAGACCGCTAGCAGAGCGTATCAAGCCGCTTAAGACCTTTAGAGATTTGTTAGTAGAGCGGGCCGATGCTCTTGCGGCCATACTAACGGCTGAAACTGGTAAACCCATTACCCAGGCCAAAAATGAAATCCTGGCGGTACCTCAGCGCATCGACTTTTTTATTGAAAATGTTGCCCAGATGCTTGCCCCACAGCGGGTGTACCAAGAACCCTGGCAGTCGATTCCGGGGACTGGGCAGCTGGAGGAAATCATTACTTACGATCCCCTGGGGGTGGTAGTCAATATCTCCGCCTGGAATTATCCTTATTTTGTGGGCTCCAATGTGTTTATTCCAGCTCTGCTGACGGGTAACGCGGTGGTATATAAACCATCGGAGATTGCAGCGATGACGGGAAGTGCGATCGCAACTCTGCTTCACGAATCCGGCATCCCAGAAGATATTTTTGTCCCGATCATTGGCACAGGTCTTGCCGGAGTCACTCTCCTTGCACAACCCATTGATGGAGTCTTCTTTACCGGTTCTTATCCCACAGGACAAAAGATTGCCACAGCCGTAGCGTCTAAGTTGATCAAAGTACAGCTAGAGTTGGGGGGCAAAGACCCGGCCTACGTATGCGACGATGTTGTTGATATCGCGTCGGTAGCAGAGGGATTAGCCGATGGCGCTTTCTACAACAACGGACAAAGCTGTTGTGCGATAGAAAGAATCTATGTCCACACAGATGTTTATGAACCATTTGTAGAAAAATTTGTGCAAACAGTTCAAGGCTTTACGCTGGGGGACCCGACTGATGCTGATACTTATTTAGGTCCCTTGAGTCGTAAGCCTCAGCTTTCTGTTGTCGAGCAGCAGCTACAAGATGCCATCGCAAAAGGTGCTCGGTTACTCGGCGGTGGTCAGCCGGTCGATCGCCCTGGCTGGTACTTTGCCCCGACGGTTTTGGCTGACGTTACCCATGAGATGCTCATTATGCGTGAGGAAACCTTTGGTCCGGTAATTGGGATTCAGCGGGTCAGCAGTGATAATGAGGCGGTGGCTCTGATGAATGATACGGATTATGGGCTCACGGCGGCAGTCTATAGTTCACAGCGAGAAAGGGCTGTGGGGATTTTGGGACAGGTAAATAGTGGGAGTGCTTATTGGAACTGTTGCGATCGCGTCAGCCCCCACCTACCCTGGACAGGACGCAATCATTCAGGTATTGGTTCCACACTTTCCACATTAGGGATAGCCAACTTTTTACAACCACGTGGTTGGCATTTGAAAAAATAGCTAAAGTCAAAAAGTGTTATGCAGTTAGAGTGGGTTCGTAAACTAATACTAAGCAGCCTGAGGAGTCTTTGATGTCCATCGTCGTCGGTTATCGGTTAATCAACGCAACATTAAGCGAATAATGACCACATAGACCGCTCCTTCATGGTTTTCAGGTAACACTTCATAATGGCATTCACGATCTCTCGTAAGTTGACTTCTTGAGGATGACCGACGCCCTGATGGACGGGGATTAATGGCTCAATCAAGTCCCACTCGTCATCGCTTAAATCTGAGGGATAAGGAAGACGATTCATAACCTTCCTCCAGTATTAACAACACTGCTGGTCATACAAGGCCGAAAGGTGGGATATTCACTCCTTTACAATAATTTACGAACTCATTCTGAAGGGTGGCAACTGGCCAACCAGACTTAATAGGAAAAGTCAGCCCAAGCATGGAGGGAAATGCAACAAGCATGAAGCATGACTATCTTGACTTAACTTGACGCCCCGCCTGGAGTTGCTCGCTAGGGTGCAAGACAACGCGTTCTTCAGACTGCAGACCATCTGTTACCTCAGCGGCCATAGTACTGCGATGGTCAATGGAAATCTCACGAGGTTGAACGCGACCGGCTTCTACCACAAATACACACCAGCTTTCGCCACAGCGATACAGCGCACTAACAGGCACCTGCAAAACATTATCATCAGCCCAAATGACAATGCGAGCCTCAATGCGATAACGATCTCCTAACGGATTGGCCACGGGTCCCGACAATGTGCCAATGACATTGACCCGCTGCTCTTCTACGCCCAGGGCAGAGACTTCTGTAAACGCAGCGGGTTCGATATAGCTGACAGTGGCTGTTAAGGGTTCTGGCCCACCCCACTGGTCCACAATAATCGTGTCTCCAGGCTGAATTTGAACGGCATCTGTGGATAACACATCAATCACCAGCTCCAGGTCTCCAGGGTTACCCAACTCAATTAATGGATCGCCAGCCTGAACAAAGCGAGCACTTTCATCAGGAACCCTGAGCACTGTGCCACTAATCGGTGCAGCAATTGTTGTCCGACCAGCTTCATCCACCAGGTTAGCGAGTTCTGCCTCCACACCTCTAATTTGAGCCCGATAGGCATCTTCTAAGTAATCGGGATCGCGTTGTTCTTCCCGTAGTAGTGCAAGGGCTTCCTGGGCTGCAGAAACGTTGGCAATCGCACTACCCAACCGTTTTTCATTTGCCGCCAGCTCCTGCACCAACCGATCCACCTCTAGTTCAGCGGATTCTCTTGCCTGGCGAGAGATGGCACCCCGAGGTTCTAGATTCTGGGCACGGGTGCGATCGCGACGGGACTGTTCCAACGCCACACGAGTCTCTTCTACCTCAGCCGCTGCCGCCTGCTGTGTTGCCTCGGCTGACTGCAATCGTGCTGCTGCTTGAGCCAGGGCTTCCGCCTTAGGTCGCTGGGTATCAACTCCAACCAGCTCAGCTCGCAACTCCTGTAACCGCGCTTGAGCCGTTCTCACTTTACTATCTAGTGGTAACGGATCAAGCTGAGCTACAACAGTGTCTGCCTGTACCTCATCTCCTGCCTCCAGGTCAATCCGCTGCAGCCGACCGTCCACGGGAGCTGAGACCACATAGCGGTCTGTTACCCGCGTTTGGCCCTCTGCATCAATGGTCACCTGTAGAGGGCCAGTAGTTACGGTGCCGATATCTACTGGAATTGGTGTTGGGCGAAAGGCCAGGGCAACCAGAACAGCAATTCCTAGACCGGCAAAACCATAGGGTAGCCACCGAGGTAGGCGTCGTCGAGTACCAGGAACCAACGTCTCCTTAGGCTGTCGTCGAAAAAAGTTTCTTACCGTCTGTTTTTGTAACTGAGCCATGGTGTGGTCTCCCTATTCTCTTGTTTTCAGCACAGCGATTAAGTCCAAATGATTTAGCTGACGGCGAATCATCAGACCAGAGGCCAATGCTGCCGCCATAATCACCACAAAAGCAAACGCGTAGGTGGACCGGGTGATGACTAGTGGAAAACGAAACAACTCCCAGTCGTAGATCTCAGTCATTAGTGCCGCCAAACCAAACCCTAGAGCAAAGCCAATGGGAATCGCCAGGATCAACAACACCGCCTGTTCTCCCAGGAGAATAAATGCAATTTCACCCTTGGTAAAACCAATGATGCGCAGGGTGGCCAGTTCTCGTTCTCGCTCTGACAGGGCAATACGAGCGGCGTTATACACCACGCCAAAGGCAATCACCGAGGCAAATCCCACCAGTACTATCGTGAAACCTGTCATACTTTTGGTAAGAATCTCGTTAAACTGATCAATGGTAGTTTGTCGCATGGCCACGCTAGCCACGGCAGGGGTTTGCTTTAGCTGAGAATAGAGTGTTTGTTGCTTATGGGCATCCACCTGCAAGTAGGCCCCGGAAAGCGTAAATCCTTCGCGCATCAATCGATTAAGCGCGTGAATATCCATATAAGCGGAAATGCCCACCAGCTCGTCAAAGATGCCAGTGACGGGTATAGTGCGGGTGGGTCGCTCTCCTTCCAGGACTTCTACGGTGATTGGGTCGCCTAGATGGGCCTGTAAAATATCCGCCAGCTTAGTGGATAAGACAATGCCCTCTGGCGGCAATGTGACCGGACGCTGCTCACGATCCAGCAAGCGACGCAGTTCGCTACCGGGCTCCACACCATTAATGCCACTCAGCTTTTGGTAATGGCCGAAGCGCAGCCGCGCAGGCACCACTCGAAATGGCTCGGCTCGCAATACTCCCGGTAAGTTGTACAGGTCAAATTGGGCACGGTTGGATAGGGGATTATTAAACACCAGGGTAATATCTTCTCGCTGGATGGTGCGAAATTGGATATCGACAAGGGCATCCATGGCGTCGGTAAAAAAGCGACCCAGTACCAGGATTGCGATCGCAACCGCAATCCCCACCACCGCCAACAGGGCCTGTATCGGACGCCGTTCCAAATTGCGCAGAATAATCCGGCTGGGAGCCGCAAACCACCGCTGCAGACCCAGCTTTTCCACCAGGGTGGGTCGATAGGTAGCAGGCGGTTCAGGCCGCATCGCCTCAGCCGGTGGCAGCGACACCGCCCGCTGCACCGCCAGAGAGGCACCCATCATCGCGGCTCCTACACTCACCAACAGGGCCATTAACAACACCTGGGGGCGTACCTCATACTGCAGTAGCGGAAAGTGATAAAAATCGGCATACAAACGGGTCATTCCTCGGCCCATCCACCAGCCCAGACCCGTGCCCAAAATTGCCCCCAACAGTACCACCACCATTACCAACTTCAGGTAATGTAGCCCCACCGTGAGATTGTCATAGCCAAACGCCTTCATCACCGCAATCTGGTCCCGTTGAGTACTCACCAAACGACTCAGCAACAGATTGAGTAAGAACGCCGCGATACCCAGAAATATGCTCGGAACAAAGACCGCATGGGCCGACAGCTGACGAATCTCATCGGAAATAAACGTGTGGGAAATTTGATCTTCTCGGTCAAATGCTCCCAAGCCACCATAGGTTTCCAGCTGCTGGTCTAGTTGAAAAATTACCTCCGCCTCGCTGGCCCCCGGCATCAGCTTTAAGCTGACATCGTTAAAAGCACCCTCCATATCAAAGGCCGTAGCCAACGCCTTCTGCTGCATCCAGAGAATGCCAAATCGTTTGTTATCAGGGACAATCTCAGTGCCACGAATCTCATAGATATACTCTGGTGATAGGGCTATACCAACAATCCGTAGGGTTTGCCAACGACCATTGAGAATGGCACCAACAGTATCATTCAGTTCTAGCTGGTTGGCCTTAGCAAAGACCTCACTGGCCAGCACCTCATCCCCTTGTTCAGGGTAACGTCCAGCCCGAATAAATAGGTCATTAAGCATGGGCGTAGATCGCTCGGGAATCGAAATCAGACGCCCGGTGGCCGGTTCTGCCAAACCTTCCACTGACAGGGTGACATCCTCTACCACCCGCGTCTGCACCGCTCCCACCCCCGGAATCTCCTCAAACCGAGCAACCAAACTCTTAGGAGCCCGCTTTAGCTGCACAAACACATCAGCAAATCGATACTGGTCGTAATATGTTGCCTGGGTAAGCTGTAGCGACCCATGGGTACTCATCATGGTGACCAGGTTAGCCATGCCACAGGTGACAATCAGCACAATGGCGAGCACCTGACCTCGCATCCGGAGCAGATCGCGTAATAACTTGCGGTCTAGGGCTTTCATTCCCATACCCCTTACCACTCCAACTCTGCCGGAGACAGCTTCTGGGAATTCTGCTTAATGTCGGCAATATTGCCACTGCGCATGTGTACTACACGGTCGGCCATGGCGGCAATTCCGGCATTGTGGGTAATCACAGCCGTTGTTGTGCCAAACTCTTGATTGACATGCTCCAGGGTCTCTAACACCCGTTTGCCAGTCTCAAAGTCAAGGGCTCCGGTGGGTTCATCACAGAGAAGAACTTCGGGACGTTTGGCAATGGCCCGTGCGATCGCAACCCGCTGTTGTTCCCCACCCGACAGCTGCGCTGGAAAGTGATCTAACCGATCCCCCAATCCCACCAGTGCCAAAGCATCCTCCGGCTGCATGGGATGTCGGGCAATATCCGTCACCAGGGCCACATTCTCCCGTGCCGTTAAGCTGGGAATCAGGTTATAAAACTGAAATACAAATCCTACCGACTGACGACGAAATCGCGTTAGGGACTGTTCGTCAGCTTTATTCATGGCTTG
>JBCCXQ010000083.1:0-16935 GCA_039191365.1 Cyanobacteria bacterium P01_F01_bin.13 | reverse complement strand
CAAATACAGCTGTCGTTACCCATACGGGGCGCTACCTTTCGGATGTAGAAACGGCTATTCTGCAGGGTGCGATCGCAGACCAAACCTACGAAAACATCGCAGCCCAGTCAGGGTATTCTACCAACTACCTAAAGCGCGACATTGGCCCCAAACTATGGCGATGCCTTTCCGGGTCTCTGGGTGAGAAGGTCAGTAAAACCAATTTTCGCCAGGCCATGGAACGTTATCAAAGTGTGTCGTCTGACCAGTCTGCTCCCCCTTCCAGCCAGTCTGCTCCCCTCAAAGCAATGCAATGCGACTGGGGCGATGCGCCGGATGTGTCGTTCTTTGTGGGTCGAGAAACTGAACTCGACACGCTGCGCCAGTGGATTGTAGATGACGCCTGTCGGCTGGTGGCGCTTTTAGGAATGGGCGGCATCGGCAAAACCACGCTGGGGGTAAAACTTACCCAACATCTGCAAAGCGAGTTTGACGTGGTGGCCTGGCGGAGCTTGAGAAATGCTCCCCCCTTAAAGACGCTTTTGCAACAGCTTGTCCCGCTGGTATCTAAACAGCAAGACGCCCAGCCCTCGTTCGATTGTTTACTCCAGCATCTCCGGTCTGCCAGATGCCTGCTAATTTTGGATAATTTTGAAGCGATCTTAGAACCTCAGGCCCTAGGGAAATTTCTACCCGGCTATGAAAACTATGGGCAACTGCTACAGATACTCGGAGACACGGTCCATCAAAGCTGTGTCGTGATCACCAGCCGGGAAAAACCAGAAGAAATTGCCACCCATGAAGGCATCGAACTGCCAGTGAGATCGCTAAAGCTATCGGGCCTGCAGACAGAAGCCGATGCCCTATTAATGCCAAGGGCCTGTCGGGGTCTACCGCAGCCCGTCAGGCATTGATTGAGGCCTATGGCGGTAATCCCCTCGCCCTTAAAATTGCCGCCACCTCTGTTCAAGACCTATTTAATGGCAATATTGACCTCTTTTTAGCCCAAAATACGGTGCTGTTTAACGGGGTAAGAAAACTGCTCGACCAGCAATTTGAGCGGCTTTCATCCCTGGAACATGCCGTAATGTACTGGCTGGCGATCAACCGAGAGTGGACATCGGTAGAAACGCTTCAGGCCGATATTGTGCCACACACGCCGCTACGTCGACTGTTGGCAGCATTGGAAGCCCTCTATCGCCGCAACCTAATTGATCAGCAGGGGGGCAGCTATACCCAACAACCCGTGGTCATGGAGTATATGTGCGATCTCCTTACCGAAACCATCGTCTCAGAACTGACCACCCTGGAGTTCGATTTATTGATCAGCCATGCCTTGCTAAAAACGACTGTGGCAGAATACGTCCAAGCTAGCCAGGCTCGACTCATCTTAGGCCCCATTGTGCAAGAATTTCGGCGGACCTTTACAACCACCGCCCAGCAGCAAAGTCTAACAATATTGGCAGCCCTGCGTCAGGTAGAGCCCGCCCAATCTGGCTATGGCAGTGGTAACCTGCTCAATCTTTGTCATCAGCTTGGACTAGACTTGTCTGGATTTGACTTTTCGCAGATGAGAATCTGGCACGCCTGCCTGCGGCGGATGGAGCTAGGCAATGCCAACTTTAGCCAAACAGATTTTCGTAAAACGCTCTTTGCCGAAGCATTTACCACTGTATTAACCATGGCCTTTAGCCCCGATGGTAGTCTGCTTGTCGGCGGTGACTATGACGGCAAACTCTATCTGCGACAAATGCCCAATGGAGAGATCGTCAATATTATTTCGGCCCACTCAGCCTGGATCTATCAAATCGCCTTTAGTCCCGATGGCAAATTGTTAGCCAGTGCGTCCCACGACTACACAGCAAAAGTGTGGGAGGTGTCGACCGGACGCTGTCTACAGACCTTTAAGCACGCTACCATCACCAACGGTATTGCCTGGTCTGCTGACAGTACCCGACTTGCCACTGTCAGTAATGACCCAGCCTTGCATATTTGGCATGTGGTCACTGGCGAACTGATTAAAACCGTACCGACCGAAGTGACTGGACTATCTGCGGCCTGGAGTCCCAAAGGAGACAAGCTGACCTGTTCTGGTCAGGGACATACCATTTCCATTTGGGATGCTGAAGTCAATACCCTGCTCGACGTATTGACCGGTCACGACGACGTAATTTGGCATTTGGTGTTTAGCCCCGATGGACAAGCGATCGCCAGCACTGCCCAAGATGGCACCGTTATGCTCTGGGAGCTGGCCACAGGAACCGGTCGTCAGATTCATAAAAATGCTGGCGTCAGGGTTTGGTGGCTCGCCTTTAGCCCCGATGGCAAAACCCTGGCAGGCGCTTGCCTGGACTCTACATTACGACTGTGGAACATTGAAACGGGCCAGCTAGTCAAAACCCTCTCAGGTCATGGGGGCAATGTCTGGTCGGTGGCCTATAGTCCTGACGGCAGTTTGCTGGCGAGCTGTAGCGAAGATCAAACGGTCAAACTGTGGCACAGTAAGACTGGCGACTGTTTGCAAACCTGGCAAGGGCATAGCCTATCGGTTTGGGACATCGCCCTTAGCCACAGTGGCCAGCAGCTGATCTCTGACCATCAAAACGGTACCCTATGTCTGTGGGACCTAGGCACAGACCGCTGTATTCATAAGATGCATGGCCATACGGGGCTAGTGTGTTCCATTGCCCTCAGCCCTGACGAGCAGGTATTAGCCAGTGCGTCTCAAGACTGCACGGTGCGACTCTGGAATAGTTACAGCGGCAAGTGCCTGGGCATCTATACCGGCCATTCCCATGGGGTGTTGTCGGTGGCTTGGCATCCTGGCGGACAACGATTGGCCAGTGTTTCCTTTGATGGTGTGGTCAATATCTGGAACGCTCAAACCCAAGCCTGTCTACAAACCCTAAGGCTGGATGCTTTAGTTGGCACTGTAACCTGGCACCCCACCGGAGAGATTTTAGCCACGGGACAACAGAATGGGCTGGTCTGCATTTGGGATGCCAGTTCAGGAGCCTGCTTACGGTCTCTCCAGGGGCATCTCAACTCATCGCTTTCAGTGGCGTTCAGTCCTGACGGCAGGTTTTTAGCAAGTGCGTCCCACGACAAGACGACAAAATTGTGGGATGTGGAAACGGGTAAATGTCTGCACACATTTACCGGCCATCGGGCATGGGTGGTAAATGTGTCTTGGCATCCGAGCGGTACACTATTAGCCACCTGCTCCCAAGACTGTACCGTACGGCTATGGGATGTACGCAGTCAGGAATGTCATTTGGTATTACAAGGCCATACTAGCCGAGTTAAAGCCGCTCGCTGGAGTCCAGATGGTGAGTGGCTGGCCACCTGTAGCTTGGATGAAACCATCAAACTATGGCATACCAAAACGGGAGAGTGTTTCAAAACCCTGAGGGCTAAACGCCTCTACGAAGGCATGAAGATTACTGGGGTGACTGGATTGACTGAGGCTCAAAAGGCGAATTTGCAATCGCTAGGTGCGGTTGAGACCTAATACTGTGTGACATAAGTTTGCTCACTATCAAAGGGTGACAGGGTGATGGGGTGACAGGGTGATGGGGTGACACGGAGATCGCTTACGCGTAACAGAATTAAGAACTGATCCACTTCGATTGTTTAATAAACCTCATTTCACCCACAAATGGCCCCTCAGACTCTACACCTGCTAATGTCCATCCCAGATGCAGGTAAAACCCATAGGCCCTCAAGTTAGGATCATTACCCGTCACCAGCCAAATTTCTGAAATATCCGCAGACCAGAGCCAGTCTTCAGCAGCCTGCATTAAACGACGACCTGCACCGCGCCCTTCGTAGTCAGGCAAAACAAACATACCCAAAATTGTTTTGTCTGTTTTATTCGCAATAGAAAAACCAATGGGTTGATTGTCTAATTCAGCTATCCAGGCACGGCAGTCAGTTTGTAGCATATCAGTCACCGAGTCTGGAGTAATTCCTAACGCTGCAATTTCCTCGCGAGATTGATGGTTTTCAGTGACGCTAGTTCTGATATCGAAGAGTGTTTCAATATCATCAGGTTGAGCAATTCGGATTAGCATATAGTCTTTTTTAACCTTTAGCTAGATAAAATACGTCTGCCCCAGATCAGGCCATAAAGGATACCGCCAGCTAAAAAGAGTAGAAAGGAAGGAATATTATAGAACGGCAGATGGCGGGCAATTGAAGCGAGCCCGAAGGCAACGGTAAATGTCAGCCAAACGTATCCCAAACCAATACAATAGAACAATTTAAAACCAACAGACGATGGCTGTTCAAACCAAATAGGGCAAACGATTTCGATAGCAGCAAACAGGATTGTAATTATCCAGACTGGTGTTGTCGCTATTAGGATTAAAAGCCATGGGTCCACTATGGGAAAAATAGGGTTGAATTTTCGGTCTTAGGGTGATGGTCAGTAACTGAACTAGCTGATGAATTAGGTATTGCTTCAACAAGGTGATTTTACAAACAGGATAAAGACTACCGGGTGGCAACAGTTCCAGTTTTTCATATAGGATTTGGGAGGGCATGATTGTTGCTCCATCATATTTTTTAATTTGTTCGATTGGTGTGTTGCGGCCCTAGCCCAACACACCAATCGATAGGCCTATCGATTAGGCTGAGGCGTCATCCGCAGATAGGGCTTGATCTCAGTCACCCCCTTGGGAAACTTCTGCTTAGCAGCTTCCGTAGGAATCGCGGGTGAAATCACCACATCTTCACCATCTTGCCAATCTAATGGCGTGGCCACACTGTAGTTATCAGTTAACTGCAGAGAGTCTAGCACGCGCAAAATCTCATTAAAATTACGCCCTGTGCTAGGAGGATAGGTGAGGGTAAGTCGCAACGTTTTGTTGGGATCAATCACAAATACTGTACGCACGGTGAGCTTAGCATTGGCATTGGGATGAATCATGCCATAGAGATTAGCCACCGTTTTATCATCATCGGCAATGATGGGATAATTGACAGTAGTGTTCTGGGTTTCGTTGATGTCGCTGATCCAGCCCTGGTGAGACTCTACTCCATCAACGCTGAGGGCAATCACCTTTGCCCGCCGCTCAGCAAACTGAGGTTTGAGTTTAGCAACGCCACCTAGTTCGGTGGTGCAAACGGGGGTATAGTCAGCCGGGTGTGAGAATAATACCACCCAGTTGTTACCTGCCCAGTCGTAGAAGTTGATTTCACCTTCAGTCGTTTGCTGGGTAAAGTTGAGAACAATATCGCCAAGTTGTAACATCATAATAATCTCCTTTGGTTGGTTAATAAGGTGTCAGTTTGACTTAAACAGTCATAAACGGTTGAAATTCCCATCAGGTTAGGGGTACGGAATAGTGGGCCGTTAGGCCACACCGAACCTGTGGCGGTGATCGCAACCGCCGTCGCATTAAAATCACAAACATAGGTTGATTACTCTGTAAGCTGTAAGAAAACCTCAGTTGGGCAGCAACCCGATGAGATTGCTATTGAGGGTTCTATCGACTGGGGGTACCGACTATCGACATTGCCTTGCCAGGAATAAACTTTTCTATGGGATGGGCAACCGTTATCGGCGGAGCCAGGAGGAATAGGGTTTAACCGCACTAGGGGAGTGTGCCCGATCAACTGAGTAACATTGTCAGCAATGCTCATGGTAAGCCTCCTAAACGGTTGCATACTCAAAGACTGTGCTGGCGAGGTCATTGATTTTAGGTGGCTCACTATTGGCCAAAACTGTATTAGGAATTAGATTCGTTACTAAAGGTTGAGTCACGATAATTTGCTCCTTGGTCCTGAAAGTGTGTGATCGTTGGACAGTATTCAGTCAAGACAGCCCCAGCCGTGGGTCGTACTCGAGAACCTGTTCTCTGATGATTCCAACGTTAGTTCTTGAGCACAGCTTTCGTCGTTAGGGAAAAGGTATGGAGTTTTGGTGAGTAAGTTATGGAAAAGTATGGTTAATATGTTTTGACAGTCCCTTGGCTAAAACGTGTGATATCTGCGGCTGCAGTGAGGAGAGTTTTTATTTGCAAAGAACTAGGCGAACGCTATTCGCCGATCATGATAAACCCAGCAGGCGTTCTTTATTTGATAGTTTAATGACTCTAAGCGCTATCCCTATTGCCATTCGTTACATACTACTATCGGCAATAGGTTTTGCAATGATGTCGACCTGTGTAAAAACTGTGGCAGGTTACGACATTCCCGTACTTCAGATTATTGCTGCAAGAGCATCAGTATCCTTACTATTAAGCTATCTAGATGTAAGACGTAAGCGTATTTCTGTATGGGGAAATAATCGTTGGCTATTGGTCGCCAGGGGGACTGTGGGGACACTGGCGTTAGTCTGTATTTACTACGCAGTTACCAAGCTGCCTTTAGCCGATGCAACCGTGCTCCAATATACCCATCCGGCATTTACCGCTATTCTGGCCTTAGTATTTCTGGGTGAGTCGGTGAAGCGCTCAACCGTGATCTGCATCGTTCTCAGTTTTGTTGGCTTGGTGGTTATGGTGCGCCCAGGAGCCGGTGGCGCAATATTGGGACTGCCAACCTTGAGTTTAATGGCGGCACTAGTAGGAGCATTTGGCAGCGCTGTAGCATATGTACTCGTACGGCGTTTAAGTCAAACAGAAGATAGCTCAGTAATTATCTTTTATTTCCCCCTGATTGCACTGCCAATTTCGCTGATTTTACTTGGCAATAACTTTATTTTTCCAAACATCGAAGCGCTTTTATTATTGTTGTTGGTTGGTGTATTTACTCAGGTGGGGCAAGTGGGACTGACCAAAGCGATGGCTGTGGAAGCAGCCGGTAAAGTGACATCATATTCATATATACAGGTTATTTTTTCCGCTATCCTTGGCGTTATCCTTTTTTCTGAAGTGCCTACTCTGTGGACGCTAATAGGCGGTGCATTGATTATATCTGGAGCATTGGTAAATGCTCTCTGGAAGGGGTAGAGGACGAAAGAAGTTCTTGCTTCAATACTCGCCACAGCGGATGATAGATACTGCTTTTTGGCATACACCGGCTCCGAATGTATAATTTGGGACGGGAATGTGCCGACGCCCTGAACCCCAGCATCACCATGTCCACACAAGATCACGGTTCCTCCGATACCAACGAGACAACAGAAGCTGGAAAGTCCCCAGAAAAAAAAGAAAAAAAACGGCAGCTCCTCGGTATCGAGCCCTTAGAACGGCAGCAGGAATTGTCACTACCTGATAAAACCCTGGAATATACCACCCATGCAGGCTCGATTCCTCTCAAGGATGAATTTGGCGAAACCGAAGCCGAAATTTTCTTCACGGCCTACACCCTGACCGGGGCGAGTACCCCCCGACCGCTGATTTTTGTCTTTAATGGTGGTCCGGGCTCTTCATCGGTGTGGCTGCATATAGGTGCCCTTGGCCCCCAGCGCATCGTGATGGAACCCGATGGCTTTCAGCCGCCCCCGCCCTATCGCCTGCAGGGCAATGCTTACACCTGGCTCGATCGCGCCGATTTGGTCTTTATCGATCCGGTGGGTACGGGCTTTAGCCGGGCAGTCAATAAAGACAACGATAAAAAATTCTGGAGCTATCAGGGCGATATTCACTCTGTCGGCGAATTTATTCGGTTGTATTTAACCCGCTATCAACGCTGGACGTCGCCGCTCTACTTGGCTGGGGAAAGCTATGGCACTACCCGCGCTGCTGGCCTTGCCAGTCATTTGATCGATCTTGGCATTAGCTTCAATGGGATTGTCCTCATTTCTAATGCAATGGATTTGCGGCCAGTCTTTTTTGGGCGCGGTGACGATTTACCCTTTTCGCTATTTGTCCCCACCTATACGGCAGCAGCCTGGTATCACAAAAAACTCGCTCCCGAACTCCAACAGCGATCGCTAACGGATGTCTTAAAGGAAGTCGAAACCTGGTCGGAGTGCGAGCTAACCCTAGCCTTAATGCAGGGGGATCGCTTGCCAGAAAGCGATCGGCAAACCATTGCCACCACCCTCGCCCGCTATATTGGTGTGGATGTGGACTTTGTCCTCGGATCGAATCTACGGGTCAATATTTCCCGGTTTTGTAAGGAATTACTCCGCCCTGAAAAACGCAGTATTGGCCGCTTTGACGCGCGCTATACAGGCATTGAAGCCCTTGCGGTTAATGAGCGTCCCGACTTTGATCCGTCTGCTTATGCCATCCAACCGACGTTTACGACCACATTTAATGACTACGCACGTCGCAGCCTCGGCATCGAAACCGATCTCAACTATGAAATCCTCAGTTGGACCGTAAATCAAGCCTGGCAATGGGAAAATGGTGAGCTGCCGACCACGGCAGCGGCCCTGCGAGAAGCGATCGCAAAAAATCCCTTTATGAAGGTCTTTGTCGCCCAGGGCTATTACGATTTAGCCACGCCCCACTTTGCAACGGACTATACCCTGTCCCATATGAATCTCGACACCACTCTCCGGGACAATATTCAAGTCCAATGCTACGAAGCCGGTCACATGTTTTATCTTGATGAAAGCTGTTTGGCAGCCTTCAAAGCCGATATTGATCGCTTTTTAACGACAAGCTGGATACAGTCATAGTTAAGTGATGCCACGTTTGAAAGCCAGGAACATTGTAGAATCGTTTGGCGATCGAAACTTGACTAAACTACGATGCAGCTCTATGGATAATCTCTTGCCTGTAGACGCCCACACCCTAATAACGAATCTAGCAGGATGGATTCCTGCAGTTATTTTGCCAACCGCGACAATATCTCAGCTGCTCAAAATTGTTCGAAGCAAATCGGCTGAAGGAGTCAGCCTATCAACATGGCTACTTTTTGGAATTGCAAACGTCGGTCTTTACATATTTACTGAGAAATACTTTACCTTGCAGGCACTGATTGGACTTCTTGGCACAGCTATTATGGACTTTATTATTGTTGCCATGATTGTTCTCGTACGAGGGAATAAAGACTTTAAAGCAGAAGATATTAAACTTGACGAAGTTGCTTAAGGGATGGGCGTCCAAATAAACTACCCCTATTTCTATGAACTCGGGAAATAGTGAGTTCGGGTATCAACTCAAGGCGGGAAGTAATTCTGGGGAAAGGAGATAGAATATAGAACTCAGAATGTATTAGGGGCAATGCTTCTAGCTCCTATATTCTAGATTCCCACCTCACTGAAATTTCCCGGCTTAAATTGGTCCCCCCCCAAAAGCACATGTATGGACCTATCCTTAAGAGACTAGTGGTCCGTCAAGTTTAATATCAGTAGTATTTCGTATATGATTTTCTAAGAAGGGGAGTAGCTATTGGTTTAAGCCAAACCTCTGAATCAACATACTGGTGATGAGCCTGGTTCAGAGGATGATATAGCCTTTGTGCTATTCATCAGCGAGACCTTCACTAAATCTGCTGACGCGGATTTGGTGGAGTCTTGTGTCTTCTCAAATTCGTGTCAGAAACCGTTGTGTTCTGAGGAATTTGAGAGGATGTTAACCGCGTTTACGGCCAGTTTATTGTTAATCACGGTCTCTGAGCTGGGCGATAAGACCTTCTTTATCGCCGCTATTTTGGCTATGCGCCATCGCCGCCGCTGGGTATTTGCGGGAGCAATTGGTGCTTTAGCATTGATGACATTGATATCTGTGTTAGTTGGCCAGGCAGCAAAACTTTTACCTGATTCGATAGTTGAATGGACTGAGGTTAGTTTATTTATCATCTTTGGTGTTCGGCTGCTATGTCAGGCCAGTCAGATGACGGCAAACGGATCGGAAGAAAAAGATGCCGCTGAAGCTGTGGAGAAAGCAGCACAGAAACAACCAAAGAAGACACCTTTGACGATTATGGCAAAAACATTTGGATTAACGTTTGTGGCCGAGTGGGGCGATCGCACCCAAATTGCCACAATTGCTCTGGCCGCTACTGCCTCACCTTTAGGAGTGATTGGTGGTGCGGTTCTGGGGCACGCCATCTGCGCAGCTATTGCGACTAACTGTGGCCACTGGCTCTGCGGCAAGGTTTCAGAACGAAAACTAACGGCTTTCGGGGGAGGGCTATTTTTACTGTTTGGGGTGTTAGCAATGGTTTGATCGAGAGTATGGCTTTAGGGTAACCCTAGGGCTAACCCTAAAGCTGTTGGGCCGCATTAACTGTGTATACCGTTTTCCAAGCTTCGACAGTACCTTCTCCAATCTTGCTGTCAATAGCTTCTCCACTTTCCGCTACTAAACGAATGTTAACCGCTGTCTCTGAAGCATTTTGTAACGCTTGGGCTAACTCATCACTCACAGCGAATGTATTGTTTTGTCCGTCAACTTGAAACACATTGTCATCAACTTTTATGAAAAGTTGAATGATGTTTCTAGCATTGCTAAATTCCGAGCAACTTAAATCAGGAGATACGCGAAAAGAACCACTGAGGCAGTCGCGATCGCGAATAATCGACAAAACCCTAATAAAATCACGACTCCAAAGGCTCTGGATCTCAATGCGGGCCGTTGTATTCAAAAATCGATCGTGGAAAGAATGGCGGTCAAATACCCCAATAAAGCTACCCTCAAAGGGATCATCTATCTGTACTGGCTCTGACCAAGGTAAATTGCGGTGGGTTCCTAATGTGGCAGAGTCCACAACATCCAACTCAGCAGCAGTGACCAGACCAGCGCTCGCTGACCAGATACTTCCCAATAATCCTAAGCTGATAATAAAATGCCTAATCATCGGTGGATTGCCTCTGTATATGGAGACTCTATCTCGACGATAGCATAAGGGATTAAAAGTGTATGGAACGCTAATGTTTCGAGCTGTAAAAGAGAATATCGAACGGTACAGGTGTTGTTTTATCGGGTGTCCTAATAGATACATCAATCCACTCCCTAATTATGTAATGATGTGGCAAAAATCACAGTGAGGACAGAGGACATCCATGGCAAGAACCGCACCCTACGGCGCTTGGCAATCTCCTATTACCTCTGAGGTAATTGTGTCTAGTTCCATTCGCCTTGGGAGCATACAGCTCGATGGCGGTGATATCTATTGGAGCGAGCTGCGTCCCACCGAGAAAGGCCGTAATTTAATTGTGCGCTGTGCAGCCAATGGGAAAATAACGGATATTACACCTACCGATTTTAATGTCCGCACTCGTGTCCATGAATATGGGGGCGGTGCTTATTGGGTTAACCAGGGTGATATATTCTTTGCTAATTTTCTAGACCAGAGGTTGTATCAACAGTCATCGGACTTATCGCCAAACCCGCTCACACCCGAGAACGCATTTCGCTATGCCGATGGTGTAGTTGATCGATCCAGGCAGCAACTCATCTGTGTGCGCGAAGACCATACCCAAACCAACCAGGCCATTAATACAATTGTTGCTATTTCTTTGGATGACCAGACCCAAACAGTTTTGGCCTCTGGGTATGACTTTTACTCTAATCCCCGCCTTAGCCCTGACGGAGCACAGCTAACCTGGTTAAGTTGGAATCATCCCAATATGCCCTGGGACGGCACCGAACTCTGGGTGACCGAGATTGCCGCTGATGGCACCCTGGCGAATCCTAAAAAGGTGGCAGGTGGTCTGAGCGAATCGATCTTTCAACCCCAGTGGTCTCCTGATGGAAGTTTATACTTTATTGGTGATGCTACCGGCTGGTGGAATCTCTATCGTTGGCATAATCAAACCGTTGAACCCCTCTATCCGCTAGAGGCTGAATTTGGTGCGCCCCAGTGGTCATTTGGCATGTCCACATATGGATTTGCCTCTGCCAAGAGTTTGGTGTGCACTTACAAACGCGATGGGATTCAACATCTAGCCCAGTTGGATACGACAACGCTTACTCTGACTGAGATTAAAATACCTTATGCCAGTGTAGGGGGGCTTAAGGTGGGAGAAAATTTTGTTGTTTTCTTGGGAGGATCTCTTAGCCAACCCAGTGCGCTGGTGCGTCTGGATTTGTTGAGCGGGCAGACCACTGAGTTAAGACGCTCCAGCACGTTAGAGATTGATGGTGGCTATCTCTCCACTCCAGAGACTATTATATTTCCTACTGGGAACAATCTCTCTGCCTACGGCATCTACTATCCACCTAAAAATAAAGACTACATCGCCCCTGAGGGTAGCCGTCCTCCCTTGCTGGTAAAAAGTCACGGCGGTCCAACAGCAGCCACATCTTCTAACTTTAATCCAGTGATTCAATATTGGACCAGCCGTGGCTTTGCTGTATTAGATGTGAACTACGGTGGTAGCACTGGCTATGGCCGTGCCTATCGGGAGCGGCTGAAGGGAAACTGGGGCGTTGTTGATATTGATGATTGTGTGAACGGGGCCGAGTATCTGGTGGCTCAGGGGAAGGCGGATCCTGAGCAGCTGGCCATTGACGGGGGCAGTGCCGGGGGCTATACCACCCTCGGAGCACTGACGTTTCGGACTGTCTTTAAAGCAGGTGCCAGCTACTATGGCGTCAGCGATATGGCCGCCCTGGCTATGGATACCCATAAATTTGAGTCACGCTATCTCGATAGCCTGGTGGGTCCTTACCCTGAACGTAAAGACCTTTACGAAGCCCGGTCGCCGATCAATTTTACGGAGCAGCTTTCTTGTCCCGTCATCTTTCTACAGGGAGATGAAGATAAAATTGTGCCGCCCAACCAGGCTGAATTAATGGTCGATGCCTTAAAAGAGAAAAATATCCCAGTGGCCTATTTGTTGTTTGAGGGAGAACAGCACGGTTTTCGAAAGGCCGACAATATTAAGCGAGCTTTGGACGCTGAGTTTTATTTTTATAGTCGGGTGTTTGGGTTTGACCCAGCTGAAGAGATTGAAGCAGTGGAAATCTGGGGACTATGACATCGAGCCAAAATAAATTTTCCAGCAGTCGTGATGTTGTCTTTGAGTTCGAATAATCGATTTATCTGCTGAACTGTGAAGCGGGTTCTTTACTCCTGAGTGTCCAAAAAGCACGATAATGGTAAACATTTCCATGGTTAAGCCAACTCCCCGCTATGATTTGGTCGTTTTTGGTGCAACGGGATTTGTTGGCCGTATTCTCTGCCAGTATTTGCTAAAGCAGATTGGGGTAAATAGCTCTTGGGCGATCGCAAGTCGTTCTGAGGCTAAATTAAACGCCCTGGTGTCTGATTTAGGAGCTAATAGCCTGCCCCAAATCATTGCAGACGTTACTGATGAGGCTAGCCTGCAGGACCTTTGCGCTCAAACCCAGGTTGTTATCTCCACCGTTGGTCCCTATGCCCTGTATGGGGAACCGCTGGTTAAGGCTTGTGCAGAGACTGGTACCGACTATTGTGATCTCACGGGGGAACCCCAGTGGATTCGTCGAATGATTCAACAGTACAGTGCCACTGCTGAGCAGTCTGGAGCAAGAATTGTCCATTGTTGTGGGTTTGACTCGGTTCCGTCTGATTTGGGAGTTTACTATCTGCAGCAGCAGGCAAAAGAGCGGTTTGGGAGAGTTTGCGATCGCATCAAAATGCGGGTAAAAGCTGCCATGGGTGGTGTCTCGGGGGGGACCGCTGCCAGCGGCATTAATTTGGTGAAAGAGGCCAGTGGTGATCCGGCCCTGCGTCAGGAGTTAGACAATCCCTATTCCCTTTGTCCCAGTCAGTCGTTGGAGCATCCTCCGACGTTGGTTCCCGTGGAGTACGACCCGGACTTTCAAGGGTGGGTGTCGCCGTTTGTGATGGCGGCTATTAATACTCGGATCGTGCTGCGGTCGAATGCTTTGCTGGAGTATGCCTATGGCAAACAGTTTCAGTATGAGGAGGCGGTGTTGACTGGACCAAATGCTACGGGCTGGCTGGCGGCCCAGGGGCTGAGTGTGGGTCTAGGTGGTGTGGCAGTGGCCATGGCATTCTCGCCGACGCGCTGGCTGTTGGAGAATACGCTGATTCCTAAACCGGGGGAGGGACCGAGTCAGACAGCTCAGGAGCAGGGGTTTTATGATTTGCGGTTTTGGGGAACAACAGCTGAGGGACAAACTATTCAAGTTAAGGTGACGGGCGATCGCGATCCGGGCTATGGATCGACCGCTAAAATTTTGGGCCAGGCAGGGCTATGTTTGGCGAAGGATTTTCCTGCCAAAGCGGGGGGATTTTGGACACCAGCGTCGATGTTTGGTGATGTTTTGATTGAATGCTTGGTAAAAGCGGCTGGGTTGACGTTTGAAGTGTCTGATTTTCATGGTTAAGCTACGGTTTTCTAGCGGTGCGATCAGATTCTCACATCAGACGCTATTTGAGCAGTATAGAAAAACGAGAAAACTGAAAACATTTACTAAAGAGGAAACTATCAAGGTGTCAGACAACCACCAAACAACAATTGCAATGCTAGTTTATCCAGGTTTTACAGCTCTTGATCTCATTGGTCCACATCATATATTTTCTGTACTCGATGGGTATGAAGTACACCTTGTCTGGAAGACTAAAGAGTTGGTAACCAGTGATACGGGGCTTAGTATTCAGCCTACCCTGATCATTGACGAATGTCCCGAAGAATTAGCCGTCTTATTTATTCCAGGAGGCACCTCAGGTACAGTCAAGATGATGCAAGATGCTGACATTCTGTCATTTTTAAGATCACGTCACTCAGACTATGTCACTAGCGTTTGCACAGGTTCACTAGTTTTAGGTGCGGCAGAACTACTCCGTGGTTATAAGGCAACTTCCCACTGGGGTGCGCTGGAGATTCTTAAAACATTGGGAGCCGAGCCCAAAACTGACAGAGTTGTTGAAGATCGAAACCGATTGACCGGCGGCGGTGTAACCGCAGGAATAGACTTTGGACTGACCCTGGCGGCTTAAGCTAAAAGACAAGCAATACGCCCAGTGGGTGCAGCTGATTATGGAGTATGCTCCACAGCCTCCGTTTCAGGCAGGTACTCCTGAGCAAGCTCCTGAGGAGCTGACTACCATGTCTCGCACAATGTTCGAACCCTTTTTGAAAACAGCAACGGCAGTGGCGGTAGCGGCCAGCTCTGACTGGTAGGAGACTGCCTTTGATAAAAACCGCTTAGCTTCATCGTTTAGGGGCGTATCCAGGTGTTGTGGGACCCTTTATAGACAAGAAAAAAGGGATGGGATAATAGTCCCGTCCCAAACAAAAAACTTAGTCATGATTGTATCGTCTATTGAAGAGATCTGTCGTCAAACCCCAGAATGGTCTGAGCAATGGACCGTGTTTGAACAAGCCGAAAGCCTTGCTAGCAAAGTCTGTGCCGCGCTTCAACTGGGACTTTTATTCGCCCGAATTGTGTTAGAGATAGACCTCAACCAACGCGCTCAGGTCTCCCATCCATGGCCGGAGTGTCCCCAGTGTGGTCATCGTTTGCGTTCGAAAGGATTTCGCCCTCGGCAGATGGTGACCCTCATCGGTGTGGTGCACTGAAAGCGTCGAGTTGGGTGTTGCCCAAGCGGGTGTCGAGGAACGCTATATGCCCCATTGGATGAGACCTTAGGGATTGTGAAGCATCAAAAGAGTAGTGATGAATTGGTGCGTCTGGGCTGTTTGTTCAGTATCTTTGTGCCCTATGAGTTAGCCGCTTGGTTGCTCGGGCAGTTCAGTGGTCTACAGGTGAGTGCCAGCAGTCTCTGGCATTGGGTTGAACATCGTGGTCACATCGCCTTGGCCGAGCTGTCTGAGCAATTGGCCCAACAGCAAGCGAGTCAATGCGTGGCACCGGATGCCCTTGATGACACCTTGAGGGACTTACCGTTGTTGATTGGAGCCGATGGCGTCATGGTCCCGATGCGTCCTCATCCGAAAACACCCAAAGGTAAAACGGTTTGGAGAGAGGTCAAAGTTGGCATCTTGGCTCGGTTAGGTAAGCGCCGAACACGCTCTGGAGAATCGGTGTCTCAGTTGCTGCACAGACGGTTGGTCGCTGTGCTCGGCCCGCTTGAGAGTTTTATCCCGGTCCTCCAACTCGAAGCTCACCGACAATCAATGGAGTCAGCCTCTCAGGTCATCTGGATCAGTGATGGGGGACGAGGGTTCTGGCGAGTCTATCGGCAGTGTTTTGCCCACTGTGCTATCGCTGTTCTCGATTTTTACCATGCCGCTGGACATCTCTGGCGAGCGACCACCGCTTTGTTTAACCATCAAGCCGGACAACGGCAGTGGTTCCAGCGATGGCGACATGCCTTACGCCATGGTCAACACCAGACACTATTGGCGATGCTGACCTCCTTGGTGAATACCGATCTCTTCACGGGTAAAGACTTGACCACATTGCTTCAAGTCCAGGCGTATTTTCAACGTCACCATGCTCACATTCGCTATCAACCCTTTGAGCGCCAACAAATACCCTTGGGCTCTGGGATGGTTGAAAGTGCCTGTAAATGGTTGATTCAGCAACGATTCAAGGGGGTTGGCATGCGTTGGAGTGAGCCTGGTCTCAAGCATCTCTTGATTCTCAGAATCGCATGGGTGAATCAACGCTTTGATAGAGTGTTTCCCACCGTACCTAAAAGCTCTTTGAAACACCCATCCCACAACACTTAATTTCGCCCCATTAATAGTGTATATTTCCGTTCTGTTACAAGTTCTTGTTAGCAATTTTCAGAGAATGAGCGTATTTGTTCTTCTGAGCGAGGCCATATATAGGCTGAGCACTGTTTATGCCAACCTAGTTTTTCATAAAAGCTGCTTTTCCCTGGTGCGGCTGTCAACATCGTAGTGAGAAAAGGCTTGAGGTCGTTTTCAAGTTCACTAAGGATTTTAGAGCCAATCCCATTTTTTTGATATTTGGGCAACACAGCCAAATCAACTATCCATCCATAGTAATATCCATCGTCAACTGTTCTACCTACACCAACCAATTCATCACTGATGTAAGCAAAGCGCTTAAAGGAGCTTCTTGCGAATGAGAGTTTAACTTGTTCTGGAAGCCTTTCTCCCCATCCGACAGCTTTGAATATCTCGGACACTTCCTTCCAGTTTATATTTTCGATTGAAGTTGT
>JBCCXQ010000082.1:0-17120 GCA_039191365.1 Cyanobacteria bacterium P01_F01_bin.13 | reverse complement strand
TTGGGCTAGCAGATGGGGGCTGGAAACCTGGCTCGGCACAGAAGGATTTATAACAAACCTAATTGTTTTATGTGGTGCTGGAGCTATGAGTCTTGGGATATTTGCTGTGGCAGCCTTTGCCCTCGGTATTCCTGAAGCAAAGATGCTGGGTAATCAACTACGGGCAAAACTGTTACGACGATAATCGGAGCACACCCCTGGGGACCTAACAGCTAGGGCAATTCCGCAATTCTTCAATTTTGGCAGGATCTTTCAGCACCAGTGTGCGGCCTTTGATCGTATAGGCATCGCCCACATATCCAGTGCGGTCAAACAGGATTTGGTGGATATGCTGATCGAGCTTAACGGGGTCCTGGATACGGCTACGGTAATACTCTTTAATGTCGTACTCAATACCCAGGTTGTTCATCAGATCATGCAGTTCGGTTTCCTTACCCGCTAATAATGCCGAGCGAGCAGCTGGATTGTCCCAGACTTTCATTAGCACAGAGTAGGGAACACCGCCCAGAGTGATGGCTCCAGTTGTAAACAGCACCACCCAAGCGCCCACAGCCGTCATCGTACCGGCTACCGTCAAAATAATCGCATTCGCTACGGTTTTATTGGATTTTTGACGAGATTGAACTGACTGCAGTGAATACATGACGACGTCGAAGGAGAAAAGGAAGATGAGTTGCTCCCAACCTAGCGATTCGTTCGAAAAATCACTAAGTGCTTACTGAGGGAATTTATAAAACCTTTAAAGATTTGGACTAATGTACCGCACTTCTAGCAGTGCATCCTTACATAAACTTCGGAGCCTTTCGGGTTACTACCCATTAAGACGGATCCTACGTAACAAGTTCATTCAGCTCATTGCGAATTCCCAAATAGATAGGGCTAAATGCAATCAGATCAACCCCGTACAAAGCCATGATGCATTCCCAACTGGTGTCCACTGAAGCCTTAAACAGTGACGAGCATGATGCCATGTATCGCCTGCTGAAAAAGCACTTTAGTGGTGTTACACCAGAAATATTTACCAACGATTTAGCCAATAAGAATTGGGTTATCTTGCTCAAAAATACGGGGGCTCAATTAAAGGGATTTTCGACTCTGAGCCTTTATGATGTCACCGTGAATGACACCCTGCTAAGCGTTGTTTACTCCGGTGATACGATTGTCGATCCATCAGCCTGGAGTAGTGCCACCCTGCCCCGTGCCTGGATTCAGGCCATTAATCAGCTGCGTTGCCCTGATCAGCGTCTCTTTTGGTTGCTAATTTCCTCTGGGTTTCGTACCTATCGACTCTTGCCCACATTTTGGCAAGTATTCTACCCTCGCTATGATCAGCCCACGCCCAAGAGTATGCAACAACTCATGGATACACTCGCTAAGCAACAGTTTGGCAATGCCTATAACCATAAGACTGGCATTGTTCACTTCCCCCAGCCTCAGAAACTTTCACCCATTCTGGGAAACATTCCACCGGAGCGACGTAGTGACCCTCATATTCACTTTTTTGAACAAGTCAATCCGGGTCACAGCCAGGGAGATGAACTGGTGTGTCTCACAGAAATTTGTGCCGAAAACCTCACAGCTGCCGGTCGCCGTATGTGGTTTAGTCGCAGGTTAGCGGCATGAAACATCCTGTCTTTAACTGTTCAGAACGGTTTGTAGAAGGATGGTACTGGGCTCTGCCTGCTCGCGATTTAAAGCCAGGACAGATCGCATCACTCACGTTAATGGGTAGAAAATTAGTTATTTATCGCACTCAATCTCATCAGGTTGTTGCCCTGGATGGATACTGTCCCCATATGGGGACAATGTTAGCTCAAGGCAAAGTAGAAAAAGACTGTCTGCGCTGCCCCCTCCATCACTGGAGATTTGATCACACCGGGCAGTGTGTTGCCATTCCAGCGCGTGATCAATATGGCCATCGGTATGACCAGGTCATAGCTAATACGAAGATTCGCCAATGGCCAACAGCTGAACATTACGGGATGATTTGGATCTGGACTGGCGATCAACCCAAGTATCCGCCCCCCTATGTACCGGAGTTAGCAAATATAGACTGTGATGTGGCCCTGAGCTATCGCTTTGAGCGCAACTGTCATCCGAATGTGTTGATGATCAATGCCATTGATGCTCATCATTTTAACTCGGTGCACAATCTTCCCTTAGAGGTGCGATTCAAGGCTAAAGCTTTGAATGACAATGCTCTATGTTTAAACAACATCACTCGGGGAGGTGAAGTCTCTCGATTTGTAAAACTGCTCCGCCCACTGTATCGCAACGAAGTGACCTACAAGATGTGCTACTGGTATGGCAGCACGGGCACCGTCACTGTCGGACCAGACTTTTTTCACTTTCATATTATGTTTGCCCTACGGCCTATAGCTGACGGCAAAACCGAAGGTTGGACAATGTTAATTACGCCAAAACGCTTTGCTGGAAAACTTTTAAACCCACTGATTTTGTGGATTACTCGCCAGGTGGCTGCTTACTTTGCCACTGGAGATATTCAAGTATTTCAGGGGATTCGGTTTAACTTTCAAACACCCCTGCAGGCAGATCAATCGATTCTGCAATTTATCCACCATATAAATCGTCAGAAAGCTTTGACTTGGGGTAATTGGAGCAGCGTAACATGATCACAGATAAGTCCCTGACTATATCTGGCTTTGAGCTGTCAGATGTAGCCCCAGACAACAGCGTTAATCGGATGTTAACTGCGGCCTTGCGAGCAAGGGCTGAGATTGATACACCCTGCATAAGTCATGAGCGCCTTTATTGGGATGCCGATTATTTTGACTTGCATCAGGTGTCTATCTTTCAAGAGGCCAATCGCCTGGAACAGCAACAGATTCTATCTAAGTTAAATCAGGGGCTGTTGCAAGAATCTATTTACATCGAGCAGGCCGGTGTTGGTTACATGGCCAAGATGATACTAATGGCTGAGAGTATGCAAGAACGCATGCTTTACAGCCTGTTCACGGCAGATGAAACCACCCATTTAGCACAGTTACATCCCTATGGGACGTTAATTACAACAGCACCAGTGGACGATCCCTTTTTACAGTTACTGGCTGAAATTGTAGAAAGTTCCGACAAGTCTGTTCTTTTATTTGTATTACAGGTGGTGCTAGAGGGCTGGGGTCTAACTCACTATCGACGTCTGGCCAGAGGTTGTAACGATGACTCACTAAAGAGATTATTTCAGAGCTTTCTGCAGGCAGAGTCGCGGCACCATAGCACTGGCGCAATGTTGTTTAAACAGATGCAGATATTACCCGGCAGTAAAGCCGCGATCGCAGACTGTTTGGCGACATTTTTGCAGATGGTGCGGGTAGGGCCACAGCGAGTAGTGGCTGCGATCTCAACCACAAAAGGCCACCTCTCCCGCCCCCAGCGGATCCAGATTTTGCAACAGTTAGACACCGTCACCCACAGCCATCAGCGGCTGCAGCTACTGAAGTCACTGATGGTGGGCACTAGCAGCAAGATTGTGAATGACTTAGAAAACAAAGGGTTATTTATGCCCCTCAGTCCAGAGGAGGCAGCTAGCTATGGTTAAAATATTTCATCAGAATACAGTACAGGAGCAGAGGGAGCAGGAGAAGAGACATCTCCCCAAAAGCGACAACCTGCATGATCCTCTACGACGCAGATTAGAGATTAACTATCGGCGAAATAAACACCAAGACCACACCCAGTTGTTGGATGAGGCAGGGCAGGCCTTTTGCTATGACGACTGCAGCGATTGCTATTGGAATCCTGAGGCGTTTTCGCTACTATATGGAACGCCCCTCTGGGACCAGGCTAGCGACTACCAGCGCACGGTTCTCAATCAGCTGTACTGGGTGGCTTACTACTCACAAATTATCTCCGCTGAAATTGCCACCATCTTGTTTAACCAGACCAGTGCGGCGGCGCTATATGCCCACGAAGGGTTTCGCACCATCTGCGACATGCTGGATCTAGAATCTTCACAAGAGCGGGCACACATCAGCGCATTTCGAGCAGTGGCAGAGCAGACTGAGCAAGCATTGTTAGGCAAGCGATTATTTAGCTACCCGATGCGTGGACCCTTTAGCGAAACCATGATTTTTGCCGATACCAATCGGCTCAAGCAATGGTGGAAGCGACTGCAGCTACAAGCCTTTGGACTGATATCTACAAGCAACAGTTTCTTAGCCTGTCAATACTTTACGGTGCGAGGTCTGCGCACGCTGAATGGAAAACTGGTGCAGCATCAGCTCAGTCGATATTATCAAACCCATGCCAATCAAGAGAAAGCTCCCATCCCATCAAAAATCTCGTTTTACCATTTTATGGATGAGAGCTTTCACTTTAATAGTTCCACCCTACTCTCCCATGAGGTGATTCGGTGTTTACCCAACCCTACAAAGTTTGAAGCGATGGTAGCGAACCTGGGAATTCGCGGCTGTCAGCAGGATCATCGGCAGTTTTCAGTGGTGATAAACGGGATTTTTTGGCACGACCCTGCACTGTATTCAAAGGTGTATGAACTGTTGCGATCGCACATCTTTTCCATGGACGATCCTGAAGCCAAAGCCATGATGCAGGCCTGTTTTACCCAGGAGTCCGATGGGTTACACCGCAGTTATCAAACCCATCAGGAAGCCATGGCATCATACCGAGCCTATCTAGAACCACTGGATTATGTATGGTCGAGCAATCGCGCCATGGCGATTATGGAGCAGGCTTCGATAAAGCGGTATCTGCGTCGGCAAAAAAGAGAACTCGCCAGATTTGGGTTGGGATCCGGCTATGCTCACCCAACCCAAATTTATGGGAGATAAACAGCTATGACAACCCTATTTAACAACTGGGATATTGTAGCGAAGGGGTGGTACCTGGTAACCGCTTCTCAAAATATTCCGAAAGAGACTGTTAAATCCTTTGATATCTGTGGCCAACGGATTGCCATCTTTCGTGGTAGCGATGGCCATGTGCGAGCCCTGGATGCCTATTGCCCTCACATGGGAACCGACCTCGGCATCGGCAGTGTAGATGGCAATCAGGTACGCTGTTTTTTTCACCACTGGGCATTTGATGGTGAAGGACACTGCCAGGACATTCCCTGTCAGGACCACATTCCAACTGGCACACAACTTCAGCCCTACGCCACCGAAGAAAAGTATGGCTTTATTTGGATCTATCCCGATAAAGTTGCACCTACAACGGTTGCTGAGTTTAATGAACTTAAGGGGCAGGAACTGGCGGTCGTGGCTGATAAACCTCTGACGCGCCAATGCCATCACCACATTTGTATGATCAACGGCATTGATGTACAGCATCTTCAGACGGTGCACCATCTGCCAGTAGATTTGGAACTGTCGCTGCAGCAAGAGGGGGAGCAGATTGACTTTACCCTCAGCGGTGAGTTGCTCAATACCAACTGGCGAGAGCGTTTAGGCCGCGCTATTTTAGGACCGAGCTATGCCTACTCCATGCGCTATGCCCACGGTTGTTTGGGCCTACTGACGATGATGAAAAGGGTGCGATGGCTACCTGAATTGCACATGCTCTATGCCTATCGTCCTGACGGCAATCAAACGGTGATCCAACCCATTTATATGACTAAAAAACGGCCTGGGCTGTGGGGATGGATAATTACTCATCTACTGCTATGGCTGACACGGCTGAGCTACTATGCGCTGCGGGGTGAGGACGGCAAAATCTACGACAATATTCGCTTTAGCACCGAGCGACTGCTGCCGGTGGATGAGCCCATTGCTCACTACGTGAGGTATGTGAATCGGTTGGTACCATCAAAGTGGTCGAGGCCTCACCCTAAATCCCTCTCTCGGGGGAGAGGGACTTTGAATGGGTCTTCTGAATCATTTGGAACACAAAGTTTAGGTGCGGTCTCCCCTTCTCCTCTTCTAGGAGAAGGGGGTGGGGGATGAAGTGCATGCCTTGTAAAATCTCTTTTCCTAAGGGCAAGCATGATGCAGTCATCCTCAACGCCCACACTCCTCTGGCCGACGAACTCACTGTCCAAAACTCTCCTATTCTCTTTGGCTGCCGTACGGGTATTTGTGGCACGTGTTTAGTCACTATTTTGGGGAACACTCCACCGCCTGATGCAGAGGAAAAAGAAATGTTAGACGTACTTGCCCCTGATACGCCCAATGCTCGTCTCGCTTGTCAGCTAGACATCACCCACGACCTGGAAATTTGTCCCTATGGAAGCTCCGATCAAAATCCCAATCCAGTTTGAAGACTTTTGGTACGTTGTTGCCCTAAGTGAGCAACTCAAGGCTAAGAGCATTCTGCAGCGCATCGTACTTGACGAATGGCTGGTTATTTTTCGCGGTGCCGATGGTCAGCCGGTTGCCTTGAGAGATCGCTGCCTTCATCGCAATACGCAGCTGTCGGGAGGGTCTGTGCAAAAGGGGGTGCTGCAATGTCCGTACCATGGTTGGCGCTACAACCAAACAGGACATGTGGTGCACATACCGGCAGAGGGGAAGGCCTTTACCCCAACCCAAAACCGCTGTGCGAAAGCCTACGATACGTGTGAACAGGATGGCTATGTCTACGTGCGACTGCGGGGAGGCTTAGAGACTGAGCCCGTGGCCATGCCCCATTACCAGGAGTCGGGCTGGGCAACGGTACGGGTAATTAATCGCTTTGCGAATAATGTCACCAACTGTGCTGAAAACTTTATCGACATTCCCCATACGGTCTCGGTGCATCCCGGCATTTTTCGCACGGCGCGACAACAGCAGCTGGCGATGACGGTGGAGCGTCGCCAGGGCACAGTCACCGCCACCTATCGCCATGAGACGGATAATCTAGGGTGGTCAAGCTGGTTTTTGAACCCTAAGGGCCATGAGATCTACCATCGCGATGCCTTTCACATGCCCAATGTGACTAGTGTGAAGTACACGATGGGGCCCCATCGCCGCTGTTTTATCACGAGCCAGTCGGTGCCGGAAAACGAGAATTCCACACTGGTGTATACCGATGTCACCTTTAACTACGGTATCTGGAACTGGCTGGCAAAACCCTTTGTAAAGTGGACGGCCCAGCGAATTATTGACCAGGACATGGTGGCTCTGGAGGTGCAGGGAGATGCGATCGCAAAATACGGGACTCACTTCCACCACACCCCAGCCGATACCATCCATATCTTTGTGGAATCGATTCGGGATGCGATCGCAGCAGGCAAAGATCCGCGTCAGCTCCCAGATAAGTCCCTTGATGTCACATTTTGGGTCTAGTCCATGCTTGTCTTAGTCGCATTTACAGGGCTGTTAGCGCTCACTGGCTGGTATAGCTGGCAAGAACTGAAGCAAAAATCCCTGGCCGACTGGCTCCTGGATATCCCAGGCCTATGGGTTCAAGGAATCCTGATTCCGTTACTGCAACTGACCCTTTTACAACTGTTGTATCAGCAACTATTTCCCGCATATAGTCAAAGTTTGCCAATGCATCCCCTGCTGGCATTTGGCCTCAGCTTTATGGCCGTGGACTATCTCTACTATTGGAATCATCGCTTGCTCCACAGTCATTGGGGGTGGTTTGCCCATCAGGTCCATCACACAGTAACGGTCATGGATGTCTTAGGCACCTCCCGTAATACGCTGTGGAGCAGCTTTTTAATTGTGTATTTGTGGGTCCACGGATTATTTATCTTTCTGTTAGCGGATCCCAGAGCGTATCTGGTGGGGGTGAGTCTAACCGCCGCATTGGACCTGTGGCGACACAGTCGATTTAGCCCGTTGCCAGAAAGTTGGCTATGGCGATGGCTGACCCCCTGGCTCATCCTGCCCCAGGACCATGGTTGGCACCATACTAGTGGTGTTATTACCTGTAACTACGGGGCGAACTTTAAACTGTGGGATCGCGTCCATGGCACGCTGTATCAGGCTGACCGCTGGCCATTGCAACTGGGGCAAGACAGCCGTTTAAGCCTGTGGCGCAAGCTTATATACCCTGTCGAGCCATCATCTGTTGTGGATTGAAACGCCAATCATGACCCTACTAAGTACACTTCTCTCCTTTTTCCCAGGCCTTATCCTGGGTCTGGCAGCATGCTCTTTAGGCTACGGCATTTGGCACCATAGTCTGTCGAGCGTCATGCTGTGTATTTTTTTTCTCTACGGATTGCCGGTCATTGCCCATCGGATCCACAGCCGGATTTATCCTTTAACGCCCGGCATTAGCTACCTTCAGGGCCATGACTATTCTCCCTGGTGGGGCAGCCATCAAATACAAGCTATCTACATTGCCTTTCCTGCTTTAGAAACACTTTTAAGGCTCGTACCAGGTATGTTCTCCGCATGGCTACGCCTGTGGGGTGCCCACATTGGCAAACAGGTTTACTGGACTCCCAGGCTGGAGATTGCCGATCGCGCTCTGCTATCCATTGGCGACAATATAATTTTTGGGCACTGTGTAGGCCTTTACAGCCACATTGTTAAACCCCGACGTGACAACCTGATGCTATATCTCAAACCCATTACCATTGGGGATAACAGCTTTATCGGCGCAGGCTCGTATATCGGCCCTGGGGTAACCGTAACAGCGGGTAGCTACCTGGAAGCTGGCAGTAAGATTTACCCGCATGAAACTATCGATAATGCCCAGGAGGCGACCTATGCGCTGGTTGATTAAGGGATTTGCGGCTCTGCTTGCACCCACAGCTCAGCGTTTTGAACAGACCCTGGCCCAGCCCCAGACCACCCAGCAACGACTGCAGCAAAAGCTAGTAGACCAGTTACGGAAGAGTGACTATGGTCAATCTCTAGGAATTGACTCTGTTGACGATTGGCATAAACTGCCGATTGTCTCCTACGAAGACCTGCAGCCCTGGATTGAGTCTGGGAGAACGCTGACCCCAGACCCTATGCTTTTCTATGAAAAAACCTCGGGCAGTAGCGGTCCTGCAAAGCATATTCCCTACACTGGCGCTCTCCGCACGTCTTTTAATACGTTATTTTGCATTTGGGCCTATGACCTGATTACCCAAGGTCCTCGGTTTGAAACCGGTCAGGTATACATGGCGATTTCTCCTAAGCTGCTGGCACCCGGGGAAACAACGACAGGACTGCAGGATGATTCTGAGTATCTCGATCGTTGGCTACGCTGGTTGCTAAAGCCATTTTTGGTGTCGCCACCGGATGCCCATAAACCCCAGCGACCCGATGTGTTTCAATCCAGGCTGTGTAAAACTCTTTTGCTAGCCGAAAGCCTAGAGATTATCTCCATCTGGAGCCCTAGTTTTCTCAGGGTGCAGCTTGACTATATTCAAGCCCATTATCAGACACTGCAGTCTCAGCTAATGGGTCAGCTATCACCAGCTCGGTCTCGGTTGCTAAGCCTGCGTCCCATCGATTGGGAAGCGTTGTGGCCCCAGTTAAAACTCATCTCCTGCTGGAATAGTGCCATGGCCGCCGATCAGGTGAGTAGTCTCCAGGCCCACTTCCCCAACACCCTGATCCAGGGGAAAGGTCTGCTCGCCACCGAAGCCCCAATGACCGTGCCTCTGATCAAGGCTAGGGGCTATGTGCCTTTGCTTAGCGAAGTATTTTTTGAGTTTGAGGATGACCAGGGCCAGATTCATCTACTTCATGAATTGGAACTGGGGCAGACCTATACGGTGATTATTTCCCAAAAGGGTGGGCTATATCGCTATCGGATGTGCGATCGCATCGAACCCACCCACTATTACCGGGCCACTCCCTGTCTAAAGTTCCTGGGCCGCAGCCATGCCACCAGCGATCTGGTAGGTGAAAAACTCAGCCTCGCCTACGTCAGTCAGGTTATAGCGCAGCTAGGCTTGCCGGTTAAAGCATTCACATGTTTAGTTCCAATGCGTTCTCCTCAGCCCCACTACACCCTCTTGATGGATCATCCCGTACCCTCCCAACAGCAGCTAGCAAAAATACTAGAGCAACAACTGTGCAACAGTTTTCACTATCGTCAGGCCCGCCTGTTAGGGCAGCTGCAGCCAGCGCAGATCCTATATGCACCCGATATACTTCAGCGGCTGATGCAATATCACTACCAACAGGGCAAACGGTTGGGGGATGTGAAATACCCATACCTATTGACAACGCCGATGGACAATTTAAATGGAATTATTACGCCAGATGATTTATGCCACGAAAAAGCAGCGCCAGCATGATACAAAACTAAATAAATTTAAACGTTTGAACTGGAGCTATTGCCCCTTTTTTAGCAAGATAGATGGGTCTGATACCAAATCCGAATTCTTTAAATAGCGATAACGCCCCCTGAGGCAGTAATACAAAAGTTTACGGCATGGCTGATGGGAATGCAGGCATGGCTGATCCTAGGTATGATTCTAGTTGAAGGACATCGGTATTTAGCCTCTTTGCCCGATCGGTCTGTCTTGCCAAGCAGTAACGGCAAAATACGCATATTTTTGCGGGATTGACCTTATTAACTATTAGTACCTCGCATCTACTCCGCAAGTTTGCCCCTGATGGGTTATGGAAGCTCAGGTTTTCATAGCTCAAGTTTGAAATTGTGAGAGAACCATGATAGCTAAACGCCCCTTGCTCGATCACTCCAACTACCCGTCCCACACATGTCCTAATTTTGCTAATCAAACCCCATTTAATGATTTAAGCACTACTATTCTGAATAATTTAGTTGATGGCATTTTGATTCTGACTGAAGCAGGTGAATTGTTACAGAGTAACCAGGTTGGTCGACGTATGTGCGATCGCATCGCCCAACACTATCCCTGCATCGGCCAGGTTCCCCAAGAGATTTGGCAGGCCTGCCAGGTTCTGATCAAAAGCCGCCGAGACTTTCCCAAACATCTCACAACGGCTGAATCGGAGCTGCTTATAAAGCAAACGTACGACCAGTTTCGCATTCGCGCCAGATGGCTAAATATCGGTCAGCACAGTACTCCCAAAATTTTAGTAATTTTAGAAAATCATAAGCATTCGCAGCAGAATCTTGCCCGCACGGAGGTCATTCGTTATGGCCTCAGTCCCCGAGAAGCGGACGTATGGGTATTGCACCGCATCGGGTATACCTACCAAGAAATTGCTGCAGAGCTGTACATTGCCCTCAATACCGTGAAGAAACACATCAAAAACATCTACGCCAAGCAGCATCTTGTTGCCATCATGGAAGAATCTTGCCCCGAGGAACTAGCAAGTTGACCATGGTCTATCACGTGGATCATCCCAATTAGGGCTCAGATATCGAGGCCCTTCCTATCGCCCAATCCTGGGGGAGACTAGACTCAAAGCCTCCAGGATTAGGAGTTTGGGAGCAAAATCCGAGAAGTTAAACGGCTAGTTTTCTTTTTATAAGAAATTAAGCTGCGCTGCTTAGTTGGATTACCCTATGGTTAGGTGACTCATCGGGTAATTAGCAGAACTATGTTTGCAACCGTACAACGAGCTGACCGAGTTGTACTCAACAATATCAGCTGGGAACAGTTTGAGAACTTGCTTTATAACCTGAGGGATCAATGTTCTGTCCGCCTTGCCTATGACAATGGTTCTCTAGAAATTATGACCCCGTTACCAGAGCATGAACATTTCAAAGAGGTTCTGGGCGATGCAGTCAAAGATATTGCTGATGAGCTAGATTTAGAGTATGAAAGCTATGGTTCAACTACCTGGCGTAAGCGTGCAAAAATGGCAGGCATTGAACCAGACAATTGTTTCTATTTTCAGAATGAAGCTGCAGTTAGAGGCAGACTTGATCTAGATCTTAGCCAAGGCGATCCGCCACCCGATCTGGCATTAGAGATTGATTTAACTAGTAAGTCTTTAGATCGCTTTCCTATCTACGCGCGCTTAGATGTGCCAGAAATTTGGTGTTACGACCAAGGTGAATTAGAGATTTATCATCTTACAGATGGCAATTATATTCCAGCAGTACATAGTCTTGCTCTACCGAATTTACCGATAAAACAACTCCCAGAAATCATTGAAGCCCATCGTCTCCAAGGACGACGGGCTATTCGAAAAGCTATCCGACAATGGGTCAGAGAAAAAATCGTAGAGGGCTGACACGAAGGCATTGCAGGAGGATCGATGGGGGGGACTGGGTTGGTTGGAAGGAGGTTGGTGATGAAGCGAAGGTACGGGAGAGGATGAACCCAGCCTACGGGGTGGCAACACTTATGCAATTTTGGAAAACTTGTTACATGTCTCCGTTGGGGAATATACGCAAAACCTGTCATTACACAGCATCACGCTATGGACATTGATGGAGGGGATCACTGGGGTGAAAGTGTTACGAGAGTTTAGTGTTGAGGTAAAAATTTTGGTAGCGGTAAACCCAGCCGACGGAATAGGTAACCGCTATGTATAAAGTACCCCATTGGGTACTACTCAAAGAGATGTACAGGTAAGCATGATGTAGCTATGGAATCGTCATTGAGAGCTACATTACAATTGTAAACTTCCTGAATTTGCACTGTAAATTGAGCACTGCCTCCTCTCTTGACTTCGTAAGCACATCCCCTGCTATCAAAGGAAGAAAATCGTAATGTCGAAAATAGTACTCAAGAAAGTCAAGCTTGTCGGCAATTGGCCACCTAACAGCCCAATAGACATTCGCTTTTTAAACAAGAAGATAGGCAACCCTCCACTAATAGTCAATCAAACCTCAGTATGGGTCAACTATCCACCCAACACTAACTTTAATCTGTCGACCCCTGGTAATCTCTGGCAATACTGGAATAATGCTTTTTTCTGCATGTGTCATCAGCCACTGGATATCGATCCAACCCAAACAAATGCAGAGGCTGTAATCATGACTCCGTTTGGTGATACTCATATCAAATACGATATCGTCCCCTAGGGTCATTAGGTTAACACTGATCATATCCTAAGAATAACGTTCCCTTGAACATCGTTGAAGGGGACGTTTGACAGTTTTATAAAACTCAAGAGAACGGTTGCGAATTCTAGCCAGCACTGTATTATTTCCTAAGTTGAGCGGAGTGTAGACGTCATTGTGTTGTCAAAAAAGCGTAACTCGAGAGCCTGGTTGACCAGCAAGGTGATTCTTTGCAGCTTGCTGATACCAAAAGCTGTTTGGGGACAAGTAATCCCCGATAGCACAACACTAACCCCTAATCCTGGTTCATGTATTCCCCTGTGCACAGTAATAGGTGGTAACACTGACTCTACTGACAGTAACCTTTTCCATAGCTTCACTCAATTTTCCGTACCCGAGGGCGGCACCGTAGTTTTTGACCATCCCACCAACATTCGTAATATTATTACTAGGGTCACTGGTGGCAACGAATCTACGATTAATGGCATTATTCGCACTAATCTTACCAGTGAGACCAACCTATTTATGCTCAACCCCAGCGGCATTTTCTTTGGTCCCAACGGCCAATTAGACATTGGTGGCTCATTTGCAGCCACCACAGCCGATGCTATCCAGTTTGGGGAACAGGGTGTCTTTAGTGCTATCGACACCAACAGTGACTTTACGTTACTTACGGTCGATCCATCCGCATTTCTCTTTACCCAAGCCATCCCTCAAACCATCACCAGCCAGTCAACTGCGTTTAATTTCTCAACTTTTTCTAGTGGCTTAAGTGTTCCAGAAAATAAAAGCCTACTTCTAATAGGGGGAGATATCGTTTTAGAACGTTCGCCAACTATATCGTCAGGGCGAGCAAGCGAGATAACAGTTCCTGGTGGACAAGTTGAGCTAGGAGGGTTAAGAAATACCGGAATAGTCAATTTAACTATCGACGGTGACAATCTTAGTTTAACGTATCCCAATAATATCGATCTTGCAGATGTATTCCTTGAGCGAACGCGATTAAATACATTTACCCCATTTAGTGGGGCAGGTACGGTTATTATTAATGCCAATCATCTTGTGATGGATAATAGTCTGATTAACAGCATCACGTTTGGTCCAGACGATGCTGGCGAGATTTTAATAACAACAGATGAATCCGTAACACTGGATGATAGTACGATTACCAGTAGTACTGCTGCCTCAGGAGGAGGTGGCAATATAACTATTATTACCGAGCGACTCTCGCTAAACAATTCCCGATTGGGTGTCGGCACCAGTGCCACAGGTGATGGGGGAACAATAAATCTCAGAACCACTACTACTTTACTCAATGACGTGTCGGTTATCGAAAGTAGCTCATTAGGGACCTCGGGTGAGCCCGCAGGTGATTCAGGTGAGCTTGCGATTCAAACTGATGTTCTTTCCATCAATGATTCTGGGATAAATATCAAGACCAGTGGTGATGCCTTGAATGTAGATACCTTAGGGAACTTAATTATTAATGCAAACAACCGTGTCTCTGTAGAAAATGACAGTGAAATCACTAGTGAAACCGTCGGTCAGAGAAACGCTGGGGACATTACAATTAATACACCCTCACTTGTGATTGATAACAGCCGCATTGCAGCCGCAGTCACACCAGACGAAGACAGTTCGACAGGTGCTACTGGTCAGGGAGGACAAATCATGTTGGACACTCAGCGTCTCTCTCTCAACAATAATGCCCAAATCACTTCTAGTACATCTGGAGAAGGTGCAGCTGGAGCAATCTTATTCAAAGGAGACTCCTTAGCAATCAACTTCGAAGAAGATTCTGAGATTTCAGCAGCTACAAATGGCCTTGGAGACGGTGGTCAAATTCTTATCGCCGTCCCAGAGAACATTACCTTATCTGGCGATGGCAGTCTATCTGCCCGCTCAACTAGCTCAGGACCCGCAGGAGATGTTTTCATTCAAACTGACGGCCAATTCCATGTCCAAGATGGCGCACGAGTCGAAGTCAGCGGCAACAGCAGTGGCAACAGCGGCATCCTGGAAGTCGTCGCTGGTACCACCATCCTCAACAATGGCCAACTCCGTGCTTCTGTCGAAGAAAGCGAAGAAGGCAACATCACTCTAGATATAGAAGACGCCCTAATCCTCCGAAACAATAGCCTCATTTCCGCCGAAGCCTCCAACGACGCCAACGGCGGCAACGTCACCATCACCACCCCTTTCATCATCGCCCTCTTCCCCAACAGTCCCGATGCCAACGGCAACGACATCCTAGCCATCGCTGACGAAGGCGACGGCGGTCGCATCAACATTCAAGCCAACACCCTCTTTAACATCACCGAAAACGAGGCCACCCCTAATAACAGAACCAACGATCTCGATGCCACCTCAGATACGGGCATCGACGGTGAAGTCATCATCTCCACACTGCAAGTAGACCCCGATGAAGGAACCCTTAGACTCCCACCAGGTCTGGCGGAACCCGCCATCAACCAGAGTTGTCAGGCCAGCATCACTGCCAATGGTGAATTTACCAACTCAGGCCGGGGCGGCCTAGCCGCCAACCCCTACGACCCTCTTAGCAGAGCTGGCATCCAAGAAGACATCTATCCCGCAGGTCAAATTACCGCACAGCAAGAGGAGCCACCCCAGGTTACTGAAACACCCGAGCCGCTTATCGAAGCTCAGGGCTGGAACAGAAATGCCCAAGGAGACATTGTTTTACTAGCGACAGATTATCAAAGTTCCTGCCAGCACACATCGACAGGGGCGCGCTAACATGAAACATTTTGCCTCTCCTAAGATAGGACGTTTTCTCCTGTCAATTTTTCTCGGTTTCTTAGTCACCATTAGCATTTCAGCCTTAGCAACCGATGGCCATAGTGCAAAGGCGACCGTGCAGGTTATCAGTGCACCCTATATCTCAGCTCCCGCACAAGACCGCCAAAACCTCACCATTGCCCAGTCCACTACCCAAAAATCCCTCCTCCAAACAGGCATTCAACTCTATGAAGCAGAACGCTTCTCAGAGGCCATCAACGTATGGAATCAGGCACTAACAGCATCTGCAGATACAGCCAACAGTCTCAACCAGGCTCTGCTGCTCAGTAATCTCTCCCTAGCCTATCAACATTTAGGCCAGCTGACATCTGCCGAGGAAACAATCACAAAAAGTCTCGCCCTGCTGGAAAATCTTGCGGACTTCTCTGATGCTTCGACCTATTCAGAAACCCTGGCAAAAGCCCTCAATACCCAAGGGCGACTGCAGTGGACCACAGGTGATATAGAATCTGCCCTGGCAACCTGGCGTCAGGCGACCGCTGCCTACCGTCAGGCAGATCAGGAACGAGGGATTTTACTCAGCTTGCTCAATCAAGCGAAAGCCCTACAAACATTAGGATTCCATCTGCAGTCCCAAGCCATCTTAGAGAATGAGGTGCCACCCCTACTCCAGGATTCTCAGCTGGAGCCCCAGCTTAAGGCAACAGGCTGGTGGCACCTGGGAAATGCCCAGAGACAGTTTGGAGAACTGGATGACTCCAAAAAGAGTCTCGAAAAGAGCCTGGATATCCTACAAAGAGAGGAATCCCAGTCTCTTCAAGGTTCGATTTTATTGGATTTAGGAAATACTGAACGGGCCTTGGGGAATAGTGCTAACGCCATTGGCATGAGAGAAGAAGCCCAAGGCCATCGAGAACGTGCCCTGGAGATTTATCAGCAGATTGCTCGTTCCACCCCTGACTCGCTTAATGGTCTGCAGGCCACTCTCAATCAGTTGAGTCTACGCATAGAGAGTAAGCAGCTATCGGAGGCTAATCGACTATGGCCCGACATACTGCCTGGTCTGGAGCAATTATCACCCAGCCGTACAGGAATCTATGCCCAGTTGAATTTTGCCAATAGTTTAATTCAACTCATGGAGGCCATTGCCGCCGAGGAGCAACCCAAAAGCATCAGTGCGAAACAGGCAGTGGCATCAGGACCTACCTGGGAGGAGATTGATGCCATTTTGGTTAGGGCAATTGGTCAGGCCCAGAGCCTGGACGACGCGATTGCTGAGTCCTACGGCATCGGGCAGCGGGGGCGGCTGTATGAGAGTCGAAAGCAATGGTCAACGGCAAAAAAGTTGACTCAACAGGCACTGCGATTAACTGAGTTAAATTCCTATCCGGATGGTCGCTACCGTTGGGAGTGGCAGCTGGGGCGTGTATTAACGCAGCAAGGCCAAAAAAATGAGGCCATTCAGGTGTACCAGGCAGCGGTAAAAACGCTGGACTCGGTGCGTGCTGATTTGCGCTTTTTTAATGCTGAAGTCCAGTTTTCGTTTCGCGATAATGTGGAACCGG
>JBCCXQ010000081.1:0-17233 GCA_039191365.1 Cyanobacteria bacterium P01_F01_bin.13 | reverse complement strand
CTGGCTTTAAGCCATAAACGGCAAGGTCAATATCAGAATGGGGCGTTAATCGTTCATGGTTAAGCATTGAGCGAAAGAGGATTGCCCTATTAGTTGTAATAGTTAAGACTTTATCTGACACATCCTGTAAACTCACACTGAATCAGGAGTGTCACAATGAATACACAAGACAAGATCGTCAAGAACCGCTTAGGCATCTTAAATCTAGCCAAAACACTCGGTAACGTATCCAAGGCATGCAAAGTGATGGGCGTATCGCGAGATTCGTTCTATCGCTATAAAGAACTCTACGAGACAGGTGGAGAAGCGGCTCTACGGGATATTGACCGTAAAAAGCCTTGTCCTAAGAACCGAGTCGAACCTGAGATTGAATCCGCCGTCGTTGCGTTTGCCACAGACCAACCGGCTTACGGCCAGGTGCGAGTCTCGAATGAACTGAAAAAACAAGGTATTTTTATCTCTCCAGGGGGTGTTCGCTCAATCTGGCTACGTCATGACCTTCAAACGTTTAAGCTGCGGCTCAAAGCACTGGAAGCGAAAGCCGCTCAAGACAACCTGATCTTGACCGAAGCGCAAGTAAAAGCCCTCGAAAAGGCGAAGGAACAAAAGGAAGCCCATGGGGAAATAGAAACCCATCATCCGGGGTATCTAGGCTCTCAAGACACTTTCTATGTGGGCCATATCAAAGGTATCGGACGGATTTATCAGCAGACCTTCATTGATACCTACACTCGGGTGGCTCAGGTGAAGCTGTATGACCGTAAGAATGCGCTGGTTGCCGCTGATACGCTCAATGACCGAGTGATTCCATTCTATGAGGAACAGAGCATCCCATTACTGAGGATTTTGACGGACCGAGGCACCGAATATTGTGGAAACGTAGAACACCATGAATATCAGCTGTACCTGGCCATTGAAGACATTGACCATACTCGAACGAAAGCCCGATCACCCCAAACCAATGGGATTTGTGAACGGTTTCATCGCACGATTTTAGAGGAGTTTTATCAAATTGCGTTTCGTAAAAAGGTGTATCAAAGCCTTGAAGAACTACAAAACGATGTGGATGAATGGATAGAATATTACAATTGGGAACGACCTCATTCAGGGCGATATTGTTACGGTAAGACGCCCATACAAACCTTTCTCGATAGTGCGCATTTAGCGAAAGAAAAACAATTAGATCAATACGGAGAAAAGAGTGTAAAAAATCAAACACAACCTGACAAATCTCTAAGTGTCAGATAACCCCCTTCTGTCAGATGAAGTTTAATCTATTACACTTTAGTCGTAATGCCACATTCGAGTGGTTCGTGCTGCTACTGTGGGGAGCCCTGTTAAGGACCCAACCACCTGCGGTGACCAGTTATTTGAATGCCCTGGGACTGGGTGCAGAGTGTTATGGTCAAGCCCTCCATTGGTTTCATTCATCTGGGTATGAGCTGGACCGGGTGTGTCGTCGTTGGGGTCGTTGGCTCCACTCACCAGACTGATGGCTATCGATTCAAGGGGCATCGGGTGTATGTCGGTGATGGCTTAAGGTCAGCAAAGAAGGCCGTAAAATGCCTGGGGTAAAAGGCTTACATCAAGAGTCCGACAACATCAGTAAACCGGAATGGATACGGGGGCATTACTTTAGTGCCTTAGGTCTCTTAATCGGACTCGACTCAGTCCTGTTTGCTAGTCTCATTGCGGTTAAACTCCATGATGGCATCATAGCGACCACTGATGATGCCGAGAGTCGTCTGACCGAGAAAATGGCGCAGCTATGTGTCACCCATATGGGGCAGGGCAGCTATGCGGTGTTGGATGCCTACTATGCGTGCCGGGGGGGGGTACAGAAATTTCGTCAACACCATCTCCATCTCATTAGTCGCAGTCGCATCTCGACTGTGGCACGGGCTGAGTTTTCGGCAAATCCAACTGCCCCGAAACGAGGAGGACCTCGCCAATGGGGAGCCAAAATCAAACTCAGAGATTTATTTGAGGAGACCGATAGCTGGTTAACCGAAACGGTCTCCCTCTATGGCCAACCTGTCTCGCTGGTCTATCAGTGTTTTCAGTTTTACTGGGATAGCCCAACCGAGAAGGTTCTGTTTGTCCTCACTCAACAGTCGTGTGGCAAACGGATGATCCTACTCTCGTCAGACCTCAGCCTCACTGGACTAGAGGTCATTGAGACCTATTCAAAACGTTTCAAAATCGAGGTCGCTTTTCGCACCTTTATTCATCTCCTGGGTGGGTTTGCCTATCGGTTCTGGCTCAAAGCACTCGACAAAATTACCGACTGGCCTGATTCAATGTATCTGCTCGACTATGACACCGATATCAGACCCAAATTCTTGGCAAAGTTGAGGCATTTGAACGCTTTGTCAACCTCAATGCTATCGCCTTAGGACTGTTGCAAGTGCTCACTCTGGAGATGCCTAATCCTATTTGGAAATACTTTCCTAGCTGGTTTCGTACCCTACCCAAGCATAGGTACCCCACTGAGCGCATTGTCCGAATGGCTCTCCAAGATCAGCAGGAGGTCATTTTATCCAAAAGTATGCCTACTCTACTGTTGAGTAAATTATTGGCTGGTAAAATAGGACAGAGAAAAACGCCCAAAACACCTGCATTGACAGCGCAGGAAAACGACTAAAAGGCAACATTAACTTGTTGCTCAATAGTCCCCTTATCGGCATACTATATTGCGAAGTCGCAGTCTATCCACCCAAATCGGCGTACTATATTGCAAGTTGTCCATATAGTACGTCCACAGTAGGGAGATATATGGAACGTTTCAGTATAGTCACTCCCCCAGATATCTTAGAAACTGATGGAAGTAGTGAGCCAAACGTGCACTTTACTTCGTGCTAGTTGGCATCCTGATAAGCGCGCCAGCTGCCAAATTCTGTAATTTCCTTTTTCCCTTCTACTGTCAATGGCTCTCCAATGACGCCTAAAACTTCTTCACCATCATGGAGATTCACTTTACCAATCGCCAAACCTGGCGGCTCCTGAGAAAGGATAACCCCCAAACCGGCCAGCGGCACCTGCCATACTTCAACTGCCACCGCCACGCCCCCTGAGCTGACCTTAATCATCGCCGGATATTTATCATCTATGGACCAGATGCGATAACTCGGTTCTGTTTTAGCGTCCCGTTCAAAGGTGGCGTTGACGTTGACAAGATTTGGGTTGAGTTCGAGGCCTCGCATCAGAGTACCATTAACAGCAAGCTTCATAGTTTCAGGCATAGCGTATCCAATAGGAAAAAATCACTTACACAACGAGAATATCTAACACCTTGCTCTCCTCCTAGGGGAGATGCCGTAGGCAGAGGAGTTCTTTCTCCCTTCCCAGGGGAGATGCTATTGGCAGAGGGGTCACTCCTTCCCCAACGCTCCCGGCAACCCCACCAACGTCCTCTGCGGCGAGCACGTCACCACCATAATCAACAACGTCAAAATATACGGAGCTGCATTAAACAAATAATAATAAGAATCCACCCCCACCGACTGAAACGCCGGACCAATCGCCTGGGCCCCACCAAACAACAATGACGCCCATAAACACTGAATCGGATTCCACCGCGCAAAAATCACCAGCGCCACCGCCATCAACCCCTGACCGCTGGAAATTCGTTCAGTCCAAACGCCAGGGTAATACAGCGACAAACAGGCTCCACCAATCCCAGCCAGAAAACTCCCAGCAACAATGCTCAACATTCGCACCTTAAATGTAGATATCCCCATAGCGCGGGCCGACTCAGGACTATCCCCCACGGCACGAACGTACAGCCCCCAGCGAGTATAGCGAAAGAACCAGTGGAGTAGGGGGGCAATTGCCACCCCCAACAAAAATAACGGACTAATCTTCAACGCCGCCTGGATCGGAGGACTTGAACTCCAGTTCCCCCAGTCAAAGGTAAACAACTGCGGAGCCTGGGGTTGAATAAACGGCTTCCCGAAGAAAAAGGCTAACCCACTACCAAAAACAATCATGGCAATGCCGGTGGCCACATCATTTACCCGAGGCTGTTGCGACAACCAACCGTGAATAGCGCCCAGGGCCATGCCAGACAGACCCGCTGCTAGCACTCCCAACCATGGAGCCCAAAAAGAACCAACAAAATCTTGAGAAAGATAGGACACACCATAGGCACTCATAGCCCCCATCAGGAGAGTTCCTTCCAGACCCAGATTAATCTTGCCGCTTTTTTCTGTCAGACACTCCCCTAGACTGACAAATAGAAATGGGGCACTGCCCCGCAGGGTGCCTGCCAATATTCCCAGGGGAACTCCCCATAGACCGAGAGATTCTGTTGCCATTGTTAATAATCACTCCCGTCACAAATCTGAATGGTGAGCAGTGCCCACCCTACAATTCTTCACCTTTATCCCTCCACCGTCTCCCTAAACCAGGGCAACCGCCCATACAGCGAATCGCTAAACAACACACATAGAAAGACGATTCCTTGAAATACCAACACCGAGGCATCGGGCAACTCGTGAGACCGTTGCAAAATACCGCCGCTGGCCAGAATTCCCCCTAGCAAAATCGCTACTAAGATAGTCGCTAAGGGGTTATGGCGCGACACAAAGGCGACCAAAATACCGGCATAGCCATAGTTAGACACTAGGGATTCGTTAATTCGCTTTTGCACGGCGGCTACTTCCACCATACCTGCTAGCCCAGCTGCCGACCCACCTAAAAAACAAACGGCCAGGGTGAGTTTACCCACCGGTAACCCGGCAATCCGAGCGGCTCGTATATTGCCACCAGCGGTGCGGGCGGCAAAGCCAAAAGTAGTTCGCTGGATCAGCACATAGGCGATAATGCACACAATCAGTCCATAAATTAGACCAACGTGAATGCGAGTCCCTGGAATGGCACCCAGCCAAATACTGGGGTCTAGTTCAGCAGAGGAGGGTTTGGTAACAAAGTTACTGTCGCGCATGGGACCTTCTACCAGATGATTCATAAGTGCGATCGCAATGTAGTTCAACAACAAACTACTGATCGTCTCATTCACCCCGCGATAGTGGCGCAACGCCCCCGCCAGCATAATCCATAGACCACCGGTAACAATCCCCGCCAGGGCCATGGCGATCTGAGCCATTAATGGGGGCAGAGACGTGCCCACACCCAAACCCACAACAACAGCCGCCAATCCCCCCATCACCAGCGCCCCTTCATTGCCGATAATCACCAGCCCCAAACGGGCAGGCAAAGCCGTACACAAAGCCGTCAGCATCAGGGGTGCCGCGCGGATTAGGGTATTCTGCCAGGCACTCCAACGGCCAAAGGCCGCCTTATAAATCGAACCGTAAACGGCCAACGGATTTGCCCCCGCCAGGGCACAAAAGCATCCAAAAAGGATTAGCGCCACCAGTAGCGCTGCCACCGGCAACACAATAGCTTCTAAGGATCTGCGCCATAGGATAGGCCCCGATCCTCGCTGGGAAAGACTGACCATTAACCGTCAATGCTGCCCTTAACACCTTCAATCAGCCAGTCCATTTTCTCTAATTCAATATTCTGTTGCTCGTACTTCTCACCAGCAGACAAAATCGATTTACCGGTGTTGTCTTTGAGTTCACCCTCGTAAATGACCAACTCACCTTTGAGGATTTTCGCCCTAGCCGCCTCAGCATCGGCTTGAGCCTCATCGGTCACCGCTGGACCATAGGGAGAGAGCTTACAGAATTTATCCGCTAGACCACCCCGCAGAATATGGTCAATATCGCCAGCCATCAGGGTTTTACCTGCAACAAACTGCTCCCCTAGGAAGGTGTAGATACTGATCCAGTCCCACTCAGCTCCCGTCAGATAGCCCTTCGGTGCCAGTGGCCCTTGATTTGCGTGATAACCCGAGCTAAAGATGCCGCGCTTCTCAGCGGTCTCCATAACTACCTTGGGACTGTCCACATGGCAGGTAATCACATCAATGCCCTGGTCCGCCATACTGTTGGTGGCCTCTGCTTCCTTCACAGGCAGCGCCCAATCCCCAGTGAAAATCACCTGGGTGGTGGCAGCCGGATTGATAGACTTGGCCCCCAGGGTAAAACTATTAATGTTACGCAGCACCTGGGGAATGGGTTTAGCCGCCACAAACCCTAGTTTGCCTTCCTTAGACATATGGCCCGCAACGACGCCCGCAATGTACTGCGCTTCGTCAATGTAGCCAAAGTAGCTGCCCACATTGTTAGGATGCACCCCATCCTGGTATAGACCGCCCGCATGGAAGAACTGCACATCAGGAAACTCAGCAGCCAGGTCCAGAATATACGGGTCGAAATAGCCAAAGGAGGTGGGGAACAGCACCTTAGCCCCATCAATTTCGATCATGCTGCGCATGGTTTCGAGTACCGCTGTGGTCTCAGGGACACTAGCTTCTTCCAAAATCTTGATGCCAGGTACAGCCGCCATGGCAGCTGCCCCCTCAGCGTGTGCCTGATTGTAGCCAAAGTCATCCTTAGGCCCTACATAAATAAAGCCCACCACGACTTCATCGGGGGCATCACCGCTCGCTTCTCCAGGGGTATCTGGGGAGGCGTCGGGCGCAGGGGTACAGGCATTCAGCTTGGTGGCTGCACCAAAGGCTGTAGTCGCCAACAATCCACGGATAATTTGGCGACGAGAAAAACGAAAGGAGCTGCGAGGGGACATGGAGTTTCTCCCGGCTTAAGAGCGTAAACCCATAGACTTTCCTCAATGCAGACTCAGCCGAGTCCAACGAGCTATGGGTTACTCTTCAGCATTTAGAAAACTCTGCTTTTTTGTTGTATCTAATGCTGCAGTTTAGCGAAATTCAACGCAGTGTCCCATTCTCGTCATAGGCTGTCTGACGGGGCACATAGAAGCTAGCGATAATGGCCATACACATCCACCACAGTGTACTAACCTGAGGACGATACCAAACGGTATCCACCAGACCATGGACCAACATGCCAAAACAGGTTGCGATCGCACCAATCAGCCAATATCCCTGGACATTCATATCCATCCGCAGACGACGCAGCTGCTGCCACCCCTGATAAAAGGCCGTACCCAGCATCCACAAAAAAGCCGTAAAGGCGATCACCCCGCCTTCAACCAGGGTTTCTAGAAAAATCGAATAGGCACTCAGGGCCGTGTAGTTGGGCCGCTGAAAAAACGGATAGATCTTATTAAATGCTTCGTTACCAGGACCAATGCCGATGATGGGTCGGGCTCGGATCATATCCATCGCCCCCTCCCAGACATTAATGCGAAAGTTGTTGCTACTATCTCCTCGACCGGCAAACATAGTCATTACCCGTTCCCGCACTGGCCCAACAAACAGCACCGCAAATACTACCAGTCCTGCCATGGACCCCAGCAGCATAGGCAAGGCCCACCGTTGCCAAAACGGTGGAAAGAGTTCACTCCACCAGTACACTAACAATATCGAAAGGATAAACAACAATCCCAAAAGACCGATCCATCCCCCCCGGCTATAGCTCAGCACCAAACAGGACAGATTGAGGAAAAAGGCCACAGCCGCCAACACCTTCGGTAACCAACGGGGCCAAACAAAAATGGCACTGACGCTGAGAGCAACCGCAGGCATCAAATAGGCCGCCAGCAGGTTCGGATTCCCTAGATAGCTATAGACTCGGGTCGCTCCAGATAGGTTGGTTGTCGGATCCACCCATGTGGCCAGTGCCTCAGCCCCAAAGAAATATTGACGCATGCCATAGATAACCACTGGCAAGGTAGCCAGCACATACACCGATATTACCCCTGTGCGCAGCCTGGGCCGTCGTAGCACCCGTGCCATCAGCATAAACAGCAGCAGGTTCAACGTCAGTTTAATCAGCCCTGATACCGCTTCAGATTTCACTGGAGACAGGGCCGTAGCCAGCACCATAGTTCCCCAGTAAAGCGTCACTCCTAAATGAATGGGTGTGAGCCAGCCGTTGGCTTCATCGCTGACCGTGAGCAAAAACCACAGGGCCGCGCAGGCTAGCAATAGAAGACCAATCAAGGTAGTAGAGGTGTACGGCGATAGCACCAATAGCACCGCCACAATGGCTGCCGCAATCAGGTCACCGTAGGGCAGCAGTCCACTACCCTGCCTCCACTGGCGTAGAGGAGACAGCAATCGATGGATCAGGCTTACCTGCCGCCACTGGTGTAGCGAAAACTGACCAAAGGTAAGGGTACGCAGCACTGAGTCAATCATGGAGCCGTGATTGAAAATTCACGTCATTATGACCATGAAACCCGATCCGCGTCCAGCCCTATTTTCAAGGACCGCCGGAATCCGACGGTCCTTGGGAGGCACCCTCACCATAGGGTTCATAGGCTCCGTAAGCCCCAAATACAAATATGGAAATGTAGTAAAACCTAGTTAGCCGCTGCGCAAGGGTCTGCCGCGCAAGGGTCTGCCGCGCAAGGGTCTGCCGCACAAGGATCCGCTGCGCAAGGATCCGCTGCGCAAGGGTCTGCCAAGGCCGCACAAGGGTCTGCCAATGCTGCACAAGGATCCGCTGCGCAAGGATCCGCTGCGCAAGGGTCTGCCAAGGCTGCACAAGGATCAGCTGCGCAAGGATCTGCCGCACAAGGGTCTGCCGCACAAGGGTCTGCCAATGCTGCACAAGGGTCTGCCGCACAAGGGTCTGCCGCACAAGGATCAACAGATACCGCCGCACAAGGCTCTGCGTATGCAGGTTGCACACTACTTGTAACCACAGCTGTAGCACTAACAGTAAGCATGGAAGAAACAGCCAGGGCTGCAAGATATGTAAGTTTCATGGTGTTTACCGAGAATAAGGATATAAAGAACTTGAGCTAACAGGAACGACAATATTGCGATTCTTAGTAAACAGGGGCAATCTGAATCCTTGCTGAGTAAAAAGACCGATTAAATGAGGTTTGGCTTAGAAAATTAATCTTCGGCACCTTAATAAGGTTTCAACAAACCTTTGCTTCAATGTTTTTTCAGGATAAAGAAAACGCTCATTGTATACAGACGGGAACTGTTGTTCAATGTATGCGTTTAGGTCAATCTCTGTTACAGAGTTAAGTCCTGTCCCACCTAATCCATAATCTAAGCCATGTTTGTGAACAAGGAGTTGTAAGTAAGCTAAGGCCTTTAGAATCTTTGGAGTAGGGTCTGGAAATCGATGATCAATATCTCCGATAACGGTAACCTGTCCGGTGTCAAGTGCCTTTTGAACAAAGCCCCTAAGCTCTTTATAGGAAGAGTTTTCATCCATCACTAAGTATTTGATAGAAACCTTAGCTCCAGCGACTGTATAAGCTTTTAGATTTGCCCAAACGACATCATATAAATTGCGACCTTTGATAGATTCGTAGGTTTTCTGACTACCAGCATCGACAGAACAAAGAATTCGCATTCGTGAGCAGTCAATGGTACGCTCTCGAACAGCTTGGGGTAAGACAACACCATTAGTGTGAATCCATTGTGTGGTGCCATACTCGTTGAGTAACGTTAGCATCTCATCAAATCCAGGCATTAGAAGGGGTTCACCACCACCACCCCAGTCAATAGTGGCTGTTGGAGCCAGTAGACCAGATTCTATAAGCTGATGAATGCTATCGCTAACATCGTAGAGCGCAAGGGGAATTTTAGTTGTGATGTTCCGAGGAGACCACTCCGCCCACTGTAACCAACAATAGCTGCACTTTAAATTGCATCCTAACCAGCTAGTAATCCCCAACCATTGAATCGGATAGCTAGATCGAGGCCATTTTTGATATACCAAGCAAGGACAGTTCCGACAGTTGGGATGTCGTGTTTGCCCCTGATTCTGTCGTATGATCTCTGCCCGTGCTAAGAGAATTTCATCCACCGGCAACGAACCACCCGCATAGTCAGCCAATACTGGCTCACCTGTGTCATGGTGAACAATGGCACAAGCTCGGATACTGTTATAGGAAAAGCTTAGGCCTGATTCCAGGTAGTCACAACTAAAATACTCTTCTTCCATAAAACAGGATATGTAGACTCAGACTAAGTTTATTTTGAATATTTTCTACCAAAAGATATTGACATCATAATAAAAGAGACATTAAAAGAAACGATCACTCAACTATATCTAAAGACACCGGGTGATTTATGGCTATTTTCAGCAAAAAACAGTAGATACAAAAAGTTACGAACCGCTTTGTAGCAGCTCTCCAGATGTTAGCTAGTATATTTGGAGTAATCGGTAATAGACCAAACAATTTCAACATAAAGAAAGTGTAGTCAGGCAACTATGATGCCATCTTATATTCAGCATCAGGCTGATTTTGGATGAGAAATATTGCCGTCCTCCCTTGGAGTTAGCATACGTGAAGATTCCATCTTTTCAGCTATTCGCTAAGCAGTTTGTCAACCGTGACACCTCTAAGGATGGCCTAAGTAGCACAAGCATGCAGTATCGCCGCCTGGGCATGACCGACTTGCAACTGTCTGCAGTAGGATTTGGCACCTGTCAGTTACGAATGGTGCCAGAACAACAAGCCCTTGAAACCCTGCACCGTGGGTTTAAACTTGGAGTCAATTTTGTTCACACTGCACCCGACTATGAAGGGGCAGATGAGCTAGTCGCACGGGCAATTCGTGAATCTTCTCAACAAGTGTATATTTGTACACAAGCCTATGATATTCATGGTAATACTACAGGTTCGGTCGATCATTTTGAGCGATTATTTGAGGAAGCCTGCGTTCGTTTTGATCGCGATCGCATCGATATTTTTGGCATTGCCTGTATCGACAATCGAGAAGCCTTAAGCGAAAACGTTTGGGGACCCAAAGGAATGGTCGAATTTCTGCAACAGAAAAAGGCAGAAGGGCGCATTGGCGCAACGTTTTGTACGACTCATGGAAGTGTAGAGTACATTAAAAAACTGCTCAAAAGAGATGTATTTGATGCGTTGATGCTGGCCTACAATCCATTGGGATTTCATCTACTTTCATTGAGCCCACCAAAAGGATGGACCTTTGAAGATATTCCACAAACTAAATCTGAAATCTTTCCACTCGCAATGGAAAAAGGAGTGGGGCTAATGATTATGAAACCCCTGGCTGGTGGACTGCTCTGTGACAGTAAAGCGTTTCCACCTCGTGCTCAGATTGCAGATAAAAGTATAGATATCTGCGCCAGTGAAATCCTGCAAAATATTCTTACCAATCCAGAAGTCACCTGTGTTGTACCCGGCACAGCTTCTGTTGAAGAAGCTCAAGAGAATGCCTTAGCAGGCCATCAGTCGCTAACTGTTTCACCCTCTTCAGCAGAGCAAATCAACACGTTAATAAACTCATTGCAAACCTCGATTTGTAGCCGTTGTGGCATTTGTGATGACCTGTGTAGCCAGAAACTACCTGTATCCTGGTTATTTCGCGCTAGCTACGTTAACCTCTTACCGTCAGAAACTTTTGAAACATGGGATGAGGTGGAATATTTCCACTTACATCCATCGCTTCAGTCGACCTGTGCAACCTGTCCAGATATGACCTGTAGTTGTCCCTATGGACTTAATATTCCAAAAACTCTTGCCGGACTCCATCAGGAGATGGTGACTTTACAGGAAAAGGGATTAATCACATCTCCTGAAAATTCTCAAAAAATCATTACTTTTGATGAGACCTTTAAGGTGCGGGTGCTTCTTAAGGAAGTCCCAACCAGTTTGATGCCTGCAGAGACCTATCTTTGTCGACTTTATCTTGAGAATCTGGCTTCCAGAGGATGGTTCCACAATGCACAAAAATTTGCCCATGCCTCCGTCAAATTGCTAATTTTTATAGATGGTTGTTGTGTTGATGCAATCCCGCTGCGCCATGAGGTACATCAGGGAGAGCGAACTCATTTTGTATTTCCGCTACAGGCCCCGGCAAATCAAAGTCAGATCAAGCTTTGTTTAACATTAGTTGCTGAGCATTTAAAATTCTCGCTGGATGCAGGGCTCGTTTTACATGATGCAACTGTTAAGATTAGACGTTAGCCATGACCCAGTCCTATAGCGCAAAAGTTTTAGAACACAATATTCCAACTACGGTATCTGCTGGCTCTACTTTTTTTGCTCATGTTTATTTGCGCAATAATTCGAACTGGACATGGCAACAGCATTCGCCAAATGGGAATGTTATTGTCTTACTTCTAAAAATTGGCGATACTGTTGTTGGAGCCTGTCCATTCCCTTTGCGACAGGTAGCTCCCCAAGAAAATGTGTTGTTTTCGTTTCGATGGGTTAGCCCAGACAAACCGGGAAAATTCACTGTGGAGCTAGAATTAGCAGAGCAAGGGGTAGCCATCCTTGCGACACTATTGAAAACAAAAATTAAGCTGACCAATGCCAGTAAGGATCGTTCAATATCGCTGGTTCAAACTGCATTTCGCCATAATCCCTGGTACTATCTACCATCTCAAGGTGTCTATCAGTCATCCCGGGGTGGTCACTATCCTCTTTTTGTAAAAACGGCCAGCGGGTCACGATTTCATGATGCCGATAACCACGAATACATTGATTATGTCTGTGGTTGGGGGGCTTGTCTTTTAGGGTATGCAGACCCCCGCATTGCTAAGGCTGTCTCTCAATCCTTACAATTACAATCACTAACTACACTCCCAAATCAACAAGAACTAGAATTGACGGGGGTATTGTGCAATCTCTTTCCAAGTGCTGAGATGGTTCTTTATGGGAAGAATGGCTCGGATGTTTGCACTGCAGCTGTGCGATTGGCACGGGCATTTACCCATAGACCGATTGTTCTATTTTGTGGCTATCACGGCTGGCAAGATTGGAATGCTGAAGCCTTTGGATTTACTCATGCTGCCATACCTGAACACCAGCCTCCAGTTGTACACTCATTTGCAACTCGAAATCCAGATGCGTTGAAAAACCTGTTTTCCCAGCATTCTGATCGGATTGCAGCTGTTATTATTGAACCGGCTGCTCAGATAGAAGGGATTGATGGCCCTATTCGAGAAGCGGATTCTGAGTACTTGAGTATAGTCTCAGAACTTTGTAAGGAAAACGGCTCACTACTGATTTTTGATGAGATTTTTACCGGCTTCCGTTATTTAAATGGAAGTGTGCAGCAAACGGTTAAACTTAAGCCTGATTTGACCTGTTTAGGTAAAGCCCTTAGTGGCGGCATGCCATTATCCGCCCTGATTGGTAGACGGGATATATTTGAAACTTCAATGTATCAGATTGCTTATGATGCCACTTTCAAAGGTGAACCTCATTCTTTTGCTGCAGCCTTGCAGGCCATCTCAATTTATCAACAAGAAGATGTAGTTGACTATGTTTGGAATTTTGGGCGACGGCTAATGGCCGAGATTAATTCGCTTTGTAAACAGTTTGATATTCCTGCCCGGATGGTTGGCTTACCAATTCGCATGACCCTTGCTTTTGAGCAAATTCCGGATGCTGTTTTTATGCGGACCATTGTCCAACAACAGCTTTTACTACACGGCATTCTTTGCTTTCGCGGGGTTATGATTCCTTCCTACGCCCATACTCACGATGATTTAAAGCAGACTTTAGCAGCCTTTAGATCGGCGTTTAAGCATTTAACAGTTATACGCGATCGCAATAAATTCATCAGCGATCTAGAAATTCCCCTTGTGCAGTAGGTATGGGACACATTGGCGTACCTGTATGGGGAATGATTTCAACGTTTGGGTGTTGGTGATGCATGTGGCTTGTAGCACTGGAGATAACAGATACAATCACCGCTTCGATCAGCGATATCAACAGAAGTTGGAGAAAGTTATTGCGACGATCGCAACCACCTGACTGGCACGGATGGTGGTTGCAGGCAGGGCAGTGACACGTCATAGTTAAGACCTCATTTCTTTAGCGATGGCCTAACTGTAGAAATGGGGTAGTGGCCCAGGGCAAATGGCACCTTGAGGCAGCTGAAAGGCTTATTTTTCAGGGTTGGGGTAGTTGGGGTAGTTGGAAATTTCTAAGGGGATGTCCCAGACTTTTTTGGACGCCTCTGGAAGATTATTGACACTGGAGTATGACGGCAACGGTTCCCCTTATTCAAGGCTACCGTGTATACACAAGTCGGAAAATTGCATCACGATCGAAGGCCCTCATCCCCCAGCCCCTTCTCCCAATCCTGGGAAAAGGGGAGCCAGACCTTTATGGGTAGGAGTTCTTTGCCTTATACAGATTTTTGCCAGAAACCATTCCTACGGTCTCAAAGTCCCTCTCCCAAGCTTGGGAGAGGGATTTAGGGTGAGGGCCAATGCAGAACTTAGAGCTGCTTTTCCGTCCAGTCTTCCAGATATGTATACACCGTAGCTTGTTAAGGAAAACCATTTATCGCCTAGCCTTTCAAAGCGGCAAACTATTCCCCCACAAGCCCGTTAGAGGATAGACCAGTCACAATTGCTTTCTAACTGCCACTTATAAAGTGATCCACATCAAGGATCAAAGCCTTTTCGGAAAATGTGACCGTTTGTCCCATGGAGCAGCGCTTTTTAATCGGTTGGGGTAGCTTAGGGGAAATTCCCTTGCGGGGACACCTGAACTTCGTGCTGACGTATGCCTAAAAAGTCCAAAAAGCACTACTCCTACGGCAATACGTGGAAAGAGCGCACGCAGCGCTTACTAGAGGCACTGCTGCAGTGTGCCAATGAGGAACTGGAGGAGCTGCCCCGGGGGTTGGACTGTACCTGGCAGAATGGGCAGCCCAAGCTAGTGGTTAGAACCCGGCTCAAGGTTTTAGAGCACCTGAGTAAACAAGTCCATGGGGATGACGGGCTAACCACGGATCATATTCGACCGATTTTGAATCATTATTTGCCGGACTATCTTGGTGTCTTAGAGGACCACCGGGAAAAGCCAAAGGGATCGGCTGACTGGCATTTTTCCTTGAGGCTGGAATCCAAGGATACCGCTGCAACTATGCAATGGCTGGAGCAACGGTGGGACTGTAATGGAAGTAATAACGGTAGGACGTTAGAGGCACAGACACCTGCGGTGACGGTAGCAAAAACTAATGGCCATCGTCCTTTAAACCAGGGAGCACCGTTTCAAGCACCGCCGCTGCCGGATCACTTTGTGGAACGACCGGAGCAACAGCAGATTTCAAAAGTACGCTGCTAAATGAAGGGACTCGGGTAGGGACGCTGGTGGTCAGTGCCATCTATGGGTTGGGGGGCATTGGGAAGTCGGTGCTGGCGTCGAAACTGGCGTTTGATGCGGAGGTGCAGGCGCAGTTTTGTGATGGCATTTTGTGGGCAACGCTGGGTCAAAAGCCGGATATATTGCCTTTACTAAGTGGATGGATCCGAGCGTTGGGGGATAACGACTTTAAGCCCACGTCGATAGATGCGGCCTCTAATCAGTTGCGAACGCTGCTGTACGGTAAGCGGGCGTTACTGGTAGTGGATGATATTTGGAACCCGATCCATCTAGATCCGTTTCGCATCGCTGGTGAGGGGTGTTGTGTGTTAGTGACCACCCGTGAGGCCCGCATTCCAGAAGCCCATCGCTATGACCTGGATGTGATGACGGCGGACCAGGCGCTGGAGCTAATGACCCAAAAGTTGTCGGGCAAGCTGACGGAGGTGAATAAAGACAAGGCATTTGCTTTTGCTGAGCAGGTGGGGTATTTGCCGTTGGCATTGGAGTTAGCGGCGTCTCAGATTGAGGAAGGGGTGACCTGGTCAGAGCTGCTGGAAGATTTGCAGGATGAGGTGGCGCGTTTAGAGACGTTGGATATCTATGGTCAGGCGGAAATACCGGATGATGCGAAGCGGAAGAAGTATAGCCTGTTGGCCTGTTTTAATTTGAGTTTAAAACAGCTATCGACGGAGCAGCTGCAACAGTTTGCTTGGTTGGGGGTGGTGCCAGAGGATGTGAGTTTGACGCAGCAGATGGCGGAAACGCTGTGGCAGGTAACGTCGCGGCAGGCGCGGGCGATTTTGCGGACGTTTCGGGGAAAGGCGCTGGTGTTGCAGGGGGCGCAGTTGGCGGATGATGTGCCCAGCTATCGGATGCATGACCTGATGCATGATTTGGCGCAGCGGTTGGTGGTGGGGGACACGGAGCCAGAGTGTGAAGGGGAACTGCCGGGGTTGGGGTTAACGAAACCAGAGGCCCATGGGCAACTGCTAAAGCGGTATCGAGAGAAAACGGAGAATGATGAGTGGCACACGCTAGAGGATGATGGCTATATCTATGCCCACCTAACATGGCATATGGAGCAGGCTGAACAGTTTGAAGAGATTCATCAGCTGTTGCAGTCGAGCAATAATGAAGGTCGTAATGGCTGGTATGAAGCCTGTGATGCCATTGGAAAACCAGCGGGGTTTGTGAATGATTTGGGGCGGGCGTGGCAGCTGGCAGTTGAGAGTTATGAGAAAGCCCCTGGTAAATCTGTTGCGTTGTTGTATCGCTATAGCTTGATTCGTGGGTCGTTGAATAGTTTGGCCAGTAATGTACCGGCAGAGATGGTGGGCGGACTGGTGCAGCATAGCTTTTGGCAGGCAGCCCAGGGATTGGCCTATGCGCAACAGGCGCAGGACCCTTGGCATCGGGCAGCGTGTATTTCGGCAATTGTGCCCTATATGCCGGAGGCACTGTTGCCGGAAGTGTTGAAGACGGTTGGGCAGATTAATGATGCGGCCTATCGCTCCTATGTGTTGAGTAAGCTGGCGGAGAAGTTTCCGAGTGTTTGGCCGGATGTACTTGGATCTATTCGACAGATTCAGGATCGATATGGAAGTCATCGAAATCAAACCCAAGGATTCTCTTACAAGGGTTTAGCATTAAGCCGCATTGTTGCTCAGTTACCCCCATGCTATTTTTCTGAGGTTATTGAGATTACCCACCAAATCAATGATCCTGCTGATCGTGTAATGGTGTGGACTGAACTGGCTAAACTTCAAGTAATACCGTGGCCAGACGTACTGACAACGGCCCGACAAATCAAAGCTGAAAATGATCAGTCTGGGGCGCTGAGTGCGATGGCCAAACATCTGCCGGAAGAGCTATGGCCTGAAGCTTTAGAGATGACCCGACAAATCAATGATGAAAATCATCAGTCTTGGGCGCTGCGTGCGATGGCCGAACACCTGCCGGACCTCTGGCCCGAAGCCTTAGAGGTGACCCGACAAATCAAAGCTGAAAATGATCGGTCTGTGGCGCTGAGTGAGATGGCCAAACACCTGCCGCAAGAGCTATGGCCCAAAGCCTTAGAGGTGACCCGACAAATCAAAGCTGAAAATGATCGGTCTTGGGCGCTGAG
>JBCCXQ010000080.1:0-17291 GCA_039191365.1 Cyanobacteria bacterium P01_F01_bin.13 | reverse complement strand
ATCTTTTGTGGCAGCCTTTAAGGCTGCTGCTGCTAAGCGCATTAATCTGGTCAGGGGAGTGCCTGGTGCGCCTGTGTGGCAGCGGGGCTATCAGGAGCAGCGTATTAACGATCCTCAAACGCTGACGCGCATCCGACATTTATTGACCAGCCAGGCTCAAGCAGCAGGTCTGCTGGAGATAGAAAAAACTCAACAAAGTGTTAGTCAATCAGGCCAGCTGGCGGAGTAATTTCAATACAACCCCGCACTAAATCAACCACTGGCACAATGGCCTCAACAAATGGAATCAGCGCCGTCTTTTGCGACTCAGCAGAATCTATGTTCTGTCTGTCAGGCGTTAGTGCTACTTCAAGCAAATCGTTGCCAGCTCGATAAACATCTATTACCGTCCCTATTTGCTCGCCTGTAGTCTTTAGGATGACGGCCAATCCCATTAAATCGCCCACATGAAACTCCCCAGGCTCTAGAGGCAATCGGTCGTCGGCAGACACTAACAGCTGAGCATCTCGCAATGCCTCTGCCTGGTCACGATAATTAACCCCGGCCAACTTGAGAATATATAGTCCCTTTCCCTCTTGAAAACGCCCCTGCACCAGCTTGACGGGTTTCGGTGTTGAAGTTCCGGCTTTGAGCAACCAGCGCTCTCCTGGCTGCTCAAAACGCTCTGGAAAATCACTGTCTGGATAGACCCGGACCTCGCCGTTGAGGCCGTGGGGGCCGACAATGCGACCGATGGTAAGCCAGTCAAGTGGGGGTTGAGGGTTGTTGGGGGGCATGGAGTTTGATGTGCTGCGCTTACCCATAGACCTCTTCAGTCAATTTAGCCAAACGCCGGATTGCGATCGCAATCTGGTCTGCTGTATCCGTCAGGCTAATCCTAAAGCATTGATGCTTGTGGTCCCAGTCGTCTCGAAGACCTGGGAAAAATGGGCTGCCGGGAACAACAATCACAGCGTAGCGTTTGAGTGCCTGGTAGAACGCCTGGTCGTCCATGGGTAGATCTTGTAACCATAACCAGGCAAAAATTGAGCCCTCTGCTTGATGTAAGTACCAGGGAACATCAGGCATCGCTTCATCCAGGGTAGCTTCGATTACTTCAAATTTTTGCTGGTAGTGGGGGCGAATGACTGTTTTAGAAATCTCTGCTAAGGCTCCTGAAGCAATGGCCCGAGCAGCAATGGCCTGACCATAGCGGGAGGAGTGAATGCAGAGGTTCGTCTGGAAGGATTCCAACACCCGAATCGTTGCCGTTTCGCCTATGGCAATGCCCACCCGCTCACCGGGCAAGCCTGCCTTTGAGAGGCTGATGCAGTGAACCACGTTAGACTCCAGCACGGGCGTCATCTCAGTAAAATTAAGGGCTGGGAACGGCGGTGCATAGGCTGAGTCAATAAAGACGGGGACATCGGCTGCCAAACGGGTAATCCGTTTGACTTCCTCATCGGTCAGTACATTGCCTGTGGGATTACACGGCCGGGAAAATAAAACAAACCCAGTCTGGTCGGTAATCGTCAGCTGACTAAAATCAGGTCGATACTTGAACCGGTGGGAAATGGCATCCACGTCTAAGCTGGGTCGATAAGCTCGGACCGCTTCTGGGTAGAGGGAAACGCCACCATAACCGGTGTAGTCAGGGCTGAGGGGAAGAATAATCTCTTTAAGCTGGCCCTCAGGGGTATACCCCCCAAACGAATTAGCCGCGAGAAAGTAAAGAGATTGGCTACCTGGGGTGATCAGAATGTTCTCAGGTTTGAGGCGGAGGTTATACCGTTGATTAAAATCGGTTGAGATCGCATCAATCAGTGGTTCATAGCCCCGACTAGACCCATAGCGACAGACCACCTCACCATAGTCTGAGCTGGCTAAGAGATCGGCAGTGCAATCACGCCACAGCTGTTCCACCTCAGGCAAAATCACCGGATTGCCTGCACTTAAGTTAATAAAGTCTGCAGACTGCCCCGACTGTAGGGTTTCGATGATATCTTTCATGATTGCCCGCACCCCAGTGAGGTGGGACATTTGTTGACCAAATTGGGTAAGTGCTGGAGCCATGCTCAGATCTTCAGATCTATAGTAAGACGCACATAGTTCACAACATTTGTGAGCGCTAAAAGCTTTAGATAGCAGCAGCTATGTGCGGCGCAATCTGGTGAATGCATCCATCAGATTGCTATAAGACTGGTTTACTATACCGCAGCACGTCTGCGCCAAACTTGCCTGTATATGGGCCAATGGCCTATCCATCTGTTAACCCGCTATCTGCCTGAACCATGAATCTTCGTCGCTCCCTCACTACTAAACTTCCTCCACCCCTCAAACCTCTGACTCAATTTATTTACAACTATTGGTGGAGCTGGACATCTGAGCGGGGTTCCCTCTTTCGCGTGCTGGCCCCCGATCTGTGGCAAGACTGTCAACACAACCCAGTTGCCCTGATGCAGGCCATCACCCCAGAGCGACTGTGGCAGCTAGCCGAAGATCCAAACTATCTCAAACGGCTGCAAACGTTAGCCGCTGAATTTCAGACCTATCTTCATCGAGACCAGACCTGGGCCCAGGCAGCAGCCCCCAGCATCACAGCCGATAACCCGGTGGCCTACTTTTGCATCGAGTATGGCATCCATGAATCACTGCCGCTGTACTGTGGGGGGCTGGGGGTGTTAGCAGGGGATCACCTTAAGTCGGCTTCGGATCTAGGTTTACCTATGGTGGGGGTGGGCCTGCTGTACCACCAAGGATATTTCTCCCAAAGACTCAACCGTAGTGGCTGGCAAGAAACCCATTACAAAGACAATGACTTTGAGAATTTACCCCTGATTCCAGTCTGTAATGAACATGGTCAACGGCTTAAAATTCGGGTGACGATTCGCCACCGTATGGTCAAGGCCCAGGTATGGCAGGTACAGGTAGGGCGGAGTCTGCTGTACTTGTTAGATACTGACATTATTGAAAACGATAACGATGACCGGCAGATTACGGCACAGCTATACAGCGGTGATCCCGATAAACAACTGGCGCAGGAAGTCTTGCTGGGCATTGGCGGAGTGCGCATGCTGCAGGCTCTCGGTATTGAACCTGCTATCTATCACCTCAATGATGTCCATGCGGCCTTTGCTCTGTTGGAACTAGCTCGGTTTGAAATGGAGCAAATGGGCGGCACGTTAGCCGATGTTAAACCCTATGTGTGCGATCGCACTCTTTTTACCACCCACACCCCAGTACCCACGGGCCAGGTATTTTCAGTGGGCATGATGGAAAGCTATTTTGCTGACTACTGGCCAAGGCTGGGGTTAGATCGTAACGAGTTTTTAGCCCTGGGAGCCCAAACATCGACCCCTGACGTATTTAGCATGACGGCCCTAGCATTGCAGCTGACTCGTTCAGCCAATGCCGTCAGCAAGCGCCACGGAGAGGTGTCGCGTCAGCTGTGGCAAAACCTTTACGCTGAACGCACCAACAAAAAAGCGCCCATCAGTCACATCACTAATGGCATCCATGCCCGCAGCTGGATTGCCCCACTCTTGGAGGACCTGTACCAGGACTATTTGGGTAGACATTGGGCCGAGCGCATCAGCGATCCTGAAACCTGGAGCAAAGTTGAGCAAATCCCAGATGAGCGGCTTTGGCAGCGCCACCAGATTCTGAAAGCGCGGCTGATTGCCTACGCCCGCGATCGGGTATTAAAGGCGAGATGCGATCGCAAAGAATGTTCCGACGACATTAATGCGGTGGAGCGGTTGCTGGATCCTAAAGTGCTCACCCTGGGCTTTGCCCGACGTTTTAGTGACTATAAGCGTAGCGACCTGCTTTTTCGCGATCTCAGTCGGCTTACGCGTATTTTTTCCAACCAAAAGCGGCCTGTACAGCTTATCCTAGCGGGAAAGGCTCGCCCCAACGATACTATTGGTAAACGCATCATCCAGCGGATCATGGAATGGAGTCGCCATCCAGACCTGCGGGACCGGATTGCCTTTATCGAAGACTACGATATGTACACGGCCAAACTCATGGTCCAGGGCATTGACCTTTGGTTAAATACCCCCCGCCGCCCCCTGGAAGCATCTGGCACCAGCGGTCAGAAGGTTGCCCTCAATGGCGGCATTAATTTCAGCGTCTTGGACGGCTGGTGGTGTGAAGGGTACAAACCGCACCTTAATGGTTGGACCATTGGGGAAGATGCTGAAACAAGGGATCAAGACGTTCAGGATACGATAGATTCAGAGTCGTTGTACGCCCAGTTAGAACGGGATATTGTTCGCCTTTATTATGACTGCGATCGCAATCACGTTCCCCGCGGCTGGGTAAAGCGTATGAAAGCCTCCATCCGCACCATTGCGCCCGTGTTTAATAGCGATCGCATGGTATCCGACTACGTCAACCAGCTCTATATTTCATGAGTTCATCCTGGCAACTCGACTTCTACCGCCGTCCCTTAAAAAATTCTGAGAACAGTCCCCTATGGGAGTTATTGCTATGCACTTCTGACATGGAGTTTAGCTACGCTGAAACCTGCCCCCAGTCTGAAGCTAATGCCATGTGGCTACGTCATCAGCTAAAGTTAGCCATCCATCGGGCGGGCTATCGTCCTGCAGCCTTGGATGTGTTCCGACCCCAAACTCAGACGTTAACAGAAGTGGCTTGTCGAGAATTGGACATTCCAGTCATTCCTAAACGCGACCTGCCCACCCTCAAACAATGGCTACGGCAGCGCACTGTCTGGTATCCCAATCTCAAAACCTACACTGGCGAAGCCTATTCTCCCTTCGCTATTGAGCGCTCCACACCGGTCCCTTTGCCCGATAATCTTTGGGGTGAAACCTGGCGCTTCGCAGGATTATCCAATGCCGATTTGCTGCGGTTTCAATATGAGGCCATTCCTGTGCGCTCAGTACCGAAAGAACTGTTGCCCCTGGAGATTGGCCTTTCTAGCACTGTGCTGATTCCGGGGGTGGTGATTGACGGTGGTCAGCGAGCCATGGCTCTGGCCCAATGGTTAGAGTCGGTGCGGCCTGCTTTTTTGAAGTATATTGCGGGTCAACCAGATGGGTTGATCTTGGAGGCGGGACTTTGCGATCGATTTGTGCTCATCACCTTTGAAGACACCGATGTTCGTGGTGCCGCTAATGCCTTTGAGCAACGCAAAGCTACTGCAAAAGGACTACATTTTTTGCTTATCCGCCCTGACGATTCAGGTATGACCTATAGCGGGCTGTGGCTATTGCAAGAATCCCCAGACACAACGGTGGGGTAATTATCTACGATGCGCCTAGCCAAGGAATTTTTTAAGCAACCAAAAAATTCCTTGGGGTAAAGGCATCCAAATAGGCATTGCTATTAGCAGTCCTAGATAAATACGCGCAATAAAATTATTTTTTGCCTGAATCAGCCCCATTACCATTAGCAGGGCACCAAATCCTAAAACTGGAATAACTGTGTAGGTAGTAATCACAAACCCTATAAGTAACCAGTCTCGTTTTTGATGCAGTCGACGCGGTACTGTCAGTAAAAAGCTAGCTGCTACCAGACCTTCGATCAAAATTGTCCAGTAGGAAAGCACGACACTGGCAACTGCCATCCGAGATGTTGTCGTCAACTGCTGCGGATCTAAAACAGCCGCTGAGGCCTGCATCGTTTCAAAAATCTGACGATTTTCAGCCAGGGTGGTCAGGTCCAGACCCCCGAATATCACTGCACCCATAGCCAACCGACTATCTAGCAAAAACGTCAGATGCAAAAATGAGCCGTCCAGGTATTCGCCGCCTAGAAACTTCCAAAGAGTGGCAAATAAAAAACATAGGCCAATCAGCCAGCGGGCATTCCAGCTCAGTACCTGCTTGGGGGTATGACTCCACACTGCGATCGCACACACCAACACCCAATAGGTATATAGATACTCATGGTTTACTAGCCTGGACCAGTGCCACAGGTTATTCATTACCAGGCAAAGACTCATGGCTAACCAGGCCCAGCGTTGACGAATCAACGGTGAGTACAGCAACATTGCCAGGGCCAGCACCTTTTCTGGCAGTATGGTCCAGACCCAATGGTCAATCCCATGGAGCAAGAGCAAAATCGTTGTTAGCCGCAAAACTAGTAGATAGATGGGCGGCTGCATCAAATTCGTCAGCCAGCCATTCCACTGCTTAATCAGAGCTCTCATGGCTGAACCTCAACCGATTCAGTAATTGGCTCATAGCCGATGGAGTCACCGTCATAAATCAAGCGCCAGGCCTGTAGTTGCAATTCCGACTCACAGCTCTTTTCACGATTTGCCGTATAGAGTTCAGCTACAGGGTTTTGAGTATCTGGTGCCAGCAGACGCTTACCCGCACGCTGCAGTTGAGCCTGCGTGGGAAAAGTACTGACATGGGTATAAGCATCCTCACTGAGCACGCCAGGCGACTCCGCCACAATTTTTGGCAGCGCAAAATCCCAGGTCTGGCTGCAGTCAACCAGCTGAGTTGTCACCACCCGTCGCTCATCTCGATCAATGGAAGCAAACATGCCAAACCCACCGCCATGCCAGGGGCTTAACCCAGCTGTATGCACTAGAACAATTTGTCTGATGGCAATGGTGGTCAGCAACAGGGGGATAGCACCTGTTTTAAGAAATTTCAGCAGCGAAGGTTTGAGGATCATTCAGGGGTATCGGACCTAACGACGCATCCAATTTAGAAACCCCACCGTAGCAGCAATCACCGCTGCTAGGTAAAACACATTTGTGCCAGCACTGGCCCACACAGGACCAAAAATAAAGGGGGATATAAACTGTCCCAAAGAGGCACAGCCAGTACCAATGGCCAATACCCCAGAGCGTTGAGAATCGGGGGATAAATCAGCCAGGGCACTGTAGAAGTTAGGCATTACCAGGCCAAAACCTAGCCCGAAGAGTAGCCCTGCTAGCAACATTAGTGCTGGGGATAGAACATTGGGGATAGTCGCCAGAGAAATGGACATGAGCAGGAAACCGGTTGCGATCGCACCCCCAGCTCCCAGTCTTTTCGAGACCTTAGCCGCACCCACCGCAGCAATTACGGCTGCGCCTACAGACCGCGCTGCCAAAACAAACCCGTTGAGTAAAGACGACGCATTAATTGCCGCTTTCAGATACAGTGGCGCGTATACCACTACTACATAAAAAATTGCTGAAGCCGTCGCCAACGCGAGCAAAAGTAGCACCACCCGGCTTTGCTTAAGGATGGTCCCGATGCCATCCGATTGGGGCCTATTGCCCCCCGGTCGCCATCCTTTAGGTAAAAGTAATAGGCCCACAACAGCAACTGGCAACCCCAAACCGTAGAGCACAAAAGCCCAACGCCAGTGATATAACCCCAGCCAGCCACCCAAAATCGGAAAAATGACCGTAGCGGTAGCTAACGCGCTAGTGGCATAGCCCATCATTCGAGTGCGGGCGTCGCCGTCGTAGAGATTACTCAGAATGCCAATACTGCCTGCACCAATACCCCCGCTAGCAGCTCCCACCAGCGCCCGTGACAGCAAAATACCCCAAAATCCTTGAGCGAGCGCTCCCAGACTTCCAAATACTGCATAGCCCACCAAGCTAAACAGCAAAATACGAACGCTGCCCAAACGACTTGCAAACAGACCAAATACAAGACTAGCCAGAGCTGTGGTCAACGTATGTGTACTTACCAACACCCCAGCCCAACGACTGCTCAGCTCAAACTGCTCCACAATCTCTGGAAAAACTGGTGCAACAACTGCTCCGGCTGCACTCGATAAGCATCCCGCAATCATGAGAATAGCCAACACTTGCCAAGGATGATGTTGTGGCGGTTGCGGTCGTTTGTCTAGCCGACTTAGCTCAGGGGTAACTGGTTTCTGATAAACAGTGGTCATAGGGGGCAACACAGCAACACTTGCAGAAAAAACACCGACCGGGGCCAATCGTTCGTGACAAGTTAATAGATGTTAACATTACCCATAACTGGTTATTAAGGGTTGGGCATAGGCAAAACCTCATACCCTCCCGTTTAGCTCTGTTACGTGTATAGGTCACTGGCATTTGAGTTGGTTATTCATTGTTTTAACCGACTGCTCAAATGCTTTTATTGGCCTTCATTGCCAGTTCGCGAAGCGTCACTAAATGTTGAAGGTAGCGCATTCACTACCGTCATACTGCAACCACGATGACACCCAATTTGAGTCAAAAGTCTGAGCATACTGGAATTTACTCAGCAAAAATCAAGATAAGTCCCCTAAAGTAGGCGAGCCTTATTAGTAATTATTCTGAGTCCGTAATTCTAGTCACAAAAGATGGAAGCATCGACTGTTCTCAAAGGCCAATCCATATATCGACGTGCACGTTCTGTGGGTATTAATCCCAACTATTGGTACCCAGTTTTTTGGGGTCATGAGCTTGAGCCTGGAAATGTAGTGTCTGTTAGGGTTTGGGAATCTGATTTAGCGCTTTATCGTGATATGGATGGAGCAGTCAGCGCTATGGCAGACGCGTGTCCCCATAAGGGCGTAGAACTCCATCGGGGAGAAGTGCATGGCAAAAATCTAGTATGTCCTTACCATGGCTGGGAGTTTGATCAGGACGGTAATTGTGTCAGCATCCCCTATTTACCAAAAGTTCAAAAACTGCCTTGTGCTAAGGCTCGCAGCTATCCAACTAAGGAAGCCTATGGCATTGTATGGGTTTTTCCTGGGGAAGCGGAGTTAGCTGAGCAACAATCTTTACCAGAAGTCCCACAATATGGACAACCAGGCTGGTTTATGGTTCGCATTCCTGGGCATTTTCATGCCCACTTCTCCATTTGCAATGAAAATACGATGGATGTCTTCCATGGATTTCTCCATAAAGATCTCCAGGGTTGGTATGACCCTAAGTTGCTGAAACTGAAGCGAGATGACCGTTGCGTGGCTGCTGACTATCAGGTGTCTTACGAAGGTTTTTTGAGCAAGTTATTGGGCCTAGGTACTAAGGGAAGTGATAGCACCACCCGTACCGTATCTATTCGCTATCAGTATCCCCACTACGCCACTGCGCTAGAGTCCGTGTCTGCGCTCTATCTTATGCGTCTACCCATGGGGCCCAGTGAGACAAAATCGTTTTCACTAATGTTCCTGAAGTTACCGTTACCCCATTGGTTACTCCATAGCCCCCTAGCCAGAATTTTAGAAAAGGTTATTCTCAACAATATTTTTCTCAAGTTTCTGCATCAGGACGTGGAAATGATGGAAAGCGAACAGCGTAACTATTCCATTGATCCTACACGTGACTATGTCGAAGTAAATCCAGCAATTATCGCTCTACAACGTGTGATTATTGAACAGTATGAGCGTTCAAGCGTGTCTTATACAACTTCTGTGCAGACAACAAAAGAGTCTTCTATTCCACCATCTCAGGAGGTTAGTAACGGTATGCTTGTGTGAATCGCCCGCTTGGGATACCCAAGCCCCCGTTGCCAGACCTGTTATCAGAATGATTCACTTCTGGTTCAGATCTTGGCTGATTGATATGCTCAATGTAGGTGATGAGGAGTAAATTGTGGAAGTCGTTAATGACTACGTGCAACGCTTGCATGCAAGCGGGTTATACCCTGACAAGTTTATTTGCCATCAAAAGAATGGCAATCAGATTGAAGTAGAAGAGCAGGGAACTGGTAAACGGCACCAGGTCCTAACGTTCTGCACTAACGATGTCTTGGGCATGGCCCAAGATGAGGCAGTAACACAGGCAGCTATCGACTCTATTCGTCGCTATGGTACCTCTAACAGTTCTTGTTCTGTGCTGAGTGGTCGCATTGATTTGCACCGTCAGCTAGAAGAAGAAATCTCTGCGTTTAAGCATTTGCCCCATACTCAGCTTTTCCTCAATGCCTGGATGGCATTACAGGCGCTGATGGATGGCTTTTGTCACCTGGCAGTTCCGGTACCAGGGTTTCAGCATACCCGTGAGACCATTATCTTTAGTGATGTGCTCAACCATGGCTGCATTATTGCCGCTGTGGTCAATGCCGATAACCGCTCAGGCAAGATGTTTGGCCACAGCCCTAAGGTCCGGGTCAAGGCCTATCGCCACTGCGATATGGATGACTTAGAGCGGAAGATGCGCCGCTACGTGCGTCCTGATGACCGGGTCATTGTTATTTCTGATGCAGTCTTTTCTATGGATGGTGATGTGGTGCCCCTGCCCCGCATGCTAGACATTATGGAAGCCTATCCTGGTAGCGTTGTCGTAATGGATGAAGCCCATGCAAGTGGGGCTATTGGTGGTAAGGGTGAGGGTATTTACGACCACTTTGGCATTACTCCTCAGTCGGTGATTGATCGCGGCATTGTTCCCGTCATTATGACCACCTTTTCAAAGTTCGCGGGTTCAGCAGGGGCGGCCATTAGCTCCCCTAACCGTGAGCTGATTGATCTGTTGGATGTATCACCTACATCGATCGGTACTATTTCCCTACCACCACCGGTAACAGCTGCTGCTCTAGAGAGTATTCGTCTAGTGCGTAGTGAGCCAGAACGGGTGGCTAAACTGCAGGCCAATACTCGGTATTTGCGCTCTAAGCTGATTGCTGCTGGCTTCGATGCTATTGGTGAAACCAATGTCGTCCCTGTATTACTGCCTCCTGATCTAGATCCCAAATCTTTTGCCCGTGCACTAATGGAAGAACATGGCATTTGGGTTTCAGCGATTTGGTTTATTGCTAAACCTCGTCTGCGGATTACGGCCAATGCGCTTCATACCCAAGCCGAAATGGATCGGTTGGTTGAGTCTATGGTTTCTGTTCGTCAGAAGCTAGGTGGTGCGGTGGCACAGTATGCATAGAAAGTGAGTGGTGAGTAGTGAGCGGTAGTGTATGCTTCAGCCACCACTCACGATTCACCACTCACTTACTCACAACCCCTCATGAGTACTTTCTCCATCAAACTTGTCAACAGCCCCAAGGGCCAAGCTGACTTCATAGCTGTTCCGGCCTATGTTTACCGCAACGACCCTTATTGGGTTGCTCCTATCGAGTCGAGCACAGCAAAACAGTTTTCTGAAGAGAACTCATTTTTTGAATACGGTAGGCTGCAACAGTTTATCGCTTATCAAAGTAAACAGCCCGTCGGACGTGTAGTTGCAGCGGTCAATGACCGTTTGATCGAACGTGAAGATAACCCCGTCGGACTGATGGGTTTTTTCGAGTGTATTGATAATAGCGAGATTGGTCAGGCTCTCTTAGAGGCAGCCACCACCTGGCTCAAGCAACAGGGAATGACCCAGGTCCGTGGCCCCATTGATCTGTCTACCCATAACAACTGTTGCTTTTTGGCAGATGGATTTGATTCTGAGCCAATGGTGATGATGCCCTACAGTCCTAAGTACTATCTGGACATTATGGAAGCTAACGGTTGGCACAAGGCAAAAGATGCCTATGCCTATAATTTACCGTTGGATAAACCCTTACCTGACAGTTTTGAACGGGGGTATAAAATCGCCCAGAAAGCAGGGATTACCTTTCGCACCATCCATACCAAAGGCGAAGAGTTTGAGCAGGACTGTCGCCATATTTATGAGTTATTTACGACAGCATTTGCCCACAACTGGAGTTCTAGTGCTCGCACTGAGGCTGAGTTTATGGTGGAGGCACGGGAGCTGCAAACCTTAGTGGATACGGATATTTTCGTCATTGCAGAAGATCCTAAAAAAGACTCCGATAACAAAATGGTAGGCTTTTTTATGGCTCTGCCGGATTACAACATTGCCCTCAAGCATGTGAATGGCAAATTGAATGTCTTCGGTATTCTGAAGTTTCTGTGGTACCGTCGCAAAATTGACCAGGCAAGAGTATTGGCTATTTGTACACTGCCGGAATATAGTCGCAAGATGGTAGCTCTTGCGGTGGTGTATTTGGGGATGAAGGGCGGCACTGAGAAGAAGCGTCCCTACAAGCAATCGGAACTGTCGTGGGTCTATGAGGACAATGTGAGATCGCGCAACATCATCGAAAGCACTGGCGCAAAAATCTACAAGACCTATCGGATTTACGAGAAAGCATTGGTCTGATTTCGTTGGAATGATTGGATAGATACCAGTTTATTTTCATCAGAATCCCACAAAATAAATTTGGCACAGTCTAGCATCTCACCCATGCGAATTATTCTTGCATGGGTAAGTAAGTGGGCATTTTTTTGATGACATGCTTTGAGATTATAGTTGGGAATTCTTTCAGAAAGATGATGAATATTGTGGTAACTAATATCAGCCGTAAACCACTTTAAGGTTAAGGGCAAATCTAAATAACTGCTCCCTTCAATGGCTCCAGCTAAATAATCCCAACCGTCTGTTTTGTGGGCATAGGCTCCATCAAAATTGTGCTGTACAAAAAACACATTAATAAAGACGGCAGCCGAAAGCGTGAGTACGACAGAATATATCCCTAAGAAAAACCCTGCACCGAACAAATTGCTAAAAAAGATCCATCCGACCACCACAAAAATATTATTCAGGAGAATATCCCAAAATTCTGCGGCAGTAGACCAATGTTTGGGTTGATGGGAAGCAATTATGGCTGAAAAATTGGACTTAGGATCTGCTTTTAAGCAACTCAAACTGTGACAAGTAAAATCGTAAATTCCCAGGATAAAAATGAGTCTTGGCTTAAATGCTAAATAGAAAAAACCACCCGGAAACGCCATCAGTGGATGCCTGAGTACCCTATATAGATTTTGCTCCGATGGCTTTAGCTGTGCGTATTCTTCAATCGATAGGAAATCGCCAATGCCTCGATATCGCTCCCAGTCACCATTAGTCTTGTGATGATAGGCATGATCCCTTGACCACCAATATTGGGGCATGGCATTCACCAGACCGAAAATAAATCCAATTATGCGGTTTACTTTTTTAGATCTAAACAATGAGTAATGGCCACAATCATGCATTAGCGAAAAACATCGCAATGAAAAAAGTACTAATAAAATAATGATCGGTGGTAAAAAATAAATCGATATTTTGGCAACTTTTACGGCTAAAGCCCATAGCAAAATATATGGAATTAGCGTGTTTAAGACCTGATATGTAGCACGCCAATCATTGCTCTGCATGTAGGGAGTCAGAACAAAATCTGACTTTTTAATTGTTTTTTTCATTTAATGTGACACTCTAAAAAGTATCCATTTTTCAGTTAAGTATGACTTTTGAATAAGCAGTTTTAATAAATATGTCTTGCTAGGTTGTGATTGTCTCAAACTAGCAAGACATATTTATGAACTCAGTGATGATAGTGAAATTATCGCTAAACGTTTTTTAGCTTTCTTATCTTAGCTGCTTTCTAGATGCAACAGTTGTCGGTAGCAGTATTCATAAAAATGTCATGATTTCCGTTACGATAACAGCTCAGACCCGTGGGCGTTTGCTCAGGCTCCTCAGGTTTACTTAAAACATCCAGCATTAAGCATGAAAGCACTGGTTACAGGGGCCAATGGCTTCACTGGCTCCCACTTGGTTCAGCTATTAATATCTCAAGGTCACAGCGTAGTTGGGTTAGTGCGACGCACTAGCAACTTAGATCGACTGCATGGGATGGATGTGTATCTGGTCTATGGCGATATTACTGATGAAGAGGTGCTAATCTCTGCCATGGCAGAGGTGGATGTAGTCTTTCACGTTGCGGCTTGTGTAGATCTGGGCATCGTCGACGCAGCTCGGATGGAACGGGTGAATGTAACCGGGACAAGCACCGTTTTGGAGGCAATTTGCAAACAATCCATACCTCCTAAACTAGTTTACTGCAGCACCATCGGTATTTATGGTGATACGGCTGGTCAAGTGATTGATGAAACCTACCAGCGGATTCAAAAGGGGTTTTCGTCGGCATACGATGAAACTAAGTTCAAAGCTCAACAGTTGGTAAATCAGCATGTGGCCGATGGTTACTCGGCAGTGAGTATAATGCCCGGTGGAATTTTTGGGGCGGATGATCCGCATTTTGGTCCAGTAATTAAGTTGTTTTTGAAGGGGCGATTGCCTTTGTGGCCGGGGTGCGATCGCATTACTGGCATCGTCCATGTCGATGACCTGGTCCAAGCCATGGTTCTGGCTGCTGAAAAAGCCCCATCCGGCGAACATTTCATCATCTCCGCCGGGGAGCTATCCATCGGCGAAATGTTCAAGATTTTAGGCGATACGGTCGGGGTAAAAGCTCCGGTTGATGCTCCTAAGCCCTTGGTCAGACTCATTGGCGGCATTCTAGATCCCATCGGCAGAACCTTTTCTTGGAATGCACCTCTAAATAATGAGCTAGTTCACTACATATATGATCGCTGTGTCCGGATCAGTGGTAAAAAAGCCATGCGAGACCTGGGTTGGCAACCTCGTTCGGTGCCTCAGATTTTGACAGGTATTGCCAGTGAGTTACAAACAAATCAGTAGTCTGGCTGCTCAAAACGATGATTACTCGAATTTTTCGCGTCAAGATAAAACCCGATTTGCGCGATGAGTTTGAACCAAAGTTTGCAACAATTTCTGTCCATGCAGTGAAGTCTCAAGATGGCCTGATTTCAGTGACTATCGGTAAACCTACTGCATGGACACCAAATGAATATGTCATGATCACCTGCTGGGAAAATGAAGAATCTATTCGAAACTTGGCTGGTGACTCTTGGAATAACGTACACATTCCAGCTGGAATGGAAAAATTTGTCGATGAATGTTGGGTACATCATTACCGTGACTATATTGAGAAGTGATTTCCCATGCACTGGCTCTTTAGAAGGCGTTAAACTCACCGAGCATTGGACTTGCAGTGATTAGTGTACGGTCTCAGAAAATTGCTGAATAGCTTTGAAATAAGAGTTTTTGCCGGGTTTATAAATGCTGACATGATCTGCATTGGGAATGCGGAATAACTGTTTGGGCTGAGGCGCGCTTGCATAGAGCTGTTCACTCATTTTTGCAGGCACAACCGAATCAGAACTTCCATGGATAAAGAGTACGGGCATCTGCAGGCTATTAATTTTTGAAATTGAGTCAAAATGTTCGGTGAGAATTAGCTTTGTAGGAATAATTTTGGTCAACTTCTTTTGACTAACTGCATCAAGCATTGACGTAAATGAGCTTTGCATAATTAGCCCACTGGCGTTAGGCTGTTTGAGAGCCAGGTCCAAGGCTATGGCTCCACCCATGGATTCACCATAAATAAGGATTTGATCAGCTGGAATATTGTGCACAGTCCGCAAATAATTCCAGGCTGCCTGGCTGTCTTCATAGAACTGCGATTCATGGGGAAAATCGCCTTCACTGCGACCATAGCCGCGATAGTCAAATACCAGCACGGAAAAGCCAAGCTGTCGAAACGCGGCCACTCTAGATAGATAGTTATAGTCCCCCATATTGCGACCAACACCGCAGAGATAAAGCATCACTTTTGGCGATCGCAACACCCGTCTTGGCTCATCTGGCAAAATCACATATTCGTTTTCGAATGATGTCGCAGGAATCCACCAACCATGCATTTGCTCTACAGAGTGCTCAATAGGTATCCAAACATCTTCGTAAGGCAACTGAAAATCAGATGCACTGGGCAACATCGAAAGGTGAGGTCGAGGACGATAGATCAAGTGTCGTTGCCGAGCCACAAGAAATAGACAAAATGCCAGATAAGCCATTTCAATAGCAATAGCTATTGTGAAAATCCTTTTATACGGCTGTCTCTTTAAGTTTGTCGAATTCAAATTAGATCAATGTGGACCAGTAACTAAGCTGGATTGTTGAGCTAAAATTCCGTCTTCCAAATAAGTAATCTCATCAGCGGCGTCTGTTATGCGTGGATCATGGGTGATAATCAGCACCGTGCAGCCTTTGTTCTTCGCCAAATACTTCATTAGCTCAATCACATCATGACCTGTGGCTGAATCCAATGCAGCGGTAGGTTCGTCTGCCATGATCAGTTCTGGTTCACCTGCCAGAGCCCGGGCGATCGCAACACGCTGTTTTTGTCCACCGGACAGATCGGCTGGCAGAGAAGTAGCCCGATCACCTAGACCTACCTGTTTTAATAGGTCAAATGCCTGCTCTTTGATGCCAGGTTTTTTATATTCCTTCAATTGCAGGGCTAATTCAACATTCTCCAGGGCGGTGAGGGCTGGAAACAGATTAAAGCTTTGGAAAATAAAGCCAATGTGGTCACGACGGAAGGCCGTCAGGTCTTTGCGAGACAGCCCAGTAATTTCTCGACCGAGCAGATGAACCTGCCCTGCGGTGGGGGTCAAAATACCCGCCAAAATCGATAGCAAAGTCGTCTTACCAGAGCCTGATGGCCCCATCATCAGACGGATCTGTCCCTTGGGAATGGCCAAATCAATCCCTTTAAGCACCTTGGTTTCGGTGGTGCCCGACATAAAGGACATTTGAATGTTGTGTGCTGAGATCGCAACCATTAATTTTAAAACTCACACCTCACAGACGCTCTCATCTACACCCAGGAACCCTAAGCCTTAAAAACAATACCGGGATCTACACGAGTCACCTTTTGAATCGCAAAGACGGCGGAACCCACACACATCACCACCGTAACCCCCAGCACCCCAACCGCACTTAGCGGCGTAATCAGTACCACAATCCCTTGGGTAGCGGCTGTCCAAGTGCCTACTCCCCAGCACAGTAGCAACCCTGGCACATAGCCCAAAATCGCCATCCATAAGGACTGCTCCAAAATCACGCTGTAGATATCCCAATCTGACGCCCCCATCGCCTTGAGTGTGCCAAATTCGCGCAGATTCTCAGAAACTGACGTATACAAAATCTGGGCTACCACTACCATGCCGACAATTACACCGACCATAGCCCCTAACCCTAGGATAAAACCTATGCCCGTACGATTTTGCCAATAGGCTTGGGTGTTACTAATCAGCTCATTTTTAGTAAATGCCTTAGTCCCGTCCAGCGATGATTCTATGCGTCGCTTCAGGGTTTGTAAATTTTCCCCTGGTGCCGCTTTGACCAAAATGTAGGTTACCGGAGCATCTGCTTTTAGCGGTTCTGGGTCATTTACTTCAGTATCCACTGCATCCGGGTCACGCTGATAGGCATTGACACAAGTGATGTCGCCATCCCCCAGCTGACAGGTCAATCCTGCCGAAAACCCCGAACTAATATAAGCATTGGCATTAATTAACGAAGTAAACACAAATTTACTGGATACCAGAGACTGGGTATCGCGGGTAAATCCGACCACTATAACTGGCAGCTGGCGGATACGGGCCGTATCCCCTACACCATCAATGCGAAATGAGCGTCTATTGGTGCGATCAATCAAGGCGGAGTAGGGTGCATT
>JBCCXQ010000079.1:0-17363 GCA_039191365.1 Cyanobacteria bacterium P01_F01_bin.13 | reverse complement strand
GGCAACTTTGATGGTTACTAAAATGTTCAAAAATGGAATCCAGCCACCGCTGAGGAGCATGCCCAATTCTCCCTGGGGCAACTCCAAACCAATCAATGCCAACACTGACAGCACAATAAAAATAAGCACGGAGACTTTTTCTATGGTGGCGGCACGCCATCGTTGATAAATAGCCTCCATCCACTGAGCCGGGGCTGTGATGGCTACTAGACCAATCGCAGTGCCCCCTGCCACCCCTGCTGCAAAGCCACCACCGGGGCTCAGATGTCCTCGCAGTGCCAGTTCAATGCTGATCAAGGCAGCGATCATCGCGCCCAAACGAGCCAGCACAATGGAGGGTTGATCGGTAAATTGATGCACAGTGGATACCGCCTGTTCATCGGCCAGCAAGTATCGCACTCCCATAATCGATAGGGTAAATACCACCACTTCAAAAATAGTGTCGTACAGGCGATTGCGAAAAATGATACCCGAGACTGCATTAGGAACCCCACTATCTTGCACCACGGCTTCCACAATGGAGAGATCGATCAGCTCCATAGCTGGATTGGGAAACACCAGCATCTTAAAGTACAACGCTATACCGGCAATAATGTAAATCCAGATCATGGCTACGCTTTGGAAGAACTAGGATAGGGAGACTCGTTCAGAAGAGTTGGGGCGGGGGGGGCAGATTTTTTGGCAATCAGGGACAGGGTTACTCCCTCGGCAGGCAAATGGGTCGTCAATATGTGATACAGCTTGGGCACCCGAAGCTGTAGCCGATAGGTGTCATCTCCAGAGGCCAGGGTACAGGTGCTATGGACAGCCTTTGTGTGCAAAGCGTCCTGCAGGGCTGCTATTGATGAATAGGGCACTTGTTCAAGACGCAGGTAATGGATGCGCAGGGATTTTTGTAGATTAATTAACAGTTTTTTGTACTGCTCCTGATTTTGAGGGCTCTGATTATTGTTGTTATCGTCTAGCACCCCTAATCGCAGGGTCATGGATGAGCGTACTGCGATCGCATATAAGGTAATCGACAACATTGTCCCCACCAGCGCCTCTGTCAGCGCCACATCCGCCGCCCCAAACAGGGCATAGACCAGAGCCGCCACGGCTCCTAAAATACCCCGCATCACCAGAGCATAATAGGGATCTTTTTGGGTGATTACCATGGCAGCAGTCAGGGGCAACAGCGCCGTTATCGCTACCACATATCCGTCTTGCATCATCGTCTGCCTCCCTGTAGTTGCTTTCCGCGTGAACAATAGGCCAGCACATAGCCCAGCACCGTATTCCAAATCGCCAACGAAATTAGGGCCAATACCAACAGCGGCCATTCCCGTGGAATTCTGAGCAACAGCCCTATAACAATCAGCATGGAGCCCAGGGTGTCAGCCACCGATAAGCTGTGTAGCTTAAACAACACAGAGCGGTTTCCCAACAGGGGCCAGGTGCCCCAAACCCAGAACACGATACCCATGCCCATGCAGGTGTAGCTAGTGATATTTACTAAGTTCATACCTGGTTTGTCCGCTTAAGAATATGGGCCAACAACATTAAAGAGGCATTGCCGACACTGAGGATCAGCACTCCAACAACGCCAATCATCCAGTCATCCCGCAGCACCGACACCACCAAAATCAAAATAGATGCCTTGGTTTCGATGCTGGCAAAGGCCAACATTTTTTGCCAGATGTCATTGTCTCGCCAGGCTTCATAGATGGGAATCAACAACACTCCAAGCATGGGCCATACGATGCTGCCATTCATGAGCGTTTCCTCCGACGCTGAATCCGATGAACTTCATACTGACCATCCCCGTGGTACTTAACGACAATGGTTTTGGGGGTAAAGGTAATCAGAAATACATCCAGAAAGATCAGTCCCGGAGACCGTTGTCCCTTAATTCGCTCTACGGTATGAGTCTCGTAGCGGTGGGGACGCACCATAATTTCAATGGCTTCTACAAAGGCCTGGGGAATTGCGATAGCCACTTCCCTCAAAGCTCGCAGCCAGTCTCGCAAACTATTGGATACCACGGTCGAGCGGGGAATCAGCAGTGCGATCGCAATCCCAATCAGCACGTTAACAAGGCTAAAATCCGCCGTCAACAAAAACCAAATGCCTAAGCGTAACGCGATTTCTAAAAGTCCAATCATGCCAGCGCCATCCAAAAAAGCGTTATCAGTACCAGGGTCATCACTCCAATCAGATGTTCAAACTGCTCCAGCAGTCGGGGAAGTTTTAGTTGCGATCGCTGCACAAGCAACAGATACACCAGCCAGCCAACTCCAATGGTGGCCAGAGGCTTTACCATATTGGCTAAGGTATAGGCTTTGTAATACCCAACATTGGCCACAACCAGTCCCCCTAGTAGTATCCCCATGGCCACCCAAAACCCTGGTTTCGGTGAACTCTCTGGCTGAGACCCGTGGGGCAGAAAAATAAATTTAGCAAAGGAGATCGCCGTACCCAACGCCGCTAGATTCATCGCAATCATCTGCCAGGGTAGTAGCGTTTTCATCGTCAATACCTTGGCCCCAAACCCAGACAGCAGCGGAAACCCAGAAATCGAAAAGCTCGCCAGCACCAGGGCAATCCAAATGGGAGTGGCAATGGCCGTGTGCTTAAGCTCCTTAAAACTGCGACTGGGCAAATTGCCAGCAATCAAAAAGAGAGCTGACTTTACTAACCCATGGGTGAGGGCGTAGAATCCCGCCACGGGGGGGGCGGCCAACACAAACCCCAACTGCGATACCGTATGAAACGCCAACATTCGCTTAGTGTCTTTCTCTAACATGGCATAGCCCACCCCCAGCAGGGCCGTACCCACCCCAAACAGCCGCACAATCGGGTCAATGGACTCTAGCATCAGGGCGCAGCGCACCAGGGGAAACACCCCCGCCTTGATCACTGAGCCAGAGAGCATGGCCGATACGGTCGTTTCTGATTCAGAATGGGTAAGAGGTAGCCATAAACCGGAAACAAAAATTCCCCCCTTGGTTAGCATTCCTAAAAAGATCAGCGCAATTGCCTCCGGCGGTCCCTGTCCTAACCCCTCATAGGCAAAGGACTGACTTGCCTGATATACCAGCAATGCACCAATCAAGTAGAACAACATGGCCGTATTGCTGACAAACAGATAGCGCAGTCCTACCCAAATGGACTTGTTGCTACGGGTATAGGACACTAACAAAAATGTGGCGATACTAATCACTTCTAACGCCACATACAGACTGATAAAGTCAGCGCAGATAAACGCTGAATTAACGCTGCCGTGCAGAATAATTGCCTGGGCATAAAAGAATGCTGACTTCCCTTGACCCCAGCAGTAAATCACCACTGCCGCTGTCACCAGACCATTGGTGAGAATAAAAAAGCCGCTGAGGGAATCCACCACCAGGGTGACACCAAAACTGTCTAACAGCTTTAGAGTCTCTGGTTCAGGCACCACAATATGCCAGAGACCGTAGGCTATCGACAGCAAAGTCACTGCCAGCACCAGTTGGCGGGCCACCTTTGGCAACAGATAGCTGCTGAATCCAATAAACAGGGGAAGAGCAATCCAGGCAATTGTCATGGAGTGTACTCCGTCTCAATGTCATCAATGTCCAGGGTGGGAACGTCGCGGGCGATCTTTATCACGCCCACCAACATCAGCGCCTGCAAAGATAGACCAATCACAATTGCCGTTAAAATCACCGCCTGAGGCACCGGATCAGCATAGGTGCCATGGGTGGAAACCTCATCGGCAATGGGGGTGAACACTCCACCTCGAGATGCTACGAGCACGTAATAAGCAATTACCCCCGTACTCATCACATCCATGGAAATAATTTTCATCATGATGTTCTTTTTGAGCAAGATACCGAAAAAACCACCGATGACAGTGGCAAACACAAACGCTTCTAAAACAGCCATGATAGTTGCTAAAAGATACAGCAGGCTTTGAAGAAAAAGTCTCGGATATTACTTGGATTTCAATAAAATCATTTTAATAATCCAAGTAAAATCGAGACTTATATCCAGGAGAATCGTAACAATCTTCCCAAATTTTTGGGTCTCTTATCCAGACTGCTTAACGGTAGATAGCATTGTCGGTCCGGGGATAGGCTTCTTTATTTTTTCACGTAGCTTACTCATCAAATAGATGATCATCAGCGTCAGCAGTACACCTGCCAAAACAAAGGAACCATAGTCAGCTTCTGGAACGTTGGCAAATGTAAATAGGAAAGTTTCCCCAACATCAATGCCGTAAATCATCGAGTAGTGTGTGAGAAAGTTCATCATTTTTACCTGAATTCAGAGAGAAAACGCTAGAAAATGATTGGCGATATATTAGTTTCGAGAAATTAACGTATCTGGGAACTGGAGAATCTGAACTGAAGCCAAACTAGCGCAAGGACACCTAACAAAATTGGAACGGTAGTGGGAGCGAAGCTCAGGCCCAAAATCAACATGAGAATGCCCATCGCATAAACCGCCAAGCTGTAAATCTCATCGATTATGGTCAGCCGTTGCCCCCACACCATTAGCCCCAGGGCAGCTGCCAGCATTATTAGCCATGCGCCCATAGTCACTTAAACCGCCAGAGAGGTTGACGCTTGTGCCATATTGGCATTGCCAGTGGGCATTACGGCAACAACATCCCGCAGGGCTGCTGTGCGATCTCCGTAGAGGTGACTGGGAGGTAATTGGTTAAACACCTTTAGCTTGCTCAACCGTCGATGAGTTTGACCCGTCGCACCTACTACATACACCTGACGCCCCTCGTCCAGGGCTTCCTGCATCGCGTTTTCCAACGCCAACGAGGCCGTCACGCCCATGTGAGGAACACTGCCCAGGTCAAAGATAATCGCATCGCAGTCACGAATGGCATTGTGCTCACGGTTAATGGCCTTAGCCACACCAAAAATCATCGGCCCGCTAAGCTGGAACAACAGTACGCGGCCATTGGCCTCATCCATCCAACGCTTTTCTTCTGACGTTAGACGAATCGCATCATCTGAATCTGTAATTGTTTTCACCGACTCCGACTGCAGCGCGCTCATCTTATCAATGGTCAAAATATTGGCGACAAACACACCAACACCTACCGCCGTAATCAGGTCCACCAGTACTGTCAGGATAATCACCCCGTACATAATTAGGGCACCCTTGCGAGAGATATAGTGCGCCCGCTTGAGAAAGTCCCAATCGATAATGTCGATACCCACTTTCAGAGCAATACCTGCCAAGACCGCCAGGGGAATTGTCGCTGCCAGATTAGCCGCCCCTAAAATCACCACTAACAAAACACCAGCGCGAATTAGACCCGACAGTGCGGTACGACCACCTGTTTGAATGTTAACCACCGTACCCATGGTGGCACCTGCACCAGCGATGCCGCCGAATAAACCTGAAACCAGGTTGCCAATACCCTGACCAATTAGCTCCTTATTAGAGTTATGCTCAGTGCGGGTAAGACTGTCGGCCACAACAGATGTTAGCAGTGCATCAATACAGCCCAGCATTCCTAGAACTGCCGCATCCACAAACATCAGCTGGAGCTGATCGGCACTTAATGTGGGTCGCTGCAGCGCAGGAAAACCAGCAGTAATCTCTCCGATCCGGCGAATCTCAATATCAGAAAACAGAACTAGAGACAGTACTGTACCAACAATCAGCGCCACCAGTTGAGGCGGAACAATACGCTTAAACTTGGATGGCATAAACCAGATGATGCCGATGGAAAGTGCTGCCAGAGCCGTTTCCGCCGGTTGCACATTGGCCAATAGTGCAGGCAGAGACCCCAGGGTGCCAACCACGCCGCCCGTAGGACTTGACTGTCCCAAGAATGGTGCAATCTGCAAAATGATCAGAATGATACCAATTCCAGACATAAAGCCCGAAATCACGGTGTAAGGCATCATCGTGACATATCGGCCTAGTCTGAGAGAGCCGAAAATGATCTGAAAAACCCCCGCCAGCATCACCACGGTGAAGGCCATGGCCATACCGTTTTCAGGGTTGCTGGCGGTCAAATTGGCAATTACTGCCGTCATCACCACGGTCATAGGACCGGTCGGCTCTGAAATCAGCGTTGGTGTTCCTCCAAACAAGGCCGCAAAGAAGCCCACCAAAACAGCACCCCATAGACCAGCCGTCGCTCCGGCTCCTGAGGCCACACCGAAAGCAAGGGCCATCGGCAATGCAATCACAGCAGCGGTTACCCCACCAAAGAGGTCACCGCGAAAGTGTCGAAAATTTATCCGGTTGGTTATTTGCATAAGCACCACCTAACAGCATCAAATCCAACGTCAACCCGCTTTAAAGGTCATTAGCCGTACCCGTTACTCTGGCCCAAATCTTTGATGCAAAAGCATTTGGCACAAGGGCATTACCCAGGTAAAGGCTAGAAAAAGGCAGAAAAGTAAAATAGATAAAAATCTATCCTAATTTTTTTAGCATTAATTAAAGTCTATGCTTGGTTTTGAATGGCCGCAAGTAAGAAACACTTATATTTCCTGATTGGTTTCAAAAGTAAAACTTATGTCTACGTCTACCATGAAGAACTACACTCTCCAGATTGCGATCGCTAACCTGTTGCGACAAAAACTGACACCGTAGTTAGAGCTGTTGCAAAATGAGAGAATGGTTCAATCCTGTGAATATCAAAAGATTGTTGCCAACAAAAAAATCGACTACTTGCAGTTAAAACCGATGAATATCCCAAAGATTTCCATTTTGGTAAACCATAGCTACCATCCGGATACGCTAATTCTGCATCTTATGCCCCAACTCTGCTAAATCTATACTTTGTTAGGCTAATGGGGTATCAACTCAAGGCGGGAAGTAATTCTGGGGAAAGGAGGTAGAATATAGAACTCAGAATATAGTAGGGGCGATGCTTCTAGCTCCTATATTCTAGATTCCCACCTCACCGAAATTTCCCGGCTTAAATTGGTCCCCGGCTTAATGTTCTAACGGCTTGCAGCTGCTGACTAAAGATCTCAAATAGTTTCTACAAGGCAATTAATACCTGCAGTTACAAATCTTTTTTCTGTTTTGCAGCTTTAATTTTCGAAGCTTTATTGAGTTGTCGTAACTCTGCTTCCGTTTGCTTGCGTTCAGTGATGTCCCAATTCACACCCCAATCATACGTTGGGGCTGACCTGTGTCGCCTCTTAACACCGTTGCGTGGGCCTCAATATGACGAACCTGACCGTCGGGCCAGACCACCCGAAACTCGGTGTGAAAATCCCATTCTCCAGTAATAACCTCCTGTTCAGCAGCAGGGAGGTCTTCACAGAATGCACCCCTCGTCGGCCAGGTCGTGAGTCGTCAAGCCATTAATCAATCCAAAAGCGGCAAGGTTCTTAAGGAACCCTGCCGCTTTCTCTTATATGAAATTGTTAAGCAGACTTGTTAAACAAATCTGAGTCTACGCTGCAATCTGAGGAGCAACCAAAGCAACAGGAGCAGCTTCACCAGCAGCCAAGTCTAGAGGGAAGTTGTGAGCGTTACGCTCGTGCATTACTTCCATACCCAGGTTGGCACGGTTGATTACATCAGCCCAAGTGCTAACCACACGACCCTGAGAGTCGATGATGGACTGGTTGAAGTTGAATCCGTTCAGGTTGAACGCCATAGTGGAGATACCTAGTGCAGTGAACCAGATACCGACTACAGGCCATGCACCCAAGAAGAAGTGCAAGGAACGGCTGTTGTTGAAGGACGCGTACTGGAAGATCAAACGACCGAAGTAGCCGTGAGCCGCAACAATGTTGTAAGTCTCTTCTTCCTGACCAAACTTGTAACCATAGTTCTGGGACTCAATCTCAGTGGTCTCACGAACCAAGGAGGAAGTAACTAGAGAACCGTGCATAGCGGAGAACAAGGAACCACCGAAGACACCAGCCACACCAAGCATGTGGAAGGGGTGCATCAGGATGTTGTGCTCAGCTTGGAATACAAGCATGAAGTTGAAGGTACCAGAGATACCTAGAGGCATACCATCAGAGAAAGAACCCTGACCGATGGGGTAGATCAAGAACACTGCAGTTGCTGCTGCTACAGGAGCAGAGTAAGCAACACAGATCCAAGGACGCATTCCCAAACGGTAGGACAGTTCCCACTCACGACCCATGTAGCAGAAGACGCCAATGAGGAAGTGGAAAATGACCAACTGGTAAGGACCACCGTTGTACAACCACTCATCTAGAGAAGCAGCTTCCCAGATGGGGTAGAAGTGCAGACCGATAGCGTTGGAAGAAGGAATAACAGCACCAGAAACGATGTTGTTACCCAAGATTAGAGAACCGGCAACGGGCTCGCGGATACCGTCGATGTCAACGGGAGGAGCAGCGACGAAGGCGATTACAAAACAAGCAGTAGCAGCTAGCAGTGTAGGAATCATCAGAACGCCGAACCAACCTACGTATAGGCGATTCTCGGTGCTGGTGACCCACTGACAGAACTGCTCCCACAGGTTAGCGCTTTGGCGCTGTTGAAGAGTTGTAGTCATAACAAAATGATTGCGGTTATGCCTAACTAAACCGATGGCTTAATCAAGCGGAACAGGTATGTATGAATCTAAAGTAGCAATAAGCGTAAACTTTTGTAAAGATGATCGCTATAAAAATGAGAAACCCCTGCGATAAGACAGCCTTATCACAGGGGTGTAACATGAAAAAAACTATATTCTTTCTCTAGCCTTTTATCCGCATAGAAAAAGGTATTCACCAGCGATGAGGACTAGGGCGCTGATTAAACTGAGGGTTCAAAACTAGCCCCCGGCTGACGTAATGCCAAACACGCCATCGTCTCAACAGCCTGTGAAGCTAGTCGATTACAGAGATATATGCAGCCAGAAGGAGATCAGCAGCCCGAGGCCAACACACATTGTTCTAATCAAATCGTGAATGTTGGAGGTCTGGGGGGCAGACATTTGCTCAGTGTAGACAGCAACTTTAACGTTATCCTGGGGGCGATTTTGCATGGCTAGCATCCTTAATCAATCAACAATATGCAGAATCAAACTGACTTTGACCCCGCTATGGGATGAAGAAGGGCGATGCATTATCGCCTCAGTCCGAACTCAGACATTCAGGAGAGTAAATGCCAATCAAGCTCGATACTCATCACTAAGTAAACTTAATTCTACATGAATAAATGTAAACTTTTTTAGGTTTACTTGACATGCAATCAAAGGTTCATGTGATTTGGCTGTTGGTGAATGGATTACATGAATTATTAAGGAAGTGTTACAAATTGATTTACACTTGTTAACAATTGCTTGACTTTTCTGGCAGTCTACTAGTCATGAGTCGTTCTTCTACAGATACGGGAGCTTCCCTGATATGTCGGATGGCACCTGCATTGCCCGATGAAGCTTCGCTGGTGCCACAGCAGGCTATGGTTCAGCTTTTGGATCACATTCGCAGTGTGTTAGTGTCTTTGCTCAGTTGCGAGCTGCAGACCCCGCTTTCGGTGATTGAAGTGGCGGTGGAAACCTTGATAGATGCCCCTGAGCTACCGGTCGCTGTTGAACGACAGATGCTGGCGATGGCACTTACGGAGCTTAGGCAACTTTGTGATTCCGTGGATCAGTTTCTGGAGTATACCGACCACGTATGGACCATGACGTGGTCTTTTTTGAAGGCTCGCTCAACCCCTGGGGAAACCCCGTCCCTATCGTCAGTATTTACGGAATTACCTGAAGCGCTGAGGCCCTATGAGTTGTGGATAGAACCTGCTAAGGCACGGCTGACCCAATTTCTACACAGCATGGAGCAGCAGGCGGGGGCTCCTTTTACTCCTGAGTTGATGGCGATATTAGAACAACGCTCTCAACAAATGACGGCCATTGTCACCCATGAATTGCGCACTCCACTCACCACGTTACAAATTTCCTTAGAATCGCTGCAGCACGAAAATTCCCAAGAGCTAGAGATCAGGCGTTGCTTTTTGGAGGTGGCGCAACAGGACGTACAGCGACTTTGTACGGTGTTGCAGGATTTAGAACTCCTACGCCGGCTAGAAACTGGACAGGTTTGTTTCCAGACAGAACCAGTGGATCTGAGATCTACGCTCCAAACCACATTCAATACATTTCTTCGACAAACAGACCAGGATGCCTTGTCGACCATTTGGATTGACCCTACGGCGCGTTCGTTAGCGCTTTTAACCGATGGTGCTCGGGTTGTGGATGTGATTACCCGGCTCTTAAAAAATGCGTGCCAATTTACCTTAAATAATAAAGAGGTTGAGGTAAAGGCACAGATTCTGCACCCTGAAACTCAGCCAGATACAGAATCAAATGCATTACCAATGCCAACCTTACGCATATGTATCGAAGACGCCGGGCGAGGAATTGATGCGGAGCAGTTAGAACGGATTTTTGACTGTTTTTATCAGGTGGAAGCGTATTTGCAACGGACCATCGGTGGTATGGGCATTGGTCTGACGATTTGTCGCTATCTGATTCAGGGGATGGGGGGACAGATTTGGGCGGAGTCTGCCGGATCGCAGCAAGGGAGTCGCTTTTGTTTTACGCTACCCGTTTTGCCAAAGGTGGAAGCCTTGGGTAGAGTCTCATATGATTCTGATTTTGCCAGATGAAATCGGGTACTGTCACATCCATTTCAACCATATCTCCCCAACTGATAGGAGCCTGGGCACACAATGACGGTGATGCATCTGGAAAATACAGATCAACAACACCGCCACGCACAGCAATCATTGTTCCAGTCGCTTTTCCAGCTACCGTGGAACTCATTGTTGACTTGTTTCTGGGATATCCCCTTCAAAGGGTTGGACCCCCGTTTCAGGATAGTCATCATCCCGTGGACTAAATATCCGTTTAGCGGCTTCCAATATCCAAATCATCGATTTTTGGATAGATTGACTGACTACATTAAACCTTTCTTTGACCATACCCATGGTGAAGCTCCTTTTCTTAGCTATATTTTTCCTTTGAGGAATAATGCAATTCCCAACAGTCTTCTAGAAACTGGATTTTGTTATAACGATCAAACTTCCACGGATCTAAAACCGTAGTATTGTTTTTCTCAAACAGAGGCTGATTCAGGTAGCGCCGTAGAGCCATCCAGAAATTTTTCAAGCTGGTTTTCCAGGTAGTCATCTCTTTAGCACTCCCAGGCTCATACTCCCTAACACTTCATAGAGTACGAAGAAAGTTTGGGGATGTTATGAGGAAAATGAACAACGCTTAACGTCTCCGTTACAGTTGACGGCATAATCAGCTTGTTGATTGTGCCGCACTTACGAGGAGAACAGAGCCCTAACAGTCTCACCGTATCAGCGTTTCTCGTTAAGCCTGGGATCGCTTCAAACGACTTAAAATTCGCATCGGTAAATCTGTCACCATGACAGATTTACTGATAAAGTCATCGGCACCCACCTTAAAGGCATCCTGTTTCGTCTGGGTATCTTCATGCACGGTCAAAAATAAAACTGGCAGGTGTTGCCATCGATCGTCTGCTCGCAAAACCTGACAAAGCTCCAGACCATTTACCCCAGGCATTTCCACATCGAGCACCAATAGGTGAGGGCGGACGGTCTCCAGGGTCGATAACAGCTGTTCTGGACTATCCAGGGTAGTTAGTTGAAATCCCCAGGGGGACAGTGCTGTGGTGAGAAAGTCTAACACCTGCACATCGTCGTCAACAATCATCACCTTAAAGGCTCTCCTGTCCGCCTGCAGCAGGTCATGTAAGTCTTTAATCACATGCTGGGATGGGGTAGCAGTGGGTAAAATTCGATCAACCCCCCGTTGCACCAGCTCTAACCGCTGTCGAAAGTCCTGGATATCGGTCATGACAATCACCGGTAGGTGGTCTGAACCAGCCGTTAAGATATCCAGTAAGGGCAGGGCTGCTGAAAAGGTGCGATCGCTAATCCCCAAAACCAATCCATCCGCCGACTGTTCCTGGAAACGGCATTCCACCTGAGACAGGTCTGGCACCACTACACTCCGGAGCCCCGCCGCCAGTCCCGCCGACGTTAGCTCCTGGGCCATCGCCCCATCGGCACCGCCAATCAGCATATAGGGCGTACCAGATGGTGCCACGGCCATTTGACTAGCCAGCGTTTGGACCAGGGTTTGGCTAGTCTCGCCAGTGGTCAAATTTTGACGCAGCCCTTTAACCAGACCAGTCACTTGAGAAGCATCCTGATTATCCAGCGGCACTTCCAACAACCGCTCCAACTTCCGCGCTATGCGCGACCCCTCCGCAAACCCAAAACAGCCCAGGGAGCCTGCCAATTTATGGGCTTGGGAACATCCGGCATGTTGTAGTTCCGAACTTAACTGCCCACCATCCAGGGCTGCCGCCGTTGCCTCTAAGATACTCAAACGCTCCTGCATCGTATCTTGATGGGTTTCCCATGCCTTGGCCACCGCCACCGCCATATCCGCCTGGGTCGGCGCTTGAGCAACCGATGTTTGCTCGGGGGCTTCATCAACAGTCTCTAAAGCTTTTAAGCGATATCCCAAACCATACACCGTTTCAATAAAATCTTTGGGAGCACCGCCCGCCTTGAGCTTTTGTCTAACGCCCTTGATATGAGTTCTAACCGCATCCCCACTGGGGGGATCTTCAAATGACCACAGGTTATCAATAATGGCATCTAAACTAAACACCCGGTTAGGATGTCGCAAAAATAGCTCCAATAGAGCATATTCTTTAGGCGTAGTGTGGAGCAGATGCTCTCCGTATCTGACTTCAAACGTTTCTGGATAAACCGTAAGCTCTCCCCACTGGAGTGCCGATATCGCCCCCTGGCTATCACGCCGTAACAGCGCCCGAATCCGCGCACATAGCTCCTCAAAGTCAAAGGGCTTTAGCACATAGTCATCGGCCCCAGCATCCAAGGCTCTCACCTTGTCGTGACTATTGTCTTTAGCCGTCAGCATCATCAGCGGACAGTTAATATCGTGACGCCGCAACGTTTGGCATAGAGAAATACCGTCGATGTCCGGCAATAGCATGTCTAGAACAATTAGATCATAGGTAAACAGGTCCAAAAACTCTTGGGCCATCTCACCAGTGGTCGCAATATCAACGGCATATCGCTGCTTGATCAAACGCTCCCCTAGCGTCTCCATCAAGGCTTCATCATCGTCAATCAGCAACAAGCGCATAGTTCACACTTAGTGCAGTCCATCACAGCCTAACGCACCAATTTTATGCCAGGTGGAGTCAAGCAGGAGTTTGTCTCCACAAAATACTCATATTGTCCGTCTAAGATGCTAACTAGCAGTAGGGAACTAGCCATTATGAATCTGTGGGAAGACCGTTCTGGTGCCAGTACTGTCTAGCAAAGCACTCAAAGTTAATTTTTGCCCAGGCCTGGCTACACCAAAAATTAATTTATGTTGAGGCTACCTGTGTGTATTTATATAAAGACACACATCGTTACAAAGCGTTAAAGTTCACAGCTAATAACAACTCAGTCTAAGCATATTTTCCCATTAGCAACAGGGAGGTATAGGATGGTCTCCCAGTCTCTTCCTCAGCTTATTCAACAAATGCTAAGGCCCAGTTTTTATCCCCACTGGACCCAAGACACCATTGACTTAGTTGAAACCCATACCGCCCATGTTTTACTGACAGGTAATTATGCTTACAAGGTCAAAAAGCCCGTTAACTATGGATTTCTCAACTACTCTACGTTGTCGGCTCGTAAGTACTATACAGAAGCAGAAGTCCGGCTAAATCAACGCACTGCCAAAGAGATTTATCTAGGTGTGGTTCCCATCTACCAGCAGGGAGAGAGCTTTAGTTTCGCAGCCCATGGGGAACCGGTGGAATATGCGGTAAAAATGAACCAGTTTCCTGCAGGTTCGTTATTTTCGGACTTGTTAGACCAGGGAAAGCTGACACCGGCCCTGATGCGGGCATTGGCCCGTCAAGTAGCAGATTTTCACCAGCAGGCCAATGCCAACGAATATATTCAGTCCTTTGGGACCATCGCTCAGATTCGCCAGGCCTTTGACGAAAACTATGCCCAAAGCCAACCCTATGTGGGTCGAGGCCAGACCCAACAACAGCTAAAAGAGACCAAAGCCTATACAGATCAGGCGTTTACCAACTGGCAAGAGCGTTTTCAAGAACGCATACAACAGCATAAAATCCGTGAATGCCACGGCGATCTACACCTGAGAAATATTTGCCTCTGGCAAAACCGGATCTTTCTATTTGACTGTATTGAGTTTAATCAGGCTTTTCGCTATGTTGATACCCTGTACGATGTAGCATTTACGGTAATGGACTGCGATGCTCGGGGTCGCAGTGACCTGGGCAATGTATTTCTCAACACCTATCTAGAAGAGACTGGTGATTGGGAAGGGTTGGAGATTTTGCCAATGTATCTTAGCCGCCAGGCCTATGTCAGGGCCAAGGTCACTTCATTTCTCCTGGATGCCCAGGATGTGAAACAAACTCAACAGATTCAAACCAGGGCAAAAGCCTACTACACCCTGGCATGGCACTACACCCAACCAAAGCTGGGGCAACTGGTGCTGATGTCCGGGCTGTCTGGTTCAGGAAAGAGCACCGTAGCTCAACAGTTAGCCCAGCTGACGGGGGCCATCCACATTCGCTCCGATGCTGTACGCAAACACCTTGCCGGTATCCCACTACAGCAGCGAGGAGATGCCAATCTCTACACCCCAGCCATGACCCAAAAAACCTACGCTCATTTGAGCGATTTGGGTATCCGGTTGGCAAAACTTGGATACACCGTCATTCTCGATGCTAAATACGACCGCATAGCCCTGCGAAAAACTGTATTAAACCAGGTCAAGGCCGACCATATTCCAGTTTCTCTTCTAGTATGTAAAGCTCCCTTTAGCGTACTCTATCAACGGCTGCAACAGCGCACAGGCGACATTGCCGACGCCACCGCCGATTTACTCACCAGTCAACAGGCTACCGCCGAAGCATTGACCCCTGAAGAACAACTTTTAGCAACCTACCTGGATACCACTGAGAACTTAGAAGAAACCCTGCAAGCGATCGCAACCAAGATTTGTCCAACTGCCATGGCTAATGTATAGACGTTTCATGGAACATCTCTTCAGGCATAATTTTGGGTCTGATAAAATCCTTACCCCCAATCTCTTTACCTAAGAACCCGCCAGGGCTACCTCACGAGATTCTGCCAAAGCGTCAGACTTTGCTTGGGGCATTGGCCGCGTAATCATGACAGAACAAGGAGCCCGATGGCTAACGTAGTAGCTCACACTGCCCACCAATAGTTCCTTAAGCCCTGATAATCCACGGCACCCCATCACGATCAGGTCAGCGTTCCAATCCTCAGCCACCTCACAAATACGATACCCTGTACGTCCTTGCATAACATCGCAAATGGCATCAACCCCGTCATCTTCAATCTCCCGCACTCGCATTTGCGACCAGCGCCACCAGCCGTCAATAAATTTATTCCAGTCATGTTGGTACTCTTCTACCAAAAGTCCATTGTGTTGCAACATGTATTGGCTATCGCTAAAGATTAACTTCTGGGGCATATCATGCTCATCGCCATCAATCACATGTAGCAGCCTAATCTCGGCCCCACGCAGCTTTGCCAGGTCAATGGCAGCGGCCATCGCCTGGTCCGCCATTGATGATTTATCCACAGGTACCAAAATTCGCTGCGGCATCCCTGGCAAATCGGTGTCGATGTCTGACCCCCTGGGCTGCACAGAGCGCTTATCCGCATGAACAATAAAGACAGAACAGGGAGCATGGTGCATCACATGATTACTGACACTCCCCATCAGCAGTTCACCCACGCCTGAAAACCCACGATTGCCAACAATGATCAAGTCTGCATGCCAGCTGGCGGCAATCTCACAGAGTTTGACGCCGGGCTGTCCAGCTAGCAACGCTCCAGTGGCGTCAATACCCGCTAGAGCTATCTCCGATACCTTCTGATCTAGCCAAGCTTGAGAGCGCTCTACAAACTGATTCCAGGCCCCTTGATAGGATTCCACCATAGCGCTGGTAATACTTAAATTGTTGTATCCGCAAAAGTAATCGCTAAACTGCGGAGCGTCTGGTTCACTATCCACTAAAACATGCACCAGTTTTAGCTGAGCCCCATAGCCCTTGGCAAAGGCGACTGCTTTGCGCAAAGCCTGTGAACCCAAATCAGAGTTGTTAAGACCGACGACAATTTTACGAGTCATGCATTTTCTCCTGCGTCTATACAATTCAAGCAGAGTCAAAAATATCTGTTTCTGAGGATATCCACATGGTCAACAGGACAGACAAGCATTGCTCTTTCTAACTCCCCTAATCCCTATCACATCAAAATAAGCTGAGAAACTTGTGAGGAAACAAGCCGTTGTCCTTCTCTTCAGCTCCCCACAATTTCCTCAGTTTTGTGTTCTACGATAAATCCAAGTTGAACGGGGTGTTACACCACAGCCCTGCAGACTGTTGCGACACACTACCTGAGCAGCTGTAACACCCAAGCAGGAGTCCTGTATGAAACAAAGTCGTGTCAATGCCTATTTAAGACTCATTCAAGAGTTGTTAACCTGTCCTGGGGGTGAAGAATGGATCCGACTAAAGCAGCATGAAGATTTAGTGGATGCTGAGCTACTCCAAGTGATGGAACAGGTGGCTTCACAGCTTTTAAAAGAGGGCAATGACCAGGCCGCGACGTTTCTACACAACTGGGCTGCCAAACTGCACCATATTCTGGTTAAAGACCTTAAACCCTCCAAGCCAGAAGACGATAAGTCTAAGGCCTATCTATCTTTGATCACCTCTCTGTTAGAAAGCCCAGAGGAGAACAAAGAGAAACTATTGGCGCAGCACCGCGAGTTAATTGGCCCAGGACTTGTTCACAAAATGAATCAGGTGGCCCAGCAGCTTAAACAACAGTGCCCCCGAACAGCGCGAGTCGATAGAGATACCCGAAATGGCTGATGTTTGGGCCTAATCATCAGCGTAACCATCGGGATTTTAGGGGACTCTGCAATGGCTAATTCAGACTATCTTAGAGGTCTGTCGACCACCGTTGAGACAGATAGCAACGCTGTTTTTGAAGTGGTGGAGCAGTCGATTTTAGGTCTGTGGGAAGTTGTTAATAATTTAACGGCCCTGCGTCCGCCAAAACGGGCGCGGTACCGCGTTACTATTTTTGGCTCCGCCCGCATGGAGTCAGGCAGTGAACTATATCAAGGGGTAAAACATTTGGCCAGTGCCCTCACCCTGATGGCAGGGCGAACGCATACGTTTCTTTACAATTTGGCACTCGTTTTCTCTCCTTGAGCTAGCACTTTGAAAAGATATTGATCATCCCATCCAGCTTTGAGCCGTTTTGCATGGGTGCCCCCTTTAGCAGATTTTTCTTGTGAT
>JBCCXQ010000078.1:0-17931 GCA_039191365.1 Cyanobacteria bacterium P01_F01_bin.13 | reverse complement strand
GCACCAACGCAGTGTTCGGGGGCAAAACTTCCGGCGGGGACTGCCACGATCTCAACCCATACTCATCCCACTCACCAATCGCTCTAAACCATTTACCCTAGGCAATCCACCGATATCGATTGGGACCTTGGCCACTGACCAACCGTTGACAAAACGTAACCGTCGCCAATTGGCAGTCCCCGCACACCCACCGAGCACACTCGTCGTTAACGCCATTGGCGATCTGGATATTGAGGCAAGCGGCCGCCGAGAGCTGGTGGGACTTGTGAGGCTTATCCAGCCGTTGACAAAACTCATGCTGACGCTATCGACGACAACTTTATGGGACCTATCGCGTTTTGGGATACCTGAATTATGCTCAACTGACCTACGGGCGAGTGCACCACCACCGATCTGAGCCCTGGCAAATTCTCTTTTCTCGATTGCAGTCGAACGTGTTATTAGAGGGAAACTTTCTACCTATATACCCAATAGGGGTGATTAGCTGGAAATAGTTCTGCCTAAGATCCCAATGTGGGTGATTAGGTGGAAATAGTTCTACCTAATCTGCTGACGTGGATGATTAGGTGGAAAAAATCAGTATATTTATCTCTTCTCTATTAGAACTGCGCTATTCAGGATTTATTTATCATTCGAACGTTTGCTAAGTACACATGCCTACACGCGACATCAACAATCATGCCTCCATTCCCTGAGTCAGCCGCATCCACATAGGCAGCTGAGTATCACCGCCGCCCTCAATGCGCTCCAGGGCCGTTGCCATCTCCACCCGCACATCAAATTCAGCCTCCTCGGCCACCGCTTGCCGCAGAGCCTCAATCACCGTTTGATCGCCAAGCTCGGTCATAAATCGAGCCGCCCGCCAGCGCACTAATTTCGATTCATCACTCAACGCCTCAGCCATCGTCGCCATGGCACTGTCGTCACCCAGATCGCTCAGGGCATCCCCCGCGATTCGACGGACCATGGCTGACGAATCGTGCCGCACCACACGACACAGGGGTTCAACTGCAATTTCCAGGGTACTGGCCCCTAAAAGAGCCGCTGCCCAACGTCGAATGGTGCTTTTCTCATCATCGAGCACTGCCACTACGGCCGCAAAGTTATCTGTGGTGACATCAATCTGCTGCAGTGCCTTGAGCCGCTTTTTCCAGTCAGGATGGCTAAGCTCAGCCACTAGCATCTGAGCCGCATTATCGGGAGCGGCAGCAACAGCGCTAACGGCGGCGGCTTCAATCTGGGCTAGCTCTTCGGAATCGTACAAACTATCGATTTCATCAGCTACTAGCTGAGCCACCTGCTCGGGCTCACCGGCCGGGGCCTGATAGGGTTCCCAACGGCGTTCCATCACATAGTCAGCGCCCGTTGCACTGATGGCTCGCTGAAGTGCTTGGCTAAATCGGTCAGGTAAAGAAACCCGAGCCTGCTGTCCATCTGCTACGGTGGCCTTGACCTGCACCGGAATGCCCCGAAACATCTGGATCGCCACCTCTACCATGCCTAAATTTGAGCCGGGGGCCTCGTTTGACCGCACTGGCTCAGCCACCTGGGTCAGGAGCTTGGCATCGGCATTATCAGCCACCCCAATAGCCTGAGCCGCTTTCGCCAGAATGGGCTGCCAGTCTGAACTGCCCTGACGGGTAAGGGTGATAAAGTCTTGAACTGCAAAGACAGACTTCACTCCCTCAATGGTTAACAGTTGTTGCACTACCTCAGGCGTATCAGGGACGGTGCTGCCTTTGTTGAGGGTTAAGGCTCTGGCGCTAATGGTCCCATCCAGATTGAGCTTGATGCAGTTGGGGCTGGGGGTGGTTTCGATGGAGAGCAGTCGCATGGGCTTTATGGCACTTGGCTCAGTTAACCATATCAAATGTGTCGATAAAGACCACGGGTTTGCTAACCCAGCAATTCTCAGTGTGAGACTTTTGTACGCATTATCGGGGAACCAACTCAAAGCGGGACGTTTTCCCAAACATAGAATTTAGAATGTAGGAGCTAGGAGGTAGGAGGTAGAAGACTTCTACATTCTGACTCCTACATTCTCTGGATAAACGTTTAGCGTCTCACATTTGATCAGGTCGGCCTACTTATTTGCAAGTGCATTTATCTCACCACTAGTATCTTGAGCTTTCAACGTTAACCAGTCCAGCGGTTCTCTGAGCACCAGAAAAGAGACGCCAATGTCGCCATAAAATGATTTAAAGTCTAATCCATCATCTGTTTCAACAACGCTGCTTTTCTCTCCAAATAAGCGCTGCATGCGAAACTGATGGTAGTTTTTCACCAGACTGCCCAGACTCACCCGCTGTGGGTATCGGGCTGGGTAAAGCTCAGCATCTAGCTGGGGTAGCAGGTGCCACGGGCAGTAAATAACCTGGTGATGGGCATTGTGATAGCCAAAGTTGAGAAACAACAGATTTAGCCAGTGCCATCGGCCTAAAACTAAATTGGAGTAGGTGTTGCGCTCTTCATAACCTGGACTAAACTGAGGCATAGGTCGTCCCATTTGCACCACGGTATAGGTGTGCTGGAAGCAGTCCATAAAGCGCAGAATGTTAAGAAAGCATAGGTAGGCAATGAAGTATAAAACTGTTGTCTGCCACGAATACCAGGCTAAGGCAACAAACAAACTGCCCCGTATCAACAACAGTCCACCGTTACGCCAGCGATCGTCTTTATGGGTTTCTCCTAGAAACGGAGACAGGGCACAAAACCAGCGCAGAATAAAGTCAATGGCTGGGAAATAGAGCTGTTCTAGTGCCTCGATTAGGGTTAAGAGGGGTTTGGGTAGCGATCGCAAAAAGTCCCCCATGGAAAACGCAGAAAAATCCGCACGATTTTTATGATGGGCCAGGTGATAGCGGGCCAATGGCCAATAGCGACAGTAGCAAGACCCCGTCAAAAAAAGCATGACCTGTGCCCCCAGGGCATTTAACTTAGGGCCACGAAAAACCGTGCCATGGATAAACTCATGGACAAAATAGGCCGCCCACACCAGCGTATGGGTCAACAGCAAAACTCCCAGGATATTGATTAGCCAGGAAGAAGCGGTAATGCTTCCAATAGACACCCCATAGCCAACGACAATATAGGTTAAGGCTAACCCGTTTACCCTGTAGTTTGGCTGGCTAATCTGTTGCTTAAGTGCTTTTGGGACAGCAGGCATAACCGGACTCCAGCGTAGCAATACTCTACGGCTTACTTCTAGCAAATATCCTCTTTAGGATTTGCTATCTTGGCTACGACACATATAGCAACTGTCTTAATGCATTAGCTCCCATGGTGGCTGATTTTCTACAAAAAACCTTTTTGGGCAATACCATTGAAGCCTATGGCATTGCCCTGATTCATATTGCTGTGGGCGTTGCGATCGCACACCTGATCAAACGCCTGATCCTGCGCCGTCTCAAACGCTGGACTAAACGCACCACCACCACCCTGGACGATAAGCTGGTGCGACTGATAGAGCGCCCCAGCCTTTGGCTACTGTATCTGGGTTCGGTCTACATCAGTTTGCAGGACCTGACACTGTCCCCCCCAGTGGCTCAGCTGTTGACCGTGGGGGGCATCATCTTTGCCACCTTGCTACTGCTGCAGCTAGTGGGCTCGATTGCTGAATATAGCCTGCGCATCTATGGGTTTATCCATCGTGCCCAGCCCAATATGCGACAAAGTCTCAATGCCCTGATCCCGGCAGTACGGGTCATCCTATGGGTGATTGGCATTATCTTTGTGCTGGATAACCTGGGGTTTGATATTTCCGCTGTGGTCACTGGCCTGGGCATCGGCGGTGTCGCCATCGCCCTGGCCTCCCAGGGAATTTTGCAAGATCTGTTTAGCTACTTTTCGATCTTGTTGGATCGTCCATTTGAGATTGGTGACTTTATTGTTGTTGGCAGTTTGGCTGGCACTGTGCAGCAGGTCGGCATCAAAACCACCCGTCTTAAAAGCCTTGACGGAGAGCAGCTGATTCTAGCAAATACCGATCTCACTAGCTCACGCATTCAAAACTTTCAGCGCATGGCCCAACGTCGGATTGCGTTTAATCTAGGGGTGGCCTACGAGACCAGCATGCCCCAGTTAGAACAGATTCCCGATATCATCCGCCGCATTGTTGAGGAGATTCCCCAGGTCACCTTTGACCGGGCTCACTTTACTGGCTTTGGTGATTTTAGCCTCAACTATGAGGTAGTCTACCTGGTGGAAACTAATGACTACGTCGTCTATCGCGATGCTCAACAACAGATGAACCTGGCCATTAAAGAACAGTTTGACCAGGCCGGCATTGAGTTTGCCTATCCGACCCAGGTATTGTACGTGAACCGCCTTGCCCCTAAACGGCAAGACTAAAACTGTCGCGACGGTGAAAATCAGGTTCTTTGCCTGGATGAGCTAGGGCCCAGTGAGAAATGCTATTGGTTTTTAGGACAGTGCTAACCCCCAGTTCCAGGGGCTGCTCATGGGAAAGCCATTCTTCGGTGGGTAGCTCCAGGGTTAAATAATAGCCTTTAACCAGGGGTTGCCAGGTGCTGGCAACCTCTTGACAGGCTGGTTCAGGCGTCATGGACTGGCGATAGTCATCAAACCGATAGACATTCCAGTCGCCGTTGGGAGCGGCATTCACTTCCCAATAGCGACTGGAATCGGGTAACCCAATAAATACCTCAAAACAGGTATTCTCCCAAAGATGATCGCAACGACTGGGAATATCTTTAGCAGCGGCAGGGACTTCAAGGGATTCAACCGCACCGGAAAGGGTGTATTCCACGGTAAGTGAGGATTGCGATCGCACCACTCGACCAGAAATGACTAAATCGGAAATCGGTTCAAACGGTTTTAGTAAAAAGGGAACAGCCATAACAGGTCACTTGAGGAACAATCACAGGGGAAATAAAGCCAGCACAGCAGAGCGCCACTATCATGTAATGGCGTATCAAAAAGGAATTAAAAACCGATGACGGACGTTTGGGCGGCCAGAACTCGGTACGTACTTAAATAGTTCTAAGCTACACAGCCAGCGTCAGTACAGTAATCAGTTTTTAGTTGATCAATTACGGTTTGAATCGTAGATTTCTGCGTATTAATACTATCGGCTAGCTGAAACTGGACTAAGGCCCGTTGCAGATTATGGTTAGGACGCTGGGTCTTAAAGTAAACATTGCCTGCCAGGTGATCGCTAAAGAAGCGTAGTCCTAGTTCAAAGGTAATCAACCAGATGGCATCGTAGATGTAGTCGTACTCGATGACATCGAGGAAACGACTGGCGCATGAGAGGTATCCCCGTAGCACGGCAGTACACAGCTCAACATCAAAGGTAACCGCCTGCCACTGCTGGGTTTCTTCCCCCAGGGGGTTGCAGCTAGAACGCAAACAATCGCCAATGTCATAGTGAACGAGGCCTGGTTTGACTGTGTCCAAGTCAATCAGGCTGGCAGCCTGACGGGTGGCGGTGTCGATCAAAATGTTGTTGATTTTCGGATCGCCATGGATCGAGCGTAGGGGTAAATGCCCCTTAGCTTTAGCATCTTCCAAGACTGAAAGCCGCCCTCGGTGGTTAGCAATCATGGTGCAGCAGTACTGTTCTTCTGGTGAAGACAATTCAGTCTGTCCCAGCACCCGATCGTACTGGGACAGATAGTTTGGAGTAATGTGAAAGCCAGGGAGCGTATCGGCTAAATCAACCACAGGCAGATCGCTGAGCAAACTATGGAAACAGCCAAGACCATAGCCAATCTCGACGGCGTGATTGTGGTCCTGAATCGTGTTGAAGGTGGTGGTGCCATCAACAAAGCTCAGACCCCGCCAAACATTGCCCTGGCTATCTATCAAATGGTGCTGGTTATCACCTGTTCTCAACACAGTAGGAATTTCCCAGCGACGGTTAAACGGCTCTGTACTCAATCGCTGACGCGCATGGCGAACAAACTGACAGAGATTGTCCATTACCCGCTGCGGTTGGGGAAATACCTCGGTGTTGATGCGCTGGAGGACAAATGGCTGGGTTGCATCCACCAAATAGACCAAATAGGTGTCGTTGATATTGCCACTGCCGAGGGGGCGAATATCGCCTATGGTGTCATACCTAACAAACTGTTGGGCAATGTCCGCCAGGGACTCGGATTTGTTGCTGCATGCTTTAGATAGCTCAACCTCGGAGAGCATAGTGCGGATTCAGTCAAACTTTGGCTCATCATACGTCCTTCGTCGAAAATAGGGAACCGACGACCTGCGTAAAACGTCACAGGCCGTTGCCGATCAAAATAAATGACGACCAGTAATAGGGATGACTGTAGGAATTCGGCTCGACTTTGGCATAGGGCAGCCCCGCCAGACTCAACTAATGTAGGAGCTAGGAGGCTAGCCTCTTCTAGGTTCTAACTCCTATCTCCTACATTCCTACTCAACCAAAATTTCTCGGCTTGAGTGGAGACCCCAAAGATTTAGACAATCAGGACTGCACCCAGTGCGATCGCAACTATCGCCCCAATTAAGGTATTGATAATATTCACCACATCATGGGTGAGGCCCGGTAGTTTATCTTCGATGGTGGCCCCAATCAAGCTTTCAATCGTAGTGGCCACAAAGGCGGCAACAGCACAGATAAAAATGCCCACAGCAGAGATAAATCCCACCCCCCAGGCGGCAACTGCCAGGATCAACGAACCTACCACACCGGCCAAGGTCCCCTCTAAACTGACGGCTCCCTCGGTACCCCGAGGCACGGGCTGGAGTGTGGTGATTAAAAATGTGCGCTGACCGTAGGCTTTACCAATTTCCGTCGCAGAGGTGTCCGACAGTTTAGTGCTCAGACTGGCCACAAATCCTAAAACGAGCAGCTGGATTAGTTGGCCACTGGACAACCCTACCAGCGAAGCAGCCGTCAGACCACTCAGCCATGCCAACAGCGCGCAGATGGCCGCTGTCAGCGCCGAGCCCCACACATTGCCAGGCCCGCGCACCCCACCCCGTTCTTCGGCAATGCCAGCGGCTTCTTTTTGAGCAAATCCCACCTTAGTGACTGCAGAGCCTGCGGCAAAATACACCAGCGTCACAAAATAGGCCTGCCAACCTAAACACCCCCACAAAATTACGCCCAATACCCAGGCGTGCAGATACCCCATAGGGGTAAGCAGTTTTTTAGGGCTAGCAAAGGCAACGCCGATCAAGATTGTATTTAGAATAATCGCAACCAACCAGGGATTTTGTAGTGTCATCGGTCGGTTTCCCCTTTGCCTATATGTAAACGTTTACAGACGTTACCCGAAGCGCTTTTTGAATAGCTCTCACGATGATATCGCGGTGGGTTCTGCTAAGGGCATCTTCACCAGCTTATATACCAAAAACAACATTAATACCGTCATGTATGCCGTCAATGCCGTCCATAGTAGGTAGCTATTTTGCAGATATACCGCCAGCAGTGCCAGGGGCGCAAACCCAAAACTAAAGCCCAGTAATGCACCATTGCGTAGTACGGCCCCTTCCTTCAGACCGATAAAGTAGCCCTCTAGCATAAAGGCCACCGACGTAATGCTCAGCAGTGGCACCAGCCAGGCGGCATAGCTACCCATGGCCTGACTGACTTCTGTATGGCTAGTGAGTAGGGTAAACATGGTGCCCGGAAAGACCACCGATGAGAGGGCAAATCCCAGGGAAATAACCAGGCTGGTGACAATAGCGGTTTTTAGCACCGGTAGACAGCGCTCTGTTCGCCCCTGACCCTTGAAATTACCAATCAGAGTTTGGGCCGTCATGCCCACCCCCTGCACCGTAAACTGACTAAGCAGAGCGATTTGAAGCAAGAGCCCATTTTCCGCCAGGGAGACGGTGCCAAAGGTGGCGCTGAGATTGGTAAAGATGGAGTAGGCGGAAATCAGCGCTAAGAACCGCACTAGAATATTGCCTTTGAGGATTAACGTGGATGCTAGCGCCTGACGGTCAAGCACCTGACCCATGGCTTTGCCCACATAGGACCAATCAATCGTTAGCAGGATGGCGACTATACCCACCATCATCCCCAGGTATTGAGAAAGGGCCGTTGCCAACCCCGCGCCTGCACTCTCCCAGCCCCAGCGGTTAATCATCAGGTAGTCCAGCAGCACATTGGAGCCATTGGCCACCAGGGAGATTAGAAATACTAGACCATTTTTCTCACGGCCTAGAAACCAGCCAATCAGTACAAAGTTAAGCAGTACGGCTGGAGCCCCCCAAATACGGGCATTAAAGTAGGCCAGACCAGCCTGCTCAGTTTCGGTAGACCCAGCCAATATGGTAAAGCCCAGCTGATGAATGGGGTATTGCAAAAGTAGGATAACGACTGCGATCGCAAGTGCCACCAGACCACACCTTAAAACCGCCACTAGCACTCCGGTTGCATCGTCTTCCCCTACAGCATGAGCGGTCAAGGCATTGGTACTGTTGCGTAAAAATTTGAGAATGCGATAGAGGTAGTCGAATAGAATACTGCCCAAAATCACCCCGGCCAGGTAGTGAATATCGGACAGATGCCCCAAAAACGCAGTGTCACAGAGTCCGGCCAACGGCACCATCATGTTGGAAAACATACCAACGACCGATAGCCGATAAAACCGAGGCAAAAAGCTTTTGTAAGATGCTGGGATAGCAGAAACCATAAATTATGAAGCACTCCAGCCAATTGCAGAGCGTTACACTACTGACTTAAATTAATAATGATTAAGTAGAAGTTAATATTGCACACTTAAACGTGTTTTTGCCAGTTCAAGGGCTCTTATTCAGCGCCTCTGAGGCTTGCCCTATAAGTAATTCATCATTTTTATGAACTCCATCGAAAAGCTCATCACTATGGCCGAGGACGAGCTCACTCAGTACAGTACAGAAGCACGTAAGATTGAAAAATTGCGGCCTAAAGTTGGTCTAACAGTGCCTTATCCTCAGCAAAAAGAGGTAAAAGAGCAGCTACTGGCGGATATACCCACCCATGTATTCGCTAAGATTGTCGAGCGTGACCGACAGATGGTGGCACTTCCTTTTTGGGGTGTAGGCGGACTGGGGTTGCTGTTTGGAATTTCAATGCAACAGCCTTTAGATTTTATCGCTACAGGCATTGGGTTTTATCTTGCCTTTGGCATTCAGTCCTGGGGCTGGAAACTAGAGGCAAAACGACTCGTTGTAAAAACCCTTGACGCTATCGAGCATGATATGCAAAGCGCTACTAAATAAGTTCTAGCAGGCTTATTTGTTTCGACGCCATCAACGCCATTTTGGGGTATCAACTCAAGGCGGGAAGTAATTCTGGGGAAAGGAGATAGAATATAGAACTCAGAATACAGTAAGGACAATGCTTCTAGCTCCTATATTCTAGATTCCCACCTCACCGAAATTTCCTGGCTTAAATTTGTCCCCTCATTTTGCAACCTTAGTGCGGAGAAGATATCTCTTGAGATTGCCATAGTCAATTTGGCGAAAAACAAGTCAAATTAGATATGTTACTTAATATTTTTTTAAGCTTTTGTATTTTACAGCTGCTGTACAAACAGCAGCTTTGGTGGTCCAATATCTCTATCTATTAAAGACTTTCTGTATTCAAGAGTACTTTCGTGATTAGCTGATGTCCGCAAGTTGGTATGAGCTAATATCCGTAAGTTTTTTGGCTGCTTATGGGCTGTCTTTTTTGTTAGGAAAGGGTCACAATAATAGCGTGATCCCCTTTCGATGTTGGGTTTTCCCTAATAAGATTAAAAGTACTAAAAGACTTTTTCAAAACTGACAATAATTAAATGTCAATGACAATTACTGAAGATAATTTTGAAAGCATTGTGCTGGCTTCCCCTGTGCCGGTATTAGTGCATTTTTGGGCTCCCTGGTGTGGTCTATGTCGTCGAGTAACGCCGTTAATTAATCGATTTCAGCAAGAATGGTCAGGTCAAGTCCGCGTTTTTGATATCAATGCTGATGAAAACCTCAAATTGGCTAATCTTTATCGCTTGCAGACGTTGCCGACACTACTATTTTTAGACCAGGGTCAAGTGGTTCAGCGGTTTGATGTCCTGCGCAATCGAGATGAATGTATCCGGGTACTCGACTTGTTGATGCGTCGTCATGGGTTAGAGACCGGATTTGCTAAAAGTGCAGGCTTGTTAGATGGCTAAAGTAGAGGCGTTGCATGCAACGCCCCTACTTTAGGTATTTCGCAGGTATCCTTGAATTAACCAATCTGGACCCACTTTTTCTAGTTCTATATCCTGTAGCTCCAGGGCTTCAGACATTTTAGTGAACCCCATGTCACCCACAGGGGTATATGCCTGGGTGCCACCAATCAGCTTCGGAGCAATGAAGGCCCATAGCGTTTGAATAACGCCCTGGCGCAGAGCGGCAGCGGTCAATTTTCCGCCACATTCCCATAGCACTTTGGACAGTCCTCGCTCATACAAGTTGTCTAGGACTGTTTTTGGCGTTAGTGAGTCAAGGGAGATTATTTCCACCTGTTTAGGTAATGGTGACTGTTGTTTAGAAGCCTCAGTAAATACAAGCGTAGGGGCTGTTTCGGTTTCCCACAAATTAGCTGTAGCTGGTAGATCTAAACCACGGCTCATCACCACTCGTAAAGGATTATGGTCACACACCCCATGGCTGGTCAGCCGTGGATTGTCACGTCGCACCGTATTGCCGCCAACAATCACAGCATCGCACTGCCCGCGAAGTTTATGTACTCGTCGACGGGCTTCTGGACTAGTTACCCAGGCACTATGGCCCGTATCTGTGGCAATTTTGCCATCCAGGGTCATGGCATATTTCAAAATGCTAAAAGGTTGACGATGGCGAATACGATGAATAAAGGCTTCATTTAAACGCTCACAGGCCGCTGTTTCCACATCCGTAATCACACTTACCCCAGCGGCACGCAACCGCTCAATACCACCGCTCGCCTGGGGGTTGGGGTCTCTCATCCCAATTACGGCCGTAGCAATACCCGCAGCTAATATCGCCTCTGTGCAGGGTGGCGTCCGCCCCGTATGGTTGCAGGGTTCTAAATTGACATAGATTGTAGCTCCCCGCGCTTGTTCCCCAGCGGCTCGTAGGGCAAATACTTCTGCGTGGGGCTGTCCTACTTGGGGATGAAACCCCTCACCGACAATTTGTCCGTCTTTGACGACAACTGCCCCGACCATCGGATTAGGCGTTGTGCGGCCTGCTCCCTGGGCGGCTAGCTCTAAACAGCGATGCATCATCGACCTATGTTGGGATGATGCACCTGAGGAATCCTCTAAATTGTTTGGTGAAATCATTTAAAATTTTGCTAACGCAAGAGACTATATCAATCCATGGTTGAGATTAACAATTCCGATAATGCTGCTACACCTGCTGATAGCCTGCCAGCAGGGGATGGTGACCAAGACAAGTATGTCAAGGAAGCTGCTAATTTTATTGAAAACACCTCCCTCGACAAAATGTTAGAAATGGCTGAAGAGGCCGTACGTAAGAAGATGATAGCCCGGGCAACAGAGCCAAGGAAGTGGGTGATGCCGGAGGATTTGGAGAATTAAAAAGTTTGAACTCCCGCCACCAACCGATCGATATCTTCCCTGGTATGGGTTGCCATTACCGTTACCCGTAAACGGCTAGTGGGCACCGTCGGGGGCCGAACAGCAGAGGCAAAAATTCCCTGTTGTTTGAGGTGCTGGCCCAGGGCAAGTACTGTGGCTGAATCTTTGATCTGTGTACAAACGATTGGGGATTCAGAGGGCAAACGACTGATATTGGGCAATTGGTCCAAACACTGTCTGAGGTAGTCGGCATTGGTGGCCAGGTGGGACAGCCGTTCTGGTTCCTGGCTGAGGATAGCGATCGCAGCTCTGGCCGCCGCCGCATCGGCAGGCGAGAGCCCTGTGGTGTAAATCCAGGTAGCGGTGCGATTGCGCAAAAAATCAATCAGTTCGGCTGCACCGGTAACATAGCCGCCCAGACTGCCCAGGGCTTTGCTGAGGGTGCCCACTTGCACCATGGGACGATTTCGGCAGCCCAACAGCTCCACAGCACCGCCGCCAGTTTTCCCAAGGACCCCAGTACCATGGGCCTCGTCCACCATCACCATGGTTTCCCATTGATCTGCCAGGTCGAGAATCTCGGACAGCGGACACAGATCGCCATCCATGCTAAAAACGCTGTCGGTGACAATCACACAGCGGCGGTATTGAGACCGCCGCTGTGCCAGATGCTGCTGTAGCTGGTCCATATTGTTATGGTCATATACAGCGACCGTAGCGCCGCTGAGGCGAGCCCCCATCTGCAGACTGGAGTGATTATACTGATCGGCCACAATCAGATCGCGGTGATCCACCAGGGCGGCCAGGGTCCCCAAATTTGCCAAATATCCAGAGCTAAAGACCAGGGCGTCGTCGGTTCCCTTGAGCTGAGCAATGGCCTGCTCTAGCTCACGATGAATGGGCCGATGGCCGCTGAGCAGACGAGACCCGGTACTGCCGGTGCCATAGGATGAGATCGCATCGGCTGCCGCCGCCGCTAATCTCGGATCTCCCGCCAGACCCAGGTAGTCATTGCTGGCAAAGTTTAGACAGGGCTGTCCGTCGATGCTAATCGTAGCGCCCGCTTTACCCTCAATCGCTTGGACCTGGCGATACCAGTGGGCGCGATGCAGCGTCTGCAGCGATTTGGTAATCCATCCGTAGGGATTAACTGATGACACAATCGCGATCAACGCTGGGCCGATATGGGAATCCAGGCATAGGGGTCGCCTGACACCCGGACGCCTCTTTCAGAGAAGCTAACAACAATAATGTTGGTATCGTCGCGACCGACATCCAGATACCCCTCTGCCCAGATATCAAAATAGTCGGCACCGGTAATTTTAAGCTCGTAGGCCCCTTCTCTAAAGGTGAATCGTTTGCGCCGATTAGAATTGCGAGGAGAAAATATGCGGCGACCATCGACATACACATTGGCCCATTCATCCCCCAGCGCAACAAACTCAATGGTTACCCGCTGGCGTACGGGACGTCTGCGTTCATATACGGGATATCGATACTCCTCATGGGTGGGATAGCGAATAATAATTTGGTTTGCCTGGGCTAATGGAGCGATGGCCAGGGGGGGTGCGATCGCACACAGCAGTCCCAGCTTCAGCCATTTCTGTCGTGTCATAGTAGCCTCGATGAGAGTTACACAGATTTACTACAGGTGCACCTCTATTCCCATTCTAATTCCATCCCAAAAATGTCGTGGCCGTTGCTAATTTGAGGGATGGACAACTCTGAAAAAGTTGCAATGTACCTGAACGTTACCGATGAAATCATAGTTCGGGTTAGCAACGCCTGCGTTTCAATTAGGCCAGATTTTAGAAGTGGATGGCAGTGTTCGGATGGCTAGGTCGTTGAGCCCTCATTCTGAGAGTCGTACAATAGAGTCAGTTTGGTAGCGTAGCGCCTATGAAATTCTTCGAAAAACCCAGTGCTGATTTGGCTGACCGCGTTCCCCCAGGTCAACATCTGGCTAAAGGATTTCCTGTTTTAACCTATGGCCCCACCCCCGAGGTCACCCAAGACGCCTGGCAGCTCAGTCTGTCGGGGTTGGTAACGGCTAAAACCCTAACCTGGGACGATCTAATGGCCCTACCCCAGCAGCAATTCACAGCAGATTTTCACTGTGTCACCACCTGGAGCAAACTAGATGTCACCTGGACAGGGGTAAAAGTCACGGATCTCCTGGCTACGGTTGATGTCGATCCACAAGCAGCCCATGTCATGGCCCACTGCTACGGCGGCTACACCACCAATGTGGCCATGGTTGATTTTGCTCGACCTGAAAACTTTCTGGCCCACACCCTGGAGGGTGAACTACTGCCAGCAGACCATGGCGGTCCCCTACGGCTGGTGGTACCCCATCTATATGCCTGGAAAAGTGCCAAGTGGCTCAACGGCCTGGAATTCTCTGCGGAGCCAGTACTAGGCTTTTGGGAACGTAACGGCTACCATGAGCGCGGTGAACCTTGGGCCGAAGAAAGATATAGCGATCGCTAGGAACCCAAAATTTTCCTGAGCGTCTCTCTAAGTACATGTAGTCATAACTATGTACATGTGGTCATAACTATGACTGCATTGGTTAGACCTCCTGAAAATTCGACGCACTTTGCGATTTCAACCGGTAACCTAAAGGTCGCATGTCTGCGATTAACAATTTCCCCCAACCCCCAACCCAAAAGCATCCAATAATTGAGGCTCTGCCTCCAGAGGCTCAACAGTGGCTTGGAGGATTGCCCTGGGTACAGCGTCGCTATGTGCTGTCCCTATGTCATGTGATGTGTGCCACCTCACCAGAAGGACAGGCAAAATTCTTAGACGAATATACTGCAGATGGTGTGATCTCTCGGATCATCCATGACCAAGATACACAACAGCGAATCTACTTTCACCTGAGTCGTTTTCACATCCAGACGCAGCTGACTGAACGCATGCTTCGGCGCTACGTTCGACAATACTACATTCACTCTGCCCAGGTACGTCAGCAACAGCAAGATGATGCCTATTTAGAGGCCGCTATCCGCCTAATGGCAAACGACCGAGAACACAATCGCGTTCTTACCTATATTCTTGGGTTTGAGGTGCTAATACTGCTGTTTGGCATGAGCTGGGAGCAACACGAACGTTTCTATCGTCTACAGCCCAATCAAGAAGACGTTCTAAACCTCTACATTCGTCCGATTCAGCGAGCCCATCGTCTCAACGGCATCATTGTCCCCAAGGATGAAAACAACTTTTTTGCCCGTCGTGACTATTTTGTTCGAATTCCAAAAATCAAACCGAAGCAGGCAGTAGTGCTGATCATGGCCAGCTTCTCACCGAAACGGATTAGTCAGCTTGGCAGTGTGGTAATGCGCCATCGAAATGCCTTGCAGTTTGACTATTCTCACATTCTCCAACAGGATTCTGACGTCGCCATCTTTAACTAGGCCATTAGTCAAGAAGGCGCGGGCAGTCTCTAATCCATAATGCGAACTGCCCCTACTTGGATGGCATCAAACAGACGATTAATCTGTTTAAGTTCTTGTTCATCCACGGTGCCATCGGCCAAAACCATTTTGGATAGGGTTTGATACTGGCTATAGGTAATCCGCTTAGCCCTAATTAGCTGATCCACCAGCTGAGTGACTTCGTTCTGCTCTGTTTCAGCATTTTCTGGTGTATCGTCACTAGCTGCTGGGTTGACCGGGTTGTCAGAAGCATCGCTCATAGCTGTCAATAATCTTTTGCCTGGGTATTGGCATCCTACCGGAATTTAGAAAAATACACCCTAAAACTATTGATATAGCGTGATTTCCAGAGAAAACCACCGCTACTTGACACTTTTGAGTGTCTATACGATTAGATTTTTTAGTAGATGCAAAGAAGTTTTTAGTTTTACTTTTAGTCCTAGTTTATTTTCGGCTTTTATGATTAAAGCCCCAAGTGATGACGAACTTAATGGCCTTATCAAACAGGCTAGCACCTTTCTGAAAGCATCAATGGTGAAGGTGTCAATTGTAAGACTGGGGAACATGCTCTACCTCAGGGGAAAAGGTGCCCATCAGCCAGCTAATCAGCCGCATTCAGGTAACTATTTTTAGGGATGAAAACGGCAGAATTAGAATCACGAACGGCAATGGTAGCGCTTCTCAATATGGCCTTAGAGAAGGGGCCACTGATAAGTTACTTCATCGTCCGTGGCTATTGAGTCCGGGCGCTTTTGTTAAGCTCACCCCTGAAGGCGTACAGTGATTTCTTACCGTCAGATTGTGCGGCAGTTTCTTGGGGATGCGGGGGCAAGGTATAACCTGGGTCTTGCTCTTTGGGGGCAGGGCCATCGTGAGGCCGCAGACGATAACAATTCTGGCCCCGTAGGACGATAGCTTTTGCCGATATGGGGAATCGGATCCGTCAAGACTCCGACCACAACACGGGCGATGTCTTCATTCGAAGGCGGTGCATTACGGCCTGTGCCAAAGGGGCAATTAGTATACCAAAGTTGGTGATCATAGGCAGCCCTAGTAAATAGACAAAAGCAAAAATGCCAGGGTTGATATGGATGACATCGACAGATGGCATCCAACGGTACAGATGATTGGCAAGCCAATGCTCATGACTAGTAAAGGACGGGTGTGTGGCATGGGGATTCCACTGGCTCATCAAAGCAACAACTTCAAGGTTGGCGTCCTTGGCTGCTAAGGCAAATAGCATTGAACCATGTAAAAGATTCGGTGCAAACGGTGGACAATAGTAGGCCCGTTGCACACCCTGCAAAGCTCGACGTAAATCTTGAAAATCTAAGAGATTACCGATAACTATTTCGGCTCCTGCTTGTTGGAGCTGCTGGGTGCGATCGCTCTGTCAACGCACAAAGGCACGAACCGAAAATCCCCTTGCTAACAGTTGCAACACTACCGGAAACCCTGTCCGTCCCGTCGCGGCAGTGACTTAAATCCTTGGTTTCTGCATGTCAACCTCTCAATAACAATAATTCCAGAATAAATAGTCTGAAATAGACCAAAAAAATTACTGTAGAACCCGTAGCGCAAGTTTCAGATGCTGCTGGATCTCCTGAGCAGTGTTACCACTGCGGGCCAGCATTAGGGCACAGCGAAATTCAGTAACGAGTTAATTGGCTAAATCATCGATTTTCCCCTGGGTTGTAAGTTCCCCCTGCTTGACAGCCCGAGTTAGACACCCTTTGAGAACCTTAGCGATATCCGCAAAAAAGTCTTTGACAAAGGTATTGATCTCTAGATCTCTCTGGCCTACTTCGATGCCAGTACTACACACCAAGCACCCATGGGGATAATCCGACTGGGTAATCTGGGGAGGAACCTGTTCAAAGAACTCGTAAATCTCTGGCAAGGCTGCGCCAGGTTGCCGGATTGGGTGTTGGATATCCTGATGGCGATCGATTGCGTACTGCTTGAGAACTTTTTTGAATAACTCTCGCTTGGGGCCAAAAGTGTTGTAAATACCGTATTTGGCCACACCCGATCGTTTGACCACTTCATCGACAGAGGTGTCGTAGTAACCCTTCTCCCAAAACACCTGAATGGCGGCCTGGAGAGCAATTTGCGGATCAAATTCACGGGGACGCGCCATATTTCAAACTAATCGTCTGAAATTTAATGTCAACTCAGCGATCGTCACAATCCCCACAGAACTTATCCCTAAATCCCCACATCCAATCCCCACATCTGGGGATAACGGCTCCCCACATCCGTTTGTATTTTTGAGTTGTTAGCGCAGACGCGATAGCGAAGCGCTGACTTGTCAGTTCGCAACTCCCATGAGTCAACTATGGAGAACAAACATGAATGTGCAGAAACAGATGCTGACAATGGCGATGAAAGCCAAGCTATCCACCCTGTGGATGTTTTATCTCTTTAATACGATATTTCGGGATATTCACGAATTTATTGAGCCTGGATTCATTGAGCAAGTAATGACCGGGACATTCAATGGCATTCAGATAACAGAAAATCTGTTGCTCTTTGGCGGTTTTGTCTCTGAGGTGCCGATTTCTATGGTTCTCCTCTCTCGACTACTGCCCTATGGTGCCAATCGTTGGACTAATATCATTGCCGCTGTAATTACCCTCGCGTTTGAGATTAACAATGGCACAACCGATCTGGACGATACCTTTCATATGATCTTTAAGATCGTCGCTTTGTTATTCATAATGTGGTCGGCCTGGCGGTGGCGGCACCCAGCCCCCTACCCAACAAGGCAGGAAGCATAGTGCATGCAAGAAATGCAGAAACCGTTTAATTCAATCAACGAGGATATGATGAACACATCAGCTAAATTTTGGAACAAAGTCGCCGCAGGTTATTCAAGACAGCCGATCGCGGATGAAGCCGCCTACCAGAAGAAACTACAGGTCACGCGAGAGTATTTTCAGCCCAGTATGGAAGTGCTGGAGTTTGGT
>JBCCXQ010000077.1:0-17986 GCA_039191365.1 Cyanobacteria bacterium P01_F01_bin.13 | reverse complement strand
TAATTGAGTTAGTGATTCAATCGTACAAGGCACCTGGGAGCGCTCTAGCAGCAGGGGGTTAGAGGTCACTCCGTAAAATATGCCTACGGGTAGCCATGTTTCCCAAGCACTGGTATCAGCGGTATCCAGGTACAGACGCAAATTCATGAGTAGATCTCCAGCAACTGCACCGAGTATTTCATAAGACGTGGCCCTGGGAAATGTGCAGGAAAGCAATGCCTAGGAATTCAAAACACCAATCTCTCGAAGCATGGCCACATGCTGATTTACGGGGGCTAGAGTATTGGCCAACACCATGCCACTGGCGGCAACGGCAGGTAGGCCAATCCCTGGAAATGTGGAGTCACCACAGCACCATAGATTTTTCACGGGCGTTTGTGGCCCAGGAAAAACACCCTGCCCAGCGCGAATGGCAGGACCATAGGAACCGTGATGGCGACGTAGAAATCGGCTATGGGTCAACGGTGTACCCACCAGGGTAAGGTCACAGCGCGATCGCACATCTGGAATAATCCGTTCTAACGCCTGCCACATCACCTCAGTTCGCTGCTGTTTAAGCTTTGCATAGTCAGGGTTACGGCGATCCAGCCCGGCCCAGGGTGCATAGGGCTCATTGCCAGGGGTATAAACATGGATCGTGTGCTTGCCTGCGGGTGCTAACCCTGGATCCAGAACCGACGGGATGGATATCAGCACCAAATTTTGTGGTGCGTCTATGCCTCGACTCCAGTCATTAACAACAATATAGTGACAGGCCAGGTCATCTAGCCCGGTGGCATCAATGCCCAGGTGCAGATGCATAAAGCTACCGCACTCAGGTATGGCCTGACGTTGTTTGACAAACCGCTGTAGTTTGGGGGGGAGAGATGGCAACAACGTCAGCGTATCCCAAATAGATGCATTCGAGATAACGGCTTTAGCAGCCTTGATCTCTTCTCCATTACGCAGGCGTACCCCCACTGCACAATCACCATCCAATAAAATTTCATCGACATGGGCGTTGAGCTTCAGAGCACCGCCATGCTTTTGCAACCCACGCACCAACGCCTCCACCAGTGCAGCGCTCCCCCCCTGGGGATAATCCAACTGCACACCAGGCCGATACCAATCGGCAAACATAAACGCCACCTCAGCCGCAATCGTCCCATCCGCCGGTAGGCCAGACAGCAAAAAGCACAGCATATCTAACCAGTTGTGGGCAAAGTCATCGTGAATCACCCCATCCATAATGCGACTAAAGGGACCGGTGAGCTTAGCCACCTGAAGACCTTGTTTTAGCAGCGACGGGAAGAAGTGTCCTACAGTGCGTAGAGCACCCAGGTCAAAGCGCATGGCCGCCGGGGGTAGGGCAATGGCAGCTGCCCCCAACGGCTGCATAATTCGCTGTAACTCACGCCATTCTTCTACCGCCGTTGCTCCACGCAGGGTCTGTAGGACCTGACAAAATTGATCCGCCCCAACTGTGGTGTCAAAGTCTCCTTCTGGCAAACAGCAGCCCCAGGTATCGTAGTTGATCCAGGTGGCATCTTCCCCAATGGCATCCAGCACCTGTCGCAGGGGATTCGGTGACGGTCTATAGGAGAGTCCTGAATAAAGGGAGGGACCAGAATCAAAGCAAAAACCACCCCGCTCGAACCCATGGGCAGCACCACCGGGAATACTGTGGCTTTCGCATACTACAACGTCATATCCATAGCGGGCGAGCAGCGCAGCACAAGCAAGTCCCCCGATACCACTGCCGATAACAACAATTTCTGCTTGAAGCATAAGTAGCTAGACAAAATAAATAACATAAGATCCGCTCAAAGGTAACACTCTTGAAAAAAGCCCCCAACCCCGAATTTTGTGGGCTTCGGATCTCAAAGTCCCCCAGAATTGGGGAATTTAGGGGCCCTCCAAGATGCTGAAATTAATGGTGATCATCTACTAATATCCCCAGACTACTGACCACACACATCTTTAGGAACAAGCACCACCGCATGGGGCACCGTGCGAGACTCAAAGCCAATCAGAGAATCTCCTTCGTATACCAATGATGTGCTGGCCCCGGAGTCTAGCATCACAGCATTTTGAAAACCGGCTTTTCTCAAAATCTCTCCTAATCCTACCGAGTCGATCTGAGCATGGGTGGCACCGACCACAGGCTGCCCCTGCAGGTTAATCCCCCAAAATGCTCGAAACCGATGTTCTTCGTAGGCAAATAAATTCTTAAATGTACCAGCAGCCTGGGACTCTGAGTCTCGCACCAGCCAGCCAGCCCCCACAAATGCATCGGTCACATTGGGCATCTCTTCCTGAATGCCTTTTAGGGTGTTGTGTTTTCTCGGATCAAAGGAGAGAAATTTTACTTCCTGAGGGTTCATTAACACTAGGGGACGTCCTCTGAGCTTATAGATATCGCCACTACTCCCTGGCACAAATTCCCCAGTATTTTGGCTCATTACTGGACCAATCATCGTGTTGGAGTCCAGAAATTCTAGGGAGAAAAATGTTCCATCTACTGCTGCCACTGCATCCGAGTTAGCAACAAGCTCAGTGAGAGGATAGCGTGTGTCTGCATGAATCGTTTTAGGCCGCCCACCACTGATCAACGTCATGGGGATCTCATCGATTTCCACATCCAGACGCTGCACTGGCGATTGAAAGTCCTGGGCAATTTTAATGCCAGGTAACGGCGGCCCACCCCAGGCAGATTCAATCACTTCATAGAATCGCGATTCACCAAAGCGCTCGATGGTCAGCAGGTCTTCAGATTCTCCAGCAAACCGCCCTGAATCATTACGCATAATCAGGGCAGCCCTGTAGCCTGCCGCTTCTGTCGCCTCCACCACCCGCTCATCATGATTACCTTCTGGATAGGTAAAGTAGTCGATGGAAATCCCCAGCTTGTTCTCAAGGCGTTCTTTCGCTGTTTCCAGCTCGTAGCGCAGGTCCCTATCCGAAAGCTCTCGCAGATCCCGTGGGTGGGTGACACTGTGGGAAATAATGGTCACCAGGGGATCCTGAGCCATCTCTTCGACTTGTTCCCAAGCCACAGTGGAACGACCAACAATATTGCCGTCTACCTTATCTGTAAAAATAGAAAAGGCAACCGGATAGTTATAGTACTTAGCCAGCTGATAAACATAGTCGTAGTGGCCGACATAGCCATCGTCAAAGGTGAGAACAATCGGCTTTTCCGGTAGCGGCACCCCAGCACTCAAATGATTCACCAGCTGGTCCAGACTAACGGGGGTCAGATTTTGAGCTTGTATGGCTCGAAAATCTGCGTTGAGTCGTTCAGGAGTAATGTCAAAAAAGACTTCTTTCTCGGGTAGCACGTCATGGTACATGATCACTGGGACCCGAGCTAACTGAGCACGCTCATGAATTTGAGGCCACCTGGCTGACTCCAAATGCGCCGTAATATTAGCAACCCATTTTGAAATCTGACTTTGACTGCCCTGGTTAATCTGGGTGCCCCAGCTGGAGAGATTATGGCCAACAGCATTAACGGCAGCAGCACTCTGGGGTGCAGGCAAGCAATAGTAACTATCTAACAATAATCCCTCTGACTGGTCAGCTTCTGAGTCGGCCTCGGCCTGAACGTCATCGTCTTCAGCCTGCAGACCCAAAATAATAGCAGCCACCCCAGGTGAAGGGAGACTGGCCATGGCTCGCCCAAAACTGTTTTGAATATCTCGACTAAACGCAAATTGTGTCGCTACCTGAGGCTCTATCTGGGCAGCGCCGTGCAGCATTCCACCCCCTAATCCCAAAAGCAGACTTATCCCCAGAACTGCCTTTCTCCACGCTGGGCGTAGGTAAAATGCTTTTGACTGAGCCCTGGGAGAAACCGTTAATTCACAAGCCTCCGTCATGAGGGCTCCTCACTTTCCTAATAACTTCTAATAGGTTTAACCAAAACCAGAGCTAGATTACTAAGCTTTTAATCAGAAAACTTCAGCAAAAGCTTAAGAAAAAATAAAATTCTTTAGAGCTAGAACCACTCCAGCCAGCAGAGCAGCCTTAAACTGGAGCGGTTCTAGTATAGGTGCTTTTAAATGAACCGGTTCGGTATTGAACTTCAGAGGGTCCTAAACTCTGAAGACTGAAATCAGTCTATCGAAGTCCCGGAATAGAGTCAGTAGTACAGTAATAAAACGCCAACGTATCTTGCAAAACTTCAAAAAAGCGAGCTTAAGATCATGAAACTTCTTAAGGCACTCTCTGGCGGATGAAAACGGTCTTACCAGGGCAGTCGTTCACCGTTCCAGGAGAAAAATGCACCATTATCGGCTAGCGTGATCTGATTGAGCACATCCATAAGTAGATTCACGGTTTTTTCTACTGGAAATAGTTTCTCAGGAGGAACGCCGCGTTGAAACGGCTCAGATAGGCGGGTGTCAGTGGTGCCGGGATGCAGCAAAACAATCGCCGTTTGTTTACTCCGACGGCTGTATTCGATGGCAGCCGTTTTCATAAACATGTTGAGAGCGGCTTTAGATGCTCGATAGCCATACCAGCCGCCCAGGCGATTGTCTTCAATACTGCCAATTTTGGCGGAGATAGTGGCAAAGATATTGGGTTGTTGATGATTGAGCAGCGGCAACAAATGTTTAGCGAGTAGGGCTGCGCCAATACTGTTGACTTGAAAATAGCGCACTAGATTTTCAGATTTGAGCTGGCGTAGGGCCTTTTCAGGAGTGATCGGGCCATCATGCAAAAAGCCCACACAGTTGATCACGAAATGTAGCTGGGGGGTGATTGTTTGAATCTCAGCCAACCCCCGTTCGATTTGAGCTTCTTCGGTGACATCCATGGCCACACAGTGTAGCTTGCCACTGCTCTCGGCTAGCTGGAGTAGCTCAGCGGCAGAGTCCGCGGTGCGATAGGTGGCAAACACCCGATCAAATCGGTCATTGTTGAGCAGATGTTTGACAAAGCCAAGGCCAATACCTCGATTGCCACCAATAACTAATGCTTGGCCTGCTTCTAGGCCAGAAAAAATTGTCATTGTTAGAGATGTTTTGAATAGGCGACGAAGACGGGCGTTAGCGTAAGATAACGCAGGCAGTGTGCACACGCTAGGCAGTATGAATGAGTCAGCAATTCTCGGTATGAATCCATTTGCGATGCCCTCAGATTTTATTGTGGGTGTGGATCCGAGAATGGCCCCTGAGGGACCGGGGTGGTGGTTTGGGTTTTGTGGGTCTCGGATATTGGTGCAGACGACGGAAGAGTTTGGAGAGCAGAGGGAGCCGAACGGTCAGGGGGAGAACAGTATTCCCTATGGGGAAAGTTTGGAAGAGTTGGGGATTGAACCGGTGCGATCGCAATATTTGGGCACCTTAGCCAATCGTCCCTGTTACGCGACGGAACTTCCTAAAGAGTTAGAGCTGCCATCGGGGTTAGAGCTCAGACCGTTGCGGGGTCTTCATGGTCAGCTGGGCGACACCCTATTTGCGATCGCAGGTCGAGCGGTACAGCTAGTGGAATGGGACCGCACCCATCAATATTGCGGTAGCTGCGCAACACCCATGACCCAGTCTCTCCACGAGCGGGTCAAACACTGTCCTCAGTGTGGTTTACGACAATATCCGCGCCTATCCCCCGCTGTGATCATGCTGGTCTCTCGGGGTTCTGAAGTACTCTTAGCTCGGGCACCTCGCTTTCGAGAGGGGATGTACAGCGTGCTAGCGGGGTTTGTAGAAACGGGTGAATCCTTGGAAGAAACCGTAGTCCGGGAGGTCCGCGAAGAAGTCGGTATTGAAATCCAGGACATCCAATACTTTGGCTCCCAACCATGGCCCTTTCCCAATTCGCTGATGATTGGATTTACCGCCCGCTACGCCAGCGGCGATATCGTCATCGACCCAAAAGAAATCGAAGCAGCCGCATGGTTTACCAAAGATTCTCTGCCACCGGTACCCGGCAAGCTAAGTATTGCAAGGAAGCTAATCGACTGGTTTATCACGGAGGGAGAGGGGGCGGTTAGCCATAGAGTTAGCCAACAATAACTACACTAAACATTAGCGTCTTAATTCAAAAGTTCTCCACTACCTATGAATACGCCTAGCCATGTCATCCTCAACCTTGCATTACTGGGTCGGCGGTCAAAGTCGCAGCATCACAGTCCAATTTTCTGGGGGGCAATGCTGCCTGATCTGGCAATGTTTTGGTTCTATGGGTGGGCCAAGCTAGTCGCCCAAATGGACGAAGCGACCATTTGGCGTGAGGCTTACTACGAGCCATTTTGGCAAAATATCTTTGATGCTGGTAATTCGATTCCAATCGCATTACTGGTAATCGCTGTCGCCCTGGGGCTAAGAAACCGATATCCAACCTGGCAAGCCCTTGCCGATAGCGCCATCGTTCTAGCCGCTAGTGTGATTTTGCACTGCTTGGCAGACTTGCCATTACATGTAGACGACGGTCATCGACACTTTTGGCCCTTCAGCAATTTTCGCTTTGAAAGTCCTGTTTCCTACTGGGATCCCGACCATCATGGCGGTGTGGCTGCCATGTTCGAATTTTTGTTGGTGATGGTAGCCAGCTGGCGCGTGTGGCAGCTGCTGCGTTCTCGCTGGCTCAAGGCATTACTGCTCGGCAGTAACGCTGTGATGTGGCTTGTGTACGCCAGCTTTTATTTCTAAATCAAGAGGCCTATAGAGGAGGCCTTAACCGCTGCACTCTGACCAATTACGTTAATCCAACCCCGCATCAGCTCCGTACCTTTTTTTAGATGAAATCCCACCGAGGAGCGGCAACGCTTTTAAATAATTACTCAGATCGGCCCGCGTCGATGGTATGAATAATGGCTATTCAAGCTTTGGAGTGTCTGATTAAACCTATGGGGCCAATTGAATCTTGGGAGGACGCGACCACATCTGAGGCGCTCTCCTCCGATGCAGATCTACTGGCATCCCTGCGAGCTGGTCAGGTGGAGGCTCTGCGCACGCTATATCAACGCTATGGCAGGCTAGTGTATACGCTGTCGCGTCGCATTCTTCACAGTGACGAAGAAGCCGAAGAAATTACCCAGGATGTATTTCTCACGCTGTGGCGGAAGGATGCCTACAATGCTGAACGAGGCTCCCTCAGCCGTTATCTAGTGGTTTTGGCTCGATCACGCTCGATTGATCGGTTGCGATCTCAAACGTCCCATCGCCAGCGATTACACAAATGGCACCTGATGATGGCCGATGTCTCCCCCACCCCCCTCGATATAGCTACCCTAACCGAGCGAGGAGAACAGGCCCGCCAAGCAGTTGCCAGCCTCTCTGACAAAGAACGCCAGGTAATCGAAATTGGCTACTACGAAGGGCTTAGCCAATCTGAAATCGCCCAGCGCTTAAATATTCCCCTTGGCACCGTCAAGTCACGTTCTCGCCAAGCCTTACGTAAACTTCGCCAAACCCTAGAAACACGTCTTTAGCAAATTTCCTTTCTCGCACTACTACCGTTTCACCTTTTTCAAACTCCTATGCCGTTCGATTCGCCATCCACCTCAGACCCGCATCCCGACTGGCACGACTTACTGGCAGGCTATGCCCTTGGGAATTTGTCACCGGAAGAGCGGGCCACACTAAAGATCATTTTGGCCGAGCGTCCTGACCTCAAGGCCGAAGTAGTGGCTTACCAAGAAACCCTGGCGATGGTTCCCTATGCCTTAGAGCCCCAGTCTCCACCTGCAGGTTTGGAGCAAACCATCGTCGCTGCCGCCCGGGCCGTCGCCACAACTCCGCCTCAAAGCCGTTCACCATCACGCCGCTATTGGTATGGAGCTGCCATGGCGGCGGCAGCGGTGTTCGTGGCCATTATCGGAACCGATAACTATCGACTCCGGCAGCAACAAATGACGCTACAAGCCAAACTAGACAGCAATCAGCAAGAGATCCAGACATTGAAGGCAGAGCTACTGGCAGAGGCGGAGGCTAAACCCGATTTTGAGAGCGTGGTAGAGATTTTGCGACAGCCCAACGCATTGGTGTATTCCCTGCAGGGTACTGGGGACGCATTAACCTCCTCGGGCAGTCTGCTAGCATTACCAGATCATTCAGAAGTCCAGCTGGTATCTCACAATCTACCTGTCTTGCCAGCCGGTAAAGTCTATCGCCTCTGGTCTGTAGCTACCGCAACAGCGACTCCTATGTTCTGCGGTGAATTTAACAACACCGAAGTGGGTAACGTGCAATGGACCGTACCCGATGCCCTCTGTAATGCCAACCCTGTTCAAGTCATTATCACGGTTGATGCAGTGGTGGATCCCCCTGTGCCCAAAGGTCCAGCGGTGCTTACAGGCAATATTTGATCTCCATAGGGTGCACCAACTGAAAGCGGGACGTTTTCCCAAAGATAGAATTAAGAATATAGGAGCTAGAAGACATGCCCCTTCTATATTCTGGCTTCCAGATTTCTACCTGATACGAAATCCGAATTCATTAAATCCAGTTCAAAATAAGCAATTCTGTAGGGAAAATGTTTGAGTCACTACATGACTTTAAACAGTATTTGGTTTCTAGCCCGAGACTACTTGACACTTATCGCAGAGACCGAAGAACTCTAGGGTGTGATAAAAAATGCGGAAGTGATGGGAGTCGTTGAGGTGCTTTTCCAACTCGTGGACAGGGCATTCCTCAATCGGTAATGACTCGCCACAGCGAAGACAGGTAAGGTGATGGCGGTCTTCATGGGTGAGGCTGTAAAGCGACTCGCCATTAGATAGGGTGCGTACCTGCACCGTACCATCTAGCTTTAGGGTTTCCAGTGCTCGATAAACGGTGGCCAGGCCGATACGACTACCGTCTTGCCGCATGGCACCGTGCAAGTCCTGAGCAGAAATTGCCTGCTCCTGGTTTTGCAATGCTTCTAGGATGCGCTCCTGGTTGCGAGTACGACGAATAGCCATGGTTATTGAAGGGAGACGTTCTATAAGCTTAGACCTTTGGACTGGGGTTGGGGTAGAGCGGCGTTTGCAATTCCAGGGGTGCGATACTATTAAGTCTGTCCACATCTAGAATGGCTGTCTCATCAAAGTGACTTGGCAATTTGGATGTTGGATAAACCCTTCCCTAACATTCTGGATTTACATTGTGGCGCAGACTTATCAGGCTCAAGTGTATGTGACTCTTCGTCCTTCGGTGCTGGACCCGGCGGGTACAGCAGTGCGCTCTGGGCTGGAGCATATGGGATACGACAATGTGGAAAGTGTGCGTATTGGTAAATATATAGAGGTATCGCTGACGGCGGAGAATGAAGCGGCTGCACGACAGCAGCTGGACCGCATGTGCGATCAACTATTGGCGAATCCGGTGATTGAGAATTATCGGATTGAATTGCAGGCCATGGCGACTGCGTAGGTTGTTGCAGGGCACCCAGAAGGGGAGCCCCTACCGATTATTGATGATCCACCACCCACAGAGATTCCTATGAAATTTGGTGTTATTACGTTTCCGGGTTCGAACTGCGATCGCGACGTTGTCTATGTGACTCGCGATATTCTTAAGCGCCCCACCCATCGCATTTGGCATGAGGATAGCGACTTGGGTGATGTGGATGTGGTGGTCGTTCCCGGGGGCTTTAGCTATGGCGACTACCTGCGCTGTGGTGCGGTGGCTCAGTTTTCTCCGGCGATGCGGTCTACTGTTGACTTTGCCAACAAGGGTGGTCTGGTGCTGGGTATCTGTAATGGCTTTCAGATTTTGACTGAGGTGGGGCTGTTGCCGGGGGCACTGGTGCGCAATCGGGATATGCGGTTTATTTGCGATCGCACTCCCCTTAAGGTAGAGCGTTCTGACCTCACCTGGACTCAAAACTATACCCAGGCTCAGGTGGTGACGATTCCCATTGCCCATGGAGAAGGGTGTTATTACGCCGATGCGGATACTCTCAACTCTTTAGAAGAGAATCAACAAGTTGTTTTTCGCTATAGCAGTCCGGATGGAACTGTTGATGAAAGCAGTAATCCTAACGGTTCACTCAACAACATTGCCGGTATTTGCAACAAAGCGGGTAATGTACTCGGCATGATGCCCCATCCTGAAAGAGCAGCAGACAGCATGCTCGGTGGAACAGATGGTTTAGGTCTATTTGAATCAGTATTAGCAACAGCGTTGAGTATTGCTTGATGCTCAAATTTTAACTGTCGGCATAACGCCTAAACAGCTTCATCTAACCAGGTGGGTTCCATTGTTAGCACCTTAGATTGCTCAGAAGGCATTGACTGTCGAAAAGACTGGTAGTAGTCCTTGCAAGATTCTTCAAATACTACACGGAGGGTCATAATGGGTTGAGCATGGTGGTCTACCCGTAGATCCAGGTGTGGATACGTGTCTTGATCCATCACATAGAGGGCTGCTGACTGTCGACCGCGTTTGTCGCCACCTGCGGCGTCTCCGGCTTCCAGGGCTAGCAATAGTCGGTTGCCTAAGGGTTTATCCTCCGCTTGCTCATAGGCCTCAGCCATAGCCAGGAGGGTTTCTTCTCCAACCAACATGTTGCCCGCTACCGAGAACCCTGGATAGGTTAAATGTCCGGCCCAGTCTATGCAATCCTTACCCGTCCAGGCAGCTGTTTGACCATAGCGATTAACCATGTGAAGCTGCCGCTGCTCCCGGTCGAAATCGTCAAGTAATAGCCGCTGCAGAATGATGTCTGGCGATGCATGGCGACTATGCTCCAATAAATGAAGTCCCTGAATTCCTAGCAGAGGATTGGTCTGAGCTTGGGTTGCGATCGCACCCACTCCAGCCCGTGCATGGGGCACCAATGCCCCAACTGCTAGATGCTTTGTGGCCACTGCCACCCCAGTCATGCCTGTTTTTTCATCCCAGGCAACAATGGAAAAGGTCATATCACCCAACCCCAACAATCAGCCTTAAATATTGCCTAAAGAATTATCTGGATTACATAACATTAACCATCGCTCAGAGAATGAATTGTTGCCTACGTAACGCAATCGCAAATTTCTGTGAATTCCCTGACAAATTAGGCCATTCAGCACGGGGCTGAGGGCGCGATCATCAGTGATTTTTTGATTAAGGATGGCCTCAAGAAAATGTAGCTTATGTAGATTTTCCGAAGGGTGATCGGTAGCATGAAGCCCAGTGTAACGAAGGATACAAAATGTGCGGTATTGCAGGCATCATGCACCATCATGCAAACCACCCCATTGACCCTGAACAGCTGGTTGCTATGGCCGCCATTCAATACCATCGGGGACCGGACGGGTTTGGCTATAAAACCATGGCCGGTGTTGGCTTTTCCCATGCGCGACTGTCAATTATTGACCTCAACCCCAACCGAGGACGACAACCTTTTTGGTCGCCGGATGAGCGCTATTTAATTGCCCACAATGGTGAGTTTTACGACTACAAGCGTCTGCGAGCCGACCTCACATCCCGAGGCTACCAGTTTGCCACCAAGAGCGATACCGAACTGGTCATACACCTGACCGAGCGTCTGGGGCTGATGGCGGCGCTACCTCACCTGCGAGGGGAATTTGCCTTTGCCCTGTATGAGCGGGATTACGAACGTCTCACACTGGTACGAGATCGCTTTGGCGTTAAACCCCTATATTGGACCATGACCGATGAGGGATTAGTATTTGGCTCAGAGATCAAGGTCCTGTTTGCCCATCCGGCAGTAAAGCGCGCGTTCTCTCCAGCAGGGCTATATCATCAGCTGATGCAAACCATGGTGCCTGGGTCCACCTGCTTTGAAGGGGTATATGCTGTGCAGCCAGGGCAGATGGTCATTTGCGAACGACGGGATAATCAGCTGCAGGTACGCACAGAAATTTACTGGGATGTGAACTTCCCGCTTCAGGAAGAGCGGAAAGTTCATAGTGAAACTGAGTACATTGAAATGCTGCGACAGCATTTTGTTGAAGCGATTCAGCTGCGTCTGGAGGCGGATGTTCCAGTAGCTTGTTATCTTTCTGGAGGGATTGATTCCTGTTCTATTTTGGGCGTAGCCGCCGCCTGCCAACAGTCTCCTGTGAAAGCTTTTACCATTGGTTTTGACGACAGTGACTACGATGAGACTGTTATTGCCCAAGAGATGGCGGCAGCCGTAGGGGCCGATCAGGAGATTCTCATGGTGCCGGGTAAAGATCTCTACAATCACTTGGCTCGCACCATTTGGCACACCGAACGCAGCATTTACAACACCTTTACTGTGGCCAAGCTACTCATGAGTGAGTATGTGCACCAGGCAGGCTATAAGGTCGTGGTCACTGGTGAAGGCTCAGACGAACTGTTCGCAGGTTATCCGCAGCTGCGGCTGGATATGATTTTGCATGGCATGGCCAGTGCTACCCCTGCCGAACGGACTGAGCTGGAAACCTGGCTGCAGGAGAGTAATCAGCTGTTTAAGGGAAATTTGTTGGCTCAAGATCGGCTCAACGATCCGGCCCTGACCGAGCGTATTGGCTTTACGCCCAGTTGTTTACAGTCCTGGCTGTCGTCGGCTCCGTTGATTGCTCCACTGCTGCACCCGGACTATTACCAGGCTTTGACAGACTATTCTCCTGGGGCAGCCATTGCCAATACCTTGAACCCACATCAGCTGGCGGGTCGTCATCCGTTGGACAAGGCTCAATATGTATGGATCAAGACGCAGTTTGAGTCCCAGGTGCTGGGCTGGGCTGGGGATCGAGTAGATATGGCCAATTCTTTGGAAGCACGACCCGCCTTTTTAGACCATCCTCTGGTGGAGTTTGCGGTGACCATCCCCCCTAGTTTGCGGTTTCGCGATCGCAAAGATAAATATATCTTGCGCGAAACCATGAAGGAATTGCTACCCGAAACCTTATACAATCGGCAAAAGTTTGCCTTTATGGCCCCCCCTGCCCATACGGATCCGGTGAAACAAAGGGCTATGCTGGAGTTGACGAAACAGTATTTGTCAGAGAGTGCGATCTCCACGGCTGCTCTGCTAAATTCCGCCGCTGTAGCTGAAATCTTTAATCGGCACCAGCATCCCAATACACCGGTAGCTGAGCAGGTACAGCTAGATGCCATGATCAACCACATGCTCAGCGTTCAAATTCTTCACGAACAGTTTATTGTTGCAGATGTGCCTAAAATTGCGCAAGAGAAGGCCCGAGATTTAGGCTGGCAGCCAACAGAAGCAATAGCATAGCCGGATAATGATTCATAGGATCCTCCACGATTGCCCACTGCCCACTGCCCGCCCCCTTCTGGGACTTTACCGAGTAAAATTAGCTGATTTTGTGACCTAACCTTCGGAATATCCGTTATGAGAGGTATGCCTATCATTTTGGAGACTCTTCGCAGAAAGCTGCATAGCTACTGGCAGCAGATAATGATCCACTCAATGCCAATGGCAATGGATCTAAAAATGGTGTTGGGGGCGAGTAAACGTCTTATGGGAGAAATAGTGTTAGAGAATCTCCTGATTAAGATGATCAAGATGATCCTTGAAATTTCTCAAGCAACAAAAGGTTACATGATCTTGGCTGAGGAAGAGGGTCTGAAAATTGCTGTGGTGGGTAGACTCTATCCCCATGAAGATATTCAACTCCAGGCAATACCTGTTGAGGATAGCCTGGAGCTGCCATTATCTGTGATTCAGCAAGTATCTCGAACAAAATCTAGCGTTTTGAGCAATACTCCTGCTAGTCGAAGAGAATTTATCTATGATGCTTATATCCAGAAACATCCATCTGCATCAATTTTTTGTTTGCCTTTACTGGGTAAACAAGATAAATTAACGGCTATTCTTTACCTTGAGAATACGAAAAAAAATAATCACTTTAGTCATAAACACATTAAGCTGCTCCAGTTGATGAGTTATCCAGCGGCTCTTTGTATTGACAATGCGAAATTGTACAAACAACTGGGTGACTATTCGCGTTCTCTTGAAACGACGATTGAGGACCTCCACAAGGCTAGACAGATTTCTCAAGGTCAAACAACTGCCCTGGGCAATACCCTAAATGCGCTCACCCAAGAACCAGAATTGGATAGCTTTGCTGAAAAAGTGCTGGCAGCGGTCACCCAACAGTTGAATGCGCCCTCATCGGTACTTTGGCTTTATGATGCTGGCACCGCGAGTGTTTCCCACTATAGGACCTATCTGGGTACTTCAACATTGCAGGAAAGTACTGCCATTGCGGCAACACCCCCGATTATATATTTTCCCAAGGGTACTGAGCATCCATTCTGGCAACGGTTGATCGGTAAGATTGCCCCTGTTCATATCCCAGTTGAACACGAGCAGGCATTGGAACCAGAATGGCGACGGTGGCTGGCTGCACAAAATGTGCGATCGCTTTTAGTATTACCAGCGTTGATTGAGGAAAACTGTCTGGGGTTTTTGAATATTTGGAGCCATTCTGCTGATCCGTTTCTGCCTGAACAAGTGGAACTGGCGGCGGCGTTAGCCAAACAGGTGAGTTTAGCCATTCAACTAGCAAAGCTGTCGGAGCAAAGTCGTTCAGCTGCTGTTTTGACAGAGCGTAACCGTCTGGCTCAGGAAATTCACGATACGCTAGCTCAAACGTTGACTGGCATTTCGCTCCAGGCCGATGTTGCTCAACGGATTGTCAACCAACAACCGACTGAGGCTAGTAAGCTGATTGGGCAAGTAGCGGAGTCAGCCCGGCAGGGATTAGTAGAAGCAAAGCGTTCGGTTTGGGAGTTACAGCCAGAGCTACGGGGCTTGTCACAAGCATTGTCTAACCATCTACAGCAAATTGTGGCCGGTACAGATATTCAAACAGAGCTGCAGATTCAAGGTGAGACCAGGGCATTTGCCCCTGAGGTTAGCTTTAATTTATTGCGTATTGGTCAAGAAGCCATAGCCAATAGCTTAAAACATGCCCAGGCGAAGACGATTTGGGTTGATTTGATATTTGCTGAGGAGCAGTTCCAGCTGCGGGTGCGGGATGATGGGCAAGGGTTCGATGTAGAAAAGCTGGGCAATCACGATGGGTTTGGGTTGATTGCCATGAAACAGCGAGCTGAGAAGTTGAGGGGAAATTTACAAATTAACAGTCAGCCTGGCCAGGGAACTGAGATTATTGTTGAGGTGTTAGGGCAATAGCCTGACAAATAGGGATTACAGATATGGCATCACAGACGTCACCACACCCAATTCGTATACTGATTGTCGATGATCATCCGGTTGTGCGTAATGGTTTGGCGATGATGCTCAAATATGAACCTGGCATGGCATTGGTGGCGGAAGCGAGCAATGGTCAGGAGGCGGTGGAGTTATTTGGCCAGCATCAGCCGGACGTGACTCTGATGGATCTCCGCATGCCTGGGATGGGCGGGGTGGATGCAATTTTAACTATTCGGCAAGAGTTTTCAGATGCCCGGTTTATTATCCTCACCACCTACGACGGTGATGAGGACATTTATCGTGGGTTACAGGCCGGTGCCAAGGCCTATCTCCTGAAAGATGCCCCCTGTGAGGAGCTATTGGCGGCTATTCGCAAGGTGTATGGCGGCAAATCACACATTCCAACAGAAGTAGGTGCCAAGCTGGCTGAACGGATGCAGTGTGAGAACTTGAGTGCGCGGGAAATTGAGGTGGTTCAGCTAATGGCTCAGGGCAAGAGTAATCGTGAAATTGGTGAGGTGCTAAAGATCACCGAAGGTACCGTTAAGTATCACGTGAATAATATTCTGAGTAAATTGCAGGTGCATGATCGAACCCAGGCGGTGATTACGGCTCTAAAGCGCGGTATTGCTAGCCTTTGAACCATGTACCCTATCAAAAGTTAAGGTGCTTGATCTAACGCTAGGTTAGCCATCACTTTCGCCAATGCCAGGAACAAAAGCTTAGCCGGAGACCAGGGACATAAACAGATTTCCCACTTAATCTAAATTTGGGTCAACAAAACACGTCAATCACGCTGTTCAAAAGACTCACAACATCCAGAGATGTTCCGTGAAAAAACACAGGGGGTTGTATGGCTTGGATGAGTCAGACGCTCAACCTTCCCATCCAGATCATGGATCATGTTTCTGGAGCAGAAAATGCTGGGCTGACGATTGTCAAGTATGGTTGCTATCAATGTCCGTATTCTGGTCAGGCCCATCGACTGATTCGGACAATTCAGCAACGATTAGGCCAACATGTGCGCTTGGTCTTTCGTCACTTTCCTCAAATCGACCTGCACCCACAGGCTCAAAAAGCTGCAGAAGTGGCGGAAGCTGCTGCTGCCCAAGGAAAGTTCTGGCAAATGCATAACTTGTTGTTTGAGCGACAACAGGCCCTTAGTGACGGCTGCCTGGTTGAGTATGCCGCTGAACTCGGGCTGGAGATGTCGCACTTTCTCAAGGATGTCTCTGGACACGTTTATGAACAGCGGGTGCAAGCTGATTTGTTTAGTGGTATTCGCATGGGGGTTACCTGTACCCCCACTCTGTTTATCAATGGCATTCGTCAAAATGGTGACGATAGTTTGCTCCAACTGCTGACGGTTGTGATTGATGCCTGTGATCCGCCCCTGAATAAAGCTCGGACAGATACCTTGCCCATATTTCCTGAGTGAACCTGTTGAACATATTGGAGAGAACAATGAAGCGCTTATTTATGAATGGTTTAGTTGCGATCGCAATGTTTACATCTGTAGGTACCATCGCCCCTGCAGCTGAGGCCAAATTTACAGCAGCCACTGTTTCTGAAGCTGGCGTACTACGTGGCGGACGGGATCAGTTTTTTGAAGTTACCGTTGAAGGTGATCCGTTACAGCGAGTGCGGGTGGAGTGTGTCACCTTTCACAGGCTTGATGGTTTGGATATTTATGTCGGTGGTGAAAAGATTACTCCAGATGTTCGCTATGGCTTCGAAGAGTTTACCCTCACTTTTGCTGAGGACATTGCTGATGGCGAAACCATTCGCATTGTCATGAAAAACTCTCGTGTACGGGGCACAATCAACGAAGGTATTGATGTGCCCTACCGGGTGTATGGCACCTATGCCAGCCTTAACAATAGCGAAGTTCCCCTAGGAACAGCGGTAATTAGAACACCTGGTGATGGTGGCAAATAAAGGCTCTTGGTAACTTTTTCAAGGGTAATCACAGGAGTGCCCCCATCGCTCCTGTTTTCTGACACCTTAATTCTTTTCAGCTGTTGCCGCTATACAACCTAAACTTCCTAAATCCAAGAGGTATATACGGATGGTAATAAAACTACTTCACGATCAAGTTGCATTGGTCACAGGTGCTAGTTCTGGAATTGGTGCTGGTGTTGCTAGATCTTTGGCAGCCGCTGGTGCAAGAGTTGTTGTTAACTATGCTCGCAGTTCTAAAGGCGCTGAAGCAACTGTGCAAGAGATTCGGGCAAATGGTGGTGAGGCCATGGCGCTGCAGGCAGATGTCAGCCAGGAAGAGCAGGTACAAAAACTCTTTGCTCAAATGTTTGAGGCCTACGCCACCATCGATATTCTTGTTAACAATGCCGGTATCCAAAAAGATTCTGACTTTGTAGATATGACATTGCAAGACTGGAACACTGTTATTAACATCAATCTAACAGGACAGTTCCTTTGTGCTAGAGAAGCCGCTAAAGAATTTATCCAACGTGGTGTAGTACCAGGAAGGTCTTGTTCTGCTGGCAAAATCATCTGTATGAGTTCGGTCCACGAGATGATTCCCTGGGCTGGCCACTGCAACTATGCTGCATCCAAGGGGGGCATCATGCTGATGATGAAAAGCATGGCCCAAGAACTGGCTCCCTACAAAATTCGCGTCAACAGCATTGGCCCCGGTGCCATTAAAACACCCATTAACCAGGCTGCTTGGGAAACACCTGAGGCTGAAGCCGAGTTACTGAAATTAATCCCTTACAACCGCGTGGGAGAGCCTGTAGATATTGGTAAAGCAGCAGTTTGGCTAGCCTCTGATGAATCTGAATATGTGCAAGGGACGACCCTATTTGTGGATGGGGGGATGACGCTCTACCCTGGTTTTGCAACGGGGGGATAGTACAGTGAACAAATACGACATTATTATCATTGGTACCGG
>JBCCXQ010000076.1:0-18052 GCA_039191365.1 Cyanobacteria bacterium P01_F01_bin.13 | reverse complement strand
ATTTTGCGCCAGTATCAGCAGCCCATCCATGCCATTTTTGTCGCTATTGGCGGTGGTGGTTTGATTTCTGGTATCGCGGCCTATGTCAAACGGCTGCGCCCAGAGATCAAAATCATCGGCGTAGAACCTAAGGATGCCGATGCCATGTACCAGTCCCTGAAGTTGGGACAGCGGGTAAAACTATCCCAGGTGGGGCTGTTTGCCGATGGGGTGGCGGTCAGCCAGGTGGGTGAAGAAACCTTTTGGCTCTGTCAGCAGTATGTGGACGACATCGTGCTGGTGGGCACCGACGACACCTGCGCCGCCATTAAGGATGTGTTTGAAGACACCCGCTCCATTGTGGAACCTGCCGGAGCCCTGGCCATTGCGGGGGCTAAGGCCTATGTCAAACAGACGGGAATTAAGGATGAAACCCTGGTGGCGGTGGCCTGCGGAGCCAATATGAACTTTGACCGGCTCAGATTTGTGGCAGAGCGGGCCGAACTGGGGGAACAGCGGGAAGCGATTTTTGCAGTGACGATTCCGGAGCAGCCGGGTAGCCTCAAACGATTCTGTGACCAAATTGGCAAACGTAATCTGACGGAGTTTAACTACCGCATCGCCGACCAAGCCGAGGCCCATATTTTTGTAGGGTTGGAGATTTGCGATCGCAATGATGCCATCGCCATGAAAGACCGGTTTGAGGAAAACGGCTTCAAAACCCTCGACCTCACCGACGACGAACTCACCAAAATGCACCTGCGCCATATGGTGGGCGGCCGCTCGTCCCTGGCTAAAAATGAACGGCTGTACCGGTTTGAATTTCCTGAACGTCCCGGTGCTCTGATGAAGTTTGTCGGCTCCATGAGCCCCAACTGGAATATCAGCCTGTTTCACTACCGCAACAACGGCTCCGACTATGGCCGTATTGTCGTCGGTATGCAGGTCCCCCCCGAAGAAATGGACGAGTGGCAAGCCTTTCTAGAAACCCTGGGCTACCGCTACTGGGAAGAAAATAACAATCCTGCCTACCAGCTTTTCCTGGGGTAGCGACTGCGCACTAATAAACCCACCAGAGCAAGTACCATCACCAGCGCCGCAATCCAGATGGTTGGGATATCCTGATGCCGCTGCGCAATGGCCACATCCGCCCAGATAAATACCAGGGCAAAGGGCACATCCTGCCGTTGCACAATGGCCAGGGCCGCAATCACGTTAGCCACTGCGATCATAATCGCCGTCCACACAGACCCTGATAATCCCAGGTCTGTCAAACCGCTGGCATAGAGGGCCGAGGCAATATTCACCACAGTAGCTACTGAGATCCAGGCCAGATAAATACTAATCGGCCCGTGCACCATGCGTTTACGGCGGTTGTCGGCAAAGTGCTGTCCGTCTTCTAATTCACTGTAGGTGGCCACCAGCGCCAACAAAATCACCATCATTGCCACCACTGACAGCCAGTACAGCTGCAGCGTAAATAAATAAATCCAGGCCATTTGGGCCACACAAGCCACAATTAGACAGGCATTAATCCGTCTGATTAGTAACTGCCCCCGCTGTTTGCGACGCGACTGGTACCAGGCATAGGCAATCAGCCCCACATAGATAACGCCCCAAATAATAAAGGCATAGTTAGCCGGGGTAATTAACACTCCTCCCAGGGGACCATTGGCCAGGTCGGCCACCGTATTGCCATCAATGGGAAAAAGATTGGATAGGGTATTGACCCCCAACGTGCCAAGAATCGCTATCCAGGTTGCGATCGTAAGTCCCTTATCACTGCCTAACCCCATGACCGTTTACCCTCAACTCACCAGTCATTGTGCCTTGTTGCGCGGAGGTTTGCCAGGTATAGGCACCAAGCTCTACTAACTATCGCGCTCGGTACGAATCCACTGAGATTCAGGCCCCGACAAAAATTTGAAGTACAACGGAATCTTCCAAAGAACGTATAGGGGAATCGACACCAGCTTGCCCATGGGAATATCCTCCTGAGCAAACCCGCCCCAGGCCAAACCAATGGCAAAGAATAAACTCAGCCCAGCCACGTAGAGGACCATAGCAGGCAGCCAGGTTGTCCCTAGCAACAGCGTACTTGCTGTGACCAGTGCTGCCGCCGCCACCCACAGCATTACCAATAGCGACAGCGGCGGTATACAGAGATCCAACGCCAGAGCCGCCAGGCCAATCCGCCCCTGCTTGAGACTTTGCCACAGTAGCGGCGGTACACAGGTGAGCAACGTTTGTAAATGGCCGTGCTCCCAGCGAGTACGCTGGGTTATGGCAGTGGAGTCCTGCTGGGGCTGATCGCCTGTCACCAGTGCCTGGGGACACATAATTGGCGGATGACCCGCAATCGCTAAATCTAGCCCCAGTTTCATATCTTCAACAATGTTGCCACTGGCCAAATCTACATCCTTGAGAGTAGCCCAGGGAAAGGCCATGCCCGTGCCTGTAAGCAAACAGGGCTGGTTAAGCATTCTTAACCCCAGAGGCCGCACCAGATTTTTGACCTTAAAGGCAAAGGTGGACACCATTTCCTTTGGGGAGGGTTCGGGGCTTTGCTCCAGCAGGTAGGTGGCCTGTACGGGACGATGGGTGGTCAGGGCTAGATGTGCGATCTCATCGATTGCCCCCGGCTTCACCTGACAGTCCGCATCCATCATCACCACCACATCCGGGGCATCAGCACTCAAATGGCGCAGGCCAAAATCCAACGCATAGCCCTTACCCCGCTGCTGATCATTGTGTCGCTCCAGCACTGTGGCCCCAGCCTGACGGGCAATCTCTGCAGTCCCATCGGTGCAATTATCAGCCACAACTAGTAGCCGATCCGATGGTTGCAGCTGGGAGGTTAACGTTGTCAGGGTGGCTTGAATAACAGCTTCTTCATTGTGGGCAGGCATCAAAATTGCCCGTTTTGAACTGGTTGCCGTATGTTGAGACGGGCCTACCCCACCTCGTCGGACAAACGCCACCAAAACTTCAACCAATAAAACAGCACAAGGTAATACCAACGCTGCAGCGATGACTATTTGTGCCACATCAACAATTACAGCTACGGACTCAACCACAAAACTTCCTCCCACGATTAATCCAAGTCATCCCTTGTACTAGACCTATGCCATTCTTCACCGCTAGCCAGGGCTGTTCAGAGATAATTCAAAATGATTAGTTAGACAATTGACACAGATACACCGAGGGGCGCGGTAGAGGCTGTTCGCCGCATTGCTCCCAGGGTTTGTTGACTCTCCTGTTGACAGAGGGTTCCAGTCCCCCCATGTCCTTAGGGCGCGGCTTGTCGACTCTAAGACTGTATTTTGCGGGGCTTTTGGGGACGGCAGGGGGAGCCTAAACAAATCTGTTGCGGGGGCATATCTTTAAAGACGCTGCTGCGGGCTCCAATCAAGGCATTGGCACCAATGCGCACACCAGGGCCAACAAAACAGTCAGTGGCAACCCAGGCACCGTTTTCAATCACAATGGGGGCAGTTGCCAGGGCAAATCTTGGATCGCTGGGGTCATGACTACCGGTGCACAAATAGGTTTTTTGAGAGACAACACAGTGCTGCCCTAACCGAATCGAGGCCAGACTATAAAATGTAACGTCTTCTCCCACCCAGCTATAGTCGCCTATTTCCACTTTCCAAGGATAGGTAAAGCGAGCTGATGGACGAATAATTACGTGTTTACCAATTTTGGCTCCAAATAGTCTCAGCAAGGCGCAACGAGGACCATGGGCCGTGTGGAGAGTTAGGGGGAACACCACGGCTTGTACCAACCACCACAACATGACGTACCACTTAGGCCGACCAACCTCAAAGCCTGGCTGATAGTAGCGACTTAAATCCACCAACGCTGGAGGACCAAAGTCAGTCGTGGTCCCAGCATCAAATTCAGCAGCTAAATAGTTGGATTCTTTGGATGCCTCAGACACACCGTCAGTCATTAAACATCCCCTACCAAGGCAGCCTGCGGTTCTTCCCTGTTTTCTTCTTGATTCGCATCAGTCAGGTTAAGCTTGCCACCAAACTTAAGTTCATATAGCTTGACGCCAATCTGGTATTCATACTGACTCAGCAATCGTCCATAGATATAGCCAGGATATCCGTCTAAAAAACCAAGACGAATAAAGTAGAACAGCACGAAACGCAAAAATGGCTTGAAGGGAAGGCGTACCCAGATTTTCTTGAGAAAACGCTTGCGCTGTACAGAATCTCCAAACAGATTGGCCCCAATTGTGCCATCCTCACCCATACCGGTGAGGAGATTGTAGTACACGCGGGCTTCCCAGTTCGAATAGCGATTGTGACGGGCCAACCAGTGAAATAAATCTCGAAAGTCGATATGGAGCATATCGTTCTTGAGATAGCCAATCTTGCCACCTTCGATAACAACATGCTCATGGACTTCGTTATCACCTGTATTTTGAATCTCTTCGGTATTGAGATTCTCGTAGCGCCCCTTGGCATGGCGAAAGAAGCGTAAATTCCAATCCGGGTATTTGCCCCCGTGACGAATCCACTTGCCTAGAAAATACACCCGCCGGTTGAGATAGCAGCCATCGAGTTCACTCGCTGCGATCACGTCTGCCATCTCGTCCCACAGTTCCGGGGTGATGCGCTCATCACAGTCAACAATCAGCACCCACTCGTTGCGAAACGGCAGATTATCCAGAGACCAGTTCTTTTTCTTGGGCCACCGACCATTGAAATCAAACTGGACGACTTTAGCACCGTAGGACTCACAGATCTCTACCGAGCGGTCGTCACTGTGGGAATCTACCACAAATACTTCATCAGCCTGGGCTACGCTCTCCAGACAAGCAGGCAGGTTGGCTTCCTCGTTTTTAGCAGGAATCAACACAGAAACCGGAATTTTGGTGGCAGCAGTCATGGGTGAATAGGAAATTAAATGATTGGTAGATAGGTGAGAAGAATTTATACCAGGGTTAAATCGCAGATGACTTTGTCGGTGGTTTAACCAGATGTCGGAGCACACTACCTAGGTAACCCAATTGTCCATAGGCATAGGTCAAATTCTCAAATCTTTGGGCAGGATCGTTGACGTATTTGACGGTTTTATAGACGCCCCGCACAAGTCGCTCACCGCCCCATAGCAGCTGAGCCATACCAGCCCTCCCCGATACTTGCTCACGGTAGCATTCACTAATGCCTTGCCACCAACTGCGGCTCAAAAACCAACCGGGCTTGAGTCTGGCAGGGGACACATTGTGAGCAGCTAGAGCATTGGGCACGTACACCACATGCCAGCCGTGCTTGAGGGCAAGCTGGGTCATATGCAGCTCTTCATTGGAAAGCAGATTTTTGCCAACGCGACCCAGGTTGACGTCAAACCCTCCCACGGAGTCGAGGAAGGTTTTGCGCAATGAATAGTTAAGACCCCGCGGGGTAAGACTGGGATTTTTGATGTATCGCACCTGGTTACCCAAGTCATAGGCCCCCAAACCACTGGCTAGATCCTCAGAAATCCAGGCTGGGGGTTGATTAATACCCGGTGGCCACAGCAGGGTAACTTTGCCTCCTGCGATCGCAACCTTACTGTTGTTCTGATAGACCTCCAATAGAGAAGCTAACCACTGAGGGCTGGCCTCAGCATCGTCATCCAGGTAGGCCAAAATATCGCCTTTAGCAGCATTAGCCCCAGTGTTACGAGCCATGGATAGCCCCAGGGTAGGCTCATATACATAGCGCAGACGAGGATCCGTCAGACGCCGCTGGACCACTTCTGCTGTGGCATCGGTCGAGGCATTATCTACCACAATCACCTCAACATTTTTCAGGGTCTGGGCCAACAAACTATCAATGGCCGCCCCCAGATACTGAGCACGATTATGGGTACAAATAATGGCAGAAATCACTAGCTCAGCCATAAAAATTTTGAATAAAAAAGAACCGTATTGAGATTACAAGCAATACTAAAGCAGTGATGAAAGGCGAAATCGAGCAGGCAAAATTTAGAACTTATATAAGGCGTACGAACCAATTGTGGAGTGGGAAATGAGGACTTTTAACACCCCCAATTTTTGAAGAATGCATGATTCTGCTTTAATCAAAATTCCCGCTTCACTTTGGATGTACCCATTAAACTTTACTGAAATTACGCAATTGAGTCCTATCAATTAAGTTCTGTTTATCTACTCTTCAAACGTTTAAAGTCTCCAACCAACTGCCATCATCTGTTGCTTCCTTTGCTAGCACTGCACCCATGAACACCACCCTCGACATCGACCTTGCACCCTACATTGATCATTCTTTATTGGTACCTACCGCCACCCTAGAGCATGTCGATCATTGGTGTAGTGAAGCTCAACGCTATGGGTTTGCCAGCATCTGCGTTTACCCGAGCTATGTACAACGGGCAGTTGAAAATCTGCATGAAAGCAGGGCAAAGGTCAGCACTGTTATTGGCTTTCCTAGTGGAGCAGACACCTCGGCCAGCAAACTCTTTGCAGCCCAAGAAGCCACTGAAAAAGGGGCGACCGAGCTTGATGTGATGATTAACCTCGGCTGGGTTAAATCCGGTCAGCTAGAACGGATCCACACAGAACTGGCTCAAATTGTCGAAGCCACTGGCCAGTGTGTGAAGGCAATCCTGGAAATGGCTTTACTTGATGAGACCGAGAAACGGACAGCGGCTGATGTCTGTATGGACGCAGGCGTGCACTTTCTCAAAACCAGTACCGGCTGGAACGGCGGGGCCACCGTCGAAGACATTCGCCTACTCAAAGAAATTACCCGTGGACGAATTGGTATCAAAGCGTCTGGCGGCATTCGCAGCGCAGACCAGGCAATTGCCTTGATTGAAGCGGGGGCCACTCGCCTTGGCACCTCACGGGGACCGGATATTTTGCGCCAGCAATCAGATGAAACCCAAACAGCCTACTAAGGCCGCTGACTAATGACACTCTCTCCTCTGTCGTAGCTACAAATATCAAAAAAACTAGATGTTTTTTCTGGAAATCTGCCCTCAAGGGGGACGCAGTCGGGCACTATTAAATAGCTGTTAATAATTAGCTGTTAAATAGCTGTAGCCTTCAATACCAAACTATGACTTCCTCTGCAAACTCGGCAGGCAATGCGCCATCCCCCATTGCTGCTCTGGCCCTCAAGCTGGTAGGTGGCATTACTATTTTGGCTGCCCTAGTGGATTTTCTAGTGCTGCTCCTACCTCCAGATTTGCTCAATCGAACCTGGCAAATTAGCACTACAACCCAGCTGGTTGATCGCGGCATTGTGCCTCTAGTCGGTATTGCCTTGCTATTCACGGGCTTTTGGATTGATAGCTTTGTCAGTGGCAAGCGGGGGCGTGGCAACCTCATGCTAGACCCTCGCTTTTGGACCTGCATTTTGGCCTGCATCCTAGGTTTAATCTTTGCTGTTCTGGTGCCAGTCCATATGAACAATGTGCGTCTGCAAAGTAAAGATGCCCTGAATCAGGTTTCCACTGAAGCAAGTCAAGCGACCACCCAGCTAGAACAACGGCTAACGGCAGAAGTTACCCAGCAACGCGATCGTATCAGCACTCTCCTGAGCAATCCAGATCAGATTGATCAGCTGGTGGCCAGCGGCGAAGTCACCGCCGAGCAAGCAGACCAAATCCGTCAATTTGAAGGCAACCCAGAGTCTCTAAATGAGTTTCTCTCAGGTCAGGCTACTGAATTACGTACACGCTTAGAAACCGAAATTGGCTCCCGTCGTGAAGAAGCTACCAAGCGGGTACGTTCCGAAGCCACCAAAGCAAGCATTCGCATTTCCCTAAGTAGCATTCTGTTGGCCATTGGCTACATCGTGATTGGCATCAACGGTCTTAGACGTCTACTGGCGATCTAATAGATCCTGTTAGCTCCTGTAGGAGCGCTGTATGCATTGCCCCTACAGGATTAATCCCCATCAAACGGGTTTTGAATTTTAACCAATAGGTTGTAAAACGGCTGCCAGTTATCCTCAGCGACAATCGGTTCCCAAATAGCCTCAATCTCAGGTCGCAGCAGCACGATTACTGGATTATTCTGTCTTAAACACTGGGCCACCTGGGCTATTTCAGCAGCTGATAGGGTAGTCAAACAGGTGTGATAGTGCAGTTGCCAGGCTTTTAGCAGGGTAGTTGCCTCACTATCGGAATTATCCGCCGTCGCCTTTAGAATTTGCTCCGGTCCCTCACACCACTCAGCTGAAAACTGCCCCGTTAGCTGTGAGAAAAAGTCGTGGTAGCTTACACGAGTATTTTCCAAAAGTTCCAGGGTCAGTCGTAGCAGCTCGTCACCAAGCTCTGGCAGCAACGACTCAAATCCTAGCTTGGCAAGCATTCTTTGCTTATAGGCGATGTAGTGATGGCCGCGATAGGCAGACAAGCCCGTCTCCAGGTCCTCAGCCGCCATAATCAGCCCCAGCGGCTTTTGCAACATCCGCAGGTTCCATTCGCACACCCGTGGCTGGTTTCCGTAGCTATAGCGCCCCATATAGTCAAAGTATGCTGCCGTAAACCGTGGGTTAAACTCATCCATAAAAGCATAGGGGCCATAGTCAAAGCTTTCTCCCGTAATCGACATATTGTCGGTATTGAGCACTGCATGACAAAAGCCCACGGACATCCATTGGGCGGCCAGTTGGGCCACGCGCTGCACCAGCTCTGCATAAAACTGGGCATAACGTTCCTGGATGTCTTTTACTGCCAGCAAATGGGCATAGTAAATCTCGATCACATGATCCAGCAGTGGTGACATCAGATCGGCTCTGCCCAGGTAGTGCAGCCGCTCAAAGGTGCCAAAGCGAATGTGGGATTGGCTAAACCGCACCATTACTGACGAGCGGGTGGGCGACGGCTCATCCCCGCGCCATAGGCGCTCGCCCGTCTCCACCAGACTCAAGCAGCGGGAGGTATTGACACCCAGAGCATGCAGCGCCTCAGCTGCCAGAATCTCTCGGACACCGCCCTTCAAGGTCAAGCGCCCATCCCCATTACGCGAATAGGGCGTTGTTCCTGAGCCCTTGGTACCAAAGTCATAGAGCACCCCATCGGTACCCCGCACCTGACCACAGAGAAACCCTCGCCCATCCCCCAACATGGCGTTATAGTCACCAAATTGATAGCCGTGGTAGCGCAGCGCCAACAGCGGTGAGTGTTGGTGAAACTGGCCAAACGCCTCGATAAAGTCAAAATCATCGACGCTCTCTGGCGGTAAGCCTAATCGGGGTAGTAAATCATCATTGCGAAACCGCAAAACATGTTGAGGAAAATCAGCGGCAGCAACAATGTCGTAGTAATCATCTCCTAGGGATTCTAGGGCGGACTCGTAGGTCAGGTTTAAAAAAGGATTCTCAGTCACAGAGAAAGCAAAAAATAGGCTGCACCCAGTATCCCTTAAAGATAAAATTTAAACCGCCTGACTGCTTACGCTATTAGCTGCCACGTTTAGCTTGTGTTTCTTTCACCGCGTTCCTAAAGCCTAGCACTACAAAAATATTGGAAAGCGTGAGGAAAAATTCAGCACTGCCGTGAAGCCAATCTACATTAGCCAACTCTAAACCATAGGCTTGCTGAGCATAGATGCCTGCCGGGATGGTGACGGCTACAAATATCAACAGTACATAGAATCCAATCAAGGCTAATTTTGGCGTCTGCCCCGACTTAGTCAAAAAGTAGAGAAATCCCAGGTAGGGAAAAAGGGACACTGCAAACAACGTTTCTTTAGACACGGGCCTGCCTCCAGATGTACCAGGCGGCAGCACAGGCGGTGCAGTTCCCGACGACGGTCATGGCCGCCTGCAAGACGACTAGCCAGCCCAGGGATGGTGAATTGTCGAAAAAATGCCAGGTACAGGCACACATAGCGCTGATTAACGCGGGCAGCATGCCAAAGGATAGCCATTTCCAGGCAGACCAGCCGCTGACATCGGCAAACTGCCAGACAAAGTAGATGGCGGCGATCCATTCAATCACACTGGAGATATGGACTATCCATGTGGGGAATGAGAGAACATGCATAGGTAATGGGAGAATGTTCGCGATAATCTTAACAGGCCAGTCGGGGGATAAACATGCGGGCAGTCTTGTGTGGTTACTACGGTATGGGTAATGGTGGCGATGAAGCACTGCTAGCAACGCTGCTTCAGATGTTGCCTAAAGCTGTTACCCCTGTCGTTCTCTCTGGCACCCCCCAGGAAACGACCCAGCGTCACAACGTGGAGGCAATTCCTCGCAAATCTCTGTCAGCTGTTTGGTCAGCCCTGCGTCGTTCCCAGGTATTTATTTGGGGTGGGGGGAGTCTAATGCAGGATGTCACTAGTGCTATCAATCCTCTGTATTACGGTGGTTTGATGAAATTAGCCCAGTGGATGGGGTTACGTACGATTGCCTGGGGGCAGGGGATTGGCCCTCTCCATCGCCGTAGTAGCCGGTGGATCACGCGCTGGGCCTTACAACATTGTGACGCCATCAGCGTGCGCGATGGGGCCTCGGCCCAGCTTCTAACCGATTGGGGGCTTACCTGCCAACTCGCGCCAGATCCAGTTTGGGCATTAAAGTCTTCCCACTTAAAAGGATTTGCAGACTTACCGGCCCCTCGTATAGCAGTTGTTCTGCGTAGCCATACTGGACTTACAGCTGAGCGACTGACAAATCTGACAAAAGCGATTGTTGATTTTCAAACAGCGACCCAGACCTGTGTGGTGCTGCTGCCGTTTCAACCTTCGAAAGATAGCGCGATCGCAACCCATATCGCCCAACATCTCACTGGCCCCCACAAGATTATCCAGGTGACCAACCCGACCCAGCTTAAGGGCGTCTTTCGTGGCATCGAAATGGCCATTGCCATGCGGTTTCACGGGGTTGTCATGGCAGTGGCCGAAGGCTGCCGCTGCTTTGCCATTAGCTATGACCCCAAGGTCACCCAGATCATGCAAGAACTGTCCTTACCCGGTTGGGGACTCTCGCTCCAGGACCCGCTGCCGTTGATACCAGACAACGCCAGCACTATGACCCAGCAATGGTTGGAATACTACGCCAATGGCGAGGGACTGAGCAATGTGCAGGTGCGATCGCACATTGATCGCGCTCTACTCCACGCGGCTCTGCTGAAAGAAACCGTCAAAGCCCCGTAATCTGTGATGAAATATGAATTACTTTAATTTTTAATACATTCTTTATTATTGTTCGATTGCCTGTATGCGTTGGTTTATCGGTATTCTGTAGCGATAAACCAGTATTAATCAAATTTTCTGTGTTAACACTATGGAGAGATTGGCGTAAGATACCATCGTCTCCGCTGTATCATTGCGGTGCTTTAGAATGCTTAACCCAGCTAGTTCAGACGACAATCTTCCCGAGCAGCGGAATACCCTCCAGGACGTTTTGTCCCAAGGGGCAGAGTTGCCTATTAAACAGTCGGATAACAATAGCTGGCAGGCTGTTCATTTTCCAGGTGCCATTTCTGCCAACCAAATTCTTGGGTCTGATCCTCATTTGCCCACCAACGCTATGGACTCTTCTAGCACGCACCAAAACAACAGCACATCTAGTATCGAGACGCCTGCCGCTGAGCAGACTAGCCAGCGTGAAGCCGAGTTGCTCAACTTGGTTCGGGATCTAAACGAGTGTAACGATGTGCTCCTGGCAAAAGTATCCCAGTTAGAAGAGTCTCTAGAGCGTTCGCAAGCTGCTCTCCAAGCTGAAATTGACCGCTCTGGTCCACCTGTTGGCGATCGCGAGATCGTACAGTTAGTGACCGAGCTAGAACAAAGTAATCAGGCACTGCAGCATCACCAAAGGCAAAATGAAACGCTTCAAACAGAACTCACCGTCTTCCGAGAACGTGCCACCCAGCTTGAGACTGAGCATGCCATTCTGCTACAGCAACATTCAGCCCAGTCTCAGGAATTGCTGCAGGCCAATACCAACTGCCGTGACTTGAGGGCTCGTCTCCAGCGACAGCAGCGCTACACCTTGCAGTTTAAAGCTGCCCTGGAAAAGTGTCTCAGTATGTCCACAGAGTCGTCAAACAGCTCTACGAGCAGCCCTGATGTACTGGGTATTACCATGCCTAAAATTGATGAGATCCGTCCTTGGGAGTCTACCCTGGGCCATAATCGACTAGACCCTCAGTTAGAGTCTATGATTCGTGGCCTGCAGGGAAACCCAGAACCAACCTCAGCCACATCCCTAGCTACCCCTTTAGAAACGAAAGCTGAGGATCAGTTGTGGCACGACCTGGCACGGGTAATGGATCCTACGGATGTGCCTCCTGGATCGGAGTTCCAGCCAGAGCTGCAGGATATCTCTTCCCAGGAGACTCTGACTCCAGATCACAGCTCTCCCCAGGTTACTGAGCCATCTCCATTTACTGAGCCATCTCCCTGGAGCAACGAGCCCAGTCCAGCGGTCTCTGCCTCTCTAGATGCGGCTTCAGTAAATGCTGACGACGATTTAGAAACTGGCTCTCAGCTCTCTCCTCACGCGAGTGCAATTCTGGCTCGTATTCAGGCAGCCGGGACAGGGACAGTAGCCGATACTTACTTACCTGCAATGTCGGCCCAAGGCAGTCCATCCCCTTTGGTAAATCCATTGAAGCCTCAGAAGCGAATTGGGTCTCTGTCTGCTATCGACTTACCAAACTTTCCTCGTCTTAAAAAGCAGCCCCCCCAGGCCAAGGCTTGAGAGAAACTTTATGGAGAATTCCCTAAAATAAAATCTTTTTTCCAGTCAACTTGGGTTAGACTTTGTTAACTTCTGGTCAATGTGTGAAAGCAGCGGGTAGCAATTACCTGCTATCACTGCTTTACAGGTATATCTGAGATGGGTTTGCCTGTAAGTCGTAACTAATAAAAGCCCATCAGGTGGCGATCGCATCCTACCTACACAAATAATATGAGCCCGTTATCTTTAAAGACTGTTTTAGAAAATTCTCCAGCAGATAAATCTGTTAGCGAGGCCCACATTGTCACGGCCATTCTCCACGTTATTGAGACAGCCCGTTCCCAGGGACAAACACTGGACGATGTCATCACCGAACTGATGACGGATGACGCTCTATTGGATCCCAAAAGTCGGCATCTGCTCAGAGACATTTTGACCCAGGCCTGGAATACCCTTTAGTGTCAAATTAGTGTCAAGCCTGAATTCAGAAAACCCGAATTAAAATGAGCCGGTACAGACCTGACTGACATTAATGGTCTGTATCGTTGTCTCCCACGGCCATTTGCAACACCATGGGGACTCCCCCAGTTTGGTGGTACTTATCAGCCCATTTTCGGAGGAGCAGATCCAATTCATCCAGAGCCTGCTGACGATTTTCTGATGGAATATCAAGGGATTCTAGAACCCTCATGGTGCCATCTTTGCGGGCAACCCACTCGTGCATGATGCGAAAATAGCGAGCTGTATCCTCGATCATGGTGTAAGTTCTTTCCGCATCATCTGTCGGAATATACGAAGCCCGAGCAAGTGAATAGAAGGGCATTCCCCATGGAGAATCAATTCGCGCTACGGTACCCGAATAAATTAAACGCCGCCGAATATGTTCCGCTAATGCCTCACTGAGCGGCAGCTGTCGTCCACTGGGAACAGATTCCTGGGAGCGGGCATGAAGAAACTCAATCAGTTCAGCAAACTGAAATGATGTAATCAGTTGAGCCTCAGGCAGGTTTGGCGGCAGCTTTTTCTCAATTTGAGCTTTTTCATCCGACGTCAGATTAGTGCCCACTAGCCTGGAACGTCCTGGTGTCCAGGGATACTGTTCAAGCCAAACGTAGGGAAACTGAATCAAATAGCGTGGCTCTTGTGCACCCAACATTTTTAGCAACTTGCCTTCACTCAAGGCCTGTCGCACTTCTTCCACAATGGCTTTGACTCGTTTTGGCTCAATGTGGTGTAGATGCCCCGTCATTCGCAGGTTTTGTCCCTGCTCTATGTAGGTTGTGTAAATAGCACATTTAGCAGCCGTTGCCGCGGCATCTAGAAATGCACCATGACGATGCCCACCAGTACGCATGGCACTGAAGGCAAGGTACATCATGATCTGATCAATAGCGCTGGGCTCTAAACGCTTGATCAGCTCTGCATCGGCAGTCATGGGTGATTGAACATTGGTCATGGACGCTCAGGGATAGATACACGCTGATAGCGCGGACAAAAGGTTTAGTGGAACTAGGCTACCTTAAAGAAGTACCAATTTTTTTTGATTTTGTTCAATCTAATGACGGTGCTTCCACATCAGTAGCCATTCTTGGATAGCTCGTAACGGTAAGCGTAAAACTTTTTCTGATTAATATCTATAACTTTTCTAGGCGTTTTATCTGCGCTTTGTCTGAATAGACTGACTAGCAAGCTTTTTAAGCGATAAACCGGCCGCTACCGCGATAGGCTTGGTCGGCTGTAAACCGGCCACTACCGCGATAGGCTTGGTCGGTTGTGAGGCGGCCGCTGCCACGCTCTTTTTGTTCTGTTGAAATGCTACGGCCACTGCCACGCTCAGCAAGGTGTAAATCTGGGGAAGAAACAGCCAATCCCAAGATATTGAAAACGCTGATGATAGCAGCAACTGACATGACTGATAGAGAAATTCTCATGGGTCAGAAGATGAGTAGTGTTGCTACTTCCTGCATACATGGAATTGACAAATGACTCAGGAAAAACTATTTGAAAAATGTGTCGGTGATGTCACTGATTTTTTGCAATTAATGCTAAGCCATATTAACTACTGTGAGCATATTCACTAGAATCCAACCGCCACCGGCATTATGAATTCCTTGCACCTCAACGGTGCTGCCGTCGTCAACCTGTTTTAACTGGTTTACAGCTTGGGGAGTAACGGCTACCAGGCTTAGGAGAGTAGGACTGTAGGGAGCGCTAAGGTGATGGCTATCGTCTTGCCGGTGGTACTGGCCACGAAAAACATGCCCCTTAGAAGAGCAGGCGGATGGCCCCTGACCTAATGGATAGACAAACCCACTAGTGGGGTAGGTTTGGGGATTTTCCAGATAGCTTTGTTGTTGCTTCGCCCATTGCTCATCGTTAGGTAGCAAGTCAAAACAGGGGATAATCATGGCAGGGACTTGCTCATCATGGAGTAGCGCCTGTTGTACACGTCCCACAGGCAGTTCCCGTGGCTGACATCCCTGGGCCACACAGAGGGCAGCGGCCGCTCCGGCTGCTTGTCCAATGCCCAGAACAACGGGCTGTAGTCGTGTAGCACCGTTAGCAATATGGGTCACTGAAATATTTTTGTCACAGGCTAACAGACCATCAATGGTGGCTGGAATTAACGCCCCATAGGGGATGGTAAAAGGGGTTCCGGTCCAGCGCCCGCCCCAGCGAATGGCTTTAGGGGCAAGGGGCATGTCAACGCCAGGGTAGTGGTGATCATTGGGATAGTTACCGATGGCGATCGCATCTACCACTCCATCCTTATTTAAGGGTAAGGGGGCTACCTGCCCCCCAGCCACTGGCAAAATATCCCCCTCGCTCACTGTTGCCAAGCCGACCAGCCTACGGCTTTCCCGATAGTAGGGATACAGGGCAAAGGCCCCGCCGCCAGGGGTACCTTCCACCTGGGGAAATATCCCCTCCGCTAGACCGTAGCGCGGGCCAAGACCAGCCTGGATCCCATGGGCAAATTGCTGAGCATGATCCTTCGCCTCTTGCCAATAGTCATAGCGCGCCGAGGCCGACTCAACTAGACGCGCCAGTCCTGTACCATAGTCATTGCCCTGCTGGGGCCAGTTGATCATAAAACGATTTCCCGGCAGTCGCCCATAGTTAAGAAACCGCCCTGGGCCATAGCCTGCCCAAGCACCGGAGCAATCGGTGGCTCCCCCTGGCGAGGGTATCGATGGCGCAGTCACTCCCTCGCCATAGTCCTGCATCACCACCACCCAGGTGGGAGACTGCACCGGGTATTGTGAGATCGCAGGAGCCAGCGGATCGGTTGGATCGCTTAAGGAACGCGGGGCACTAAGTTCCTGCCACTGCTCCTGAGTCTCCCAGCCCCAGCGGTAGGGGATTTCCCCGAGGGCGAGCACATCCCCCAGTTCAGTGCCGTCAATCGTAATCTGTGCCTCGACCAAAAACTGGTCAAACTCCACCCCCCTGACTCGCTCACCCGAGCGCAGCACTGCCTGAGGCCGATGGCCCCACCGCCAGTTGAGATTGGGCAAAGCCGCTACCCAGTCTGCAAAAATACCGGCCCCCACCGCCGGTTCATAGGTGAAAAAGCTCACCCAGCCATGGTGCAATCCCCCCGGTTGACGCCGCTCCAGCTCTCGTAAAAAGGCTCCCCATAGCCCCGTCTGAAAGGCCGCCAGCTCATTACCATCAGGAGCTGATACTCCCGCCGCCGTCAGCATGCCTCCTAACCAGGGCCATTCGCCGACCAGCAGCACCTTGGCCCCCAACCGAGCCGCCTGAATGGCAGCTGCTGTACCGCCCGTGCCGCCACCAACGACGAGGACTTCAGTTGTTAATTTTTCCATTACGGGTTTACAAGTAGGGCGTCACGTCCTCACCCAAATCATCCGCCAGGTGCGACAGAGCCCGAAACCGCAGACCTACCAGCTGTTCATAAAGCGGGTTGAGCTTACACATGGGGGGAATGTGGACTACTTTTTTACCAAATAGGGTGACATCCCGCTCAAAGGGACATTGGGACGGAATCATTTTGCACACAAATCGTGCCAGACGTGGGTCTTGCACCTCCAGCTGATCGAGCCACTCCCGCATGGGCTTGAGGGGATCAGGGCCTTCTTTGGGTGCGGGCGGTCTTAAGGGGCTGACTGCCGCCGCTGCGATCGGTGCTTCCTCCGGTAGACTGGTGCCTGGCTGAACTTCTTCCTTAACCTCTCGCAGGTTATACAGGGTGGATTGGAGAGCCTGGAGAACCTTTGTATCGAGGTTTAAGGCCTGGCAGAACTCCATCAAGACTTTGTCTTCAGCGGCAGAATAAATACCGTCTGCGATCGCAACCATCACCGCCATCCGCAAAAAGTTTTCCGCCGCCACTGGATTAGGTTTGAGTACCGCTGACAGCTCTGCCGGTGTAATCGGCTCAAACGTCTCAAAATCGAGACCCGGCGCAAAGTCCTCATCCATCATGGTGTGGATCAGTGCCTGTTCTTGAGCATCAAACTCACCATCGGCCCAAGCAATAGCCAACAGCCCGCGCAACCAGGCCTTAATCTGTTCTTCGGTGTAGAGAGAATCTTTGAGTATAGACGTCATAGCTAGCCTTGAAAAACATCAAACTATTTGCCCCAGGTGTAAAACCACTGAGACAGCTAGGGATGAGCAGGCAAGTACGATGATAGCTGCGCCAGCTCAGATCCAGTTTTACCAGTAAACACCCACAGAATTGAGCGGCCCCCATCGCGCACGCTCCGGATCAATGGCTCTGGTGGGCGCTCAGATGCCACTGACAATGTTTTGTAATGAATTCCTCGGCTGCCCAAAACAATAGCGGCAATTGTACTAGCTCGCCGCATATGGTAATCCGATGTGATCACATAAACGCTTTGGATGCCCAGTCCATCAAAGTCATCCACCAGGGTGGTAAAGTTAGTCACCGTATCCACGGCCCGGTAGTCCAGGTGCAGACGGTCCAGCGGTACCTGGGATTCTTGAAATACCCAGGTAGAGTATTCTGGGTTGGCTCCAGACGAAATCCAAACGTCGATATCAGGATTTTCCGTTGCAAACTGAGCTGCAAACTCTTCGCGTTTAGCGTCTCCCCCCAGCACCAGCGCCGCCGTTGGCGACGACAGACGACCGCGCACGTGCCATTGCCCCAGCCATAGCCCTGTGACTGCCAGCAGCAGTAAGGAAGCTAAGGTTAAGCGACGATTTTTGCGATGTGCTTTGGGCACTGATGGATTCCTCGAACTGGGTTAGTAAGCCTGAACTATAGGTGAGTAGATGGGGGTATGGGTGATTTTTTATTTTAGTGAAGGCTAGCACGCTAGTTTTAGAAAACGTGCGCTTGTTTTAATAAAGTGAATGACGCCTGATAAACCCTCGTAGCTGGGTCTAGATTTAATTGTCAACCTACTTAATGCTGCTTCTT
>JBCCXQ010000075.1:0-18212 GCA_039191365.1 Cyanobacteria bacterium P01_F01_bin.13 | reverse complement strand
CAGCAGCGGCAGGCGGCAGAAGCAGCGCGATTGGCAGAGGCGCAACAGCGACAGCTAGCAGAGTATAGGGAACAAGAAGCTAATGAGCAGAAAACCCTGGCACAACAGCAAACCCAGATTGCGCAGGCGCAAACGATTTTGGCCCAGGCCAATGGGTCTAAAGCTTTTTTATTGGCTGACGAACCTTTACAAGGGTTGACAACAGCTGTCGCAGCCTGGCAAACCGTACAGGAGAAAAATATTACAGATGCAAAGATTGCTGCACCAGCCAAAGCAGCATTAATGCAAGGTGTGTATAACAATAAAGCGTTCAATCTCAATAATCCCAACACACAGGAAAGTCCAGATCCACGTCGGGGCTTTCGCGAAAAAAATCAGCTCAAGTCTCATAGCTCAAGAGTCAGGAGTGTGGTCTTTAGCCCCGATGGCCAAACCATTGTCTCCGGCAGTGATGACCAAACCGTCAAACTGTGGGATCGCAATGGCACCCTCCTCCGCACCTTAGACGGTCATAGTGCCAGTGTCACGAGTGTGGCCTTTAGCCCCGATGGCCAAACCATTGCCTCCGCGAGTTCTGACCAAACCGTCAAACTCTGGGATCGAAATGGCTCGCTGCTCAACACCCTAAAAGGCCATAGCTCAACGGTCAGGAGTGTGGCCTTTAGCCCCGATGGCCAAACCATTGCCTCCGCGAGTTCTGACCAAACCGTCAAACTCTGGGATCGAAATGGTACTCTCCTCAACACCCTCGAAGGCTATAGCTCAACGGTCTGGAGTGTGGCCTTTAGCCCCGATGGCCAAACCCTTGCTACAGGTAGTTCTGATAAGACTGTCAAACTGTGGGATCGTAATGGAAACTTCCTCAAAACTCTTGAAGGTCACAATGGAAACATTTATGACTTATCTTTTAGTTCTGATGGTAAGACTCTAGCTTCAAGCAGTGGAGATACAACAATTAGACTATGGGACCAACAAGGAAAGCTGCTCAATACGTTGGTACATGGTGGTTTAGTTCAAGGTATTATCTTTAGCCCTGATGGCAATACTCTGGCCTCCGCGAGTTCTGATCAAACCGTCAAACTGTGGGATCGAAATGGTACACTCCTTAATACTTTAGAAGTCCATAATGCAACGGTTTGGAGTGTGGCCTTTAGCTTTGATAGCAATACTCTGGCCTCCGCGAGTTCTGATCAAACCGTCAAACTTTGGGATCGAAGTGGCACTCTCCTCAACATCCTCGAAGACCATAGCGCTAGGGTCAGGAGTGTAGCCTTTAGTCCTGATGGCCAAACCATTGCCTCCGCCAGTGAGGACAGAACCATCAAACTGTGGGATCGCAATGGCACTCTCCTCAACACCCTCGAAGGCCATAGCGCTAGGGTGTTGAGTGTCACCTTTAGTCCTAATAGCCAAACTATTGCCTCCGCCAGTGAGGACAGAACCATCAAACTGTGGGATCGCAATGGCACTCTCCTCAACACCCTAAAAGGCCATAGCTCTACGGTCAGGGATGTCGCTTTTAGCCCCGATGGTCAAACCATTGCATCCGCGAGTGAGGACCAAACCATCAAATTGTGGGATCGCAATGGCAGTCTCCTCAACACCCTCAAAGACCATAGAGCTTGGATATTGAGTGTAGCCTTTAGCCCCGATGGCCAAACCATTGCCTCTGCCAGTTCTGATCAAACCATCAAACTGTGGGATCGCAATGGCACTCTCTTCAACACTCTTGTAGATCATAAAGATTGGGTGTTGAGTGTGGCCTTTAGCCCCGATGGCCAAACCATTGCCTCTGCCAGTGATGACCAAACCATCAAACTGTGGGATCGCAATGGTACCCTCCTCAACACCCTAGACGGTCATAGTTCGACGGTCTGGAGTGTGGCCTTTAGCCCCGATGGCCAAACCATTGCCTCCGCGAGTTCTGACCAAACCGTCAAACTATGGGATCGAAATCCAGAGACTTTAATGGCATGGAGCTGTAATTGGCTAAGAGACTATCTGTTGAACAATCCTAACGGCCAAAAAGCTAGAGAGGACGGTGTATGTAGAGACTATTTATCCTATGACGTCACACCACCAGAAACACTCTTCAGCCGTTTTCTCCATTGGCTTAGCGGATAACGCGCCCTCACCCCCTTTCTCTGTCCCCCTCACCCCCTCACCCCTCCCATGCCCCCAACACCCCCCAAACTTCTCGCCCGCAACACTCTCACCCAACTATTCCTAGTCCTCCTCATACTAGATGCTGTTCTCATCATTCTCTCCAAAGACCTCTGGGCCATCGGTCGTATCATCGTCACCGCAGTGATTATGTACTTTGTCCTCCAGGGCCACCGCTGGGCCAAATGGCTACTGCTAGGAATTTTAAGCCTGGTTGTTGTTGCCCTCCTCGGCCTCGTCGTCGCCCTAGGAGCAAGATTGTCGACCATCATTTCAGTGGGCAGTATCGTGATGGCCGTATTATGCTGCGTGATTATGGCCTATTTAGTCGGCAACAAGGAGTTACAACAATATTTCGCCTCAAAGCGTCAACCCAAAACGTAGGTTGGGTTGAAACCATTAAACTAATGACCCGGCAATCATCCCACCTAATAAAACAAATCCTAAAATCACATTCTGTCGAAAAATCTGCCCATACACATGGGCAGGTTGTCTCTTGTTGCGTAACTTGCGATAGTGCATAAACCAAACACCGCAGGCAATCGCCCAGGTAATTATGTAGGGCGTACCCAACGCTTTATAGATCCCTAACCATAACAACAATATGGCGGTCCCCATAAACAACAGGCCAACAACTTCTGGGGTACTCGACCCAAAAAAGCGAGCGCTAGAATTCACCCCGAGCTGTGCATCATACTTGCGATCCGGTATCGCATAGACTGTATCAAACCCCAGCGTCCACAGTACCGTTGCCCCCCACAGCAGCCAGGCCGCCACATCCAAACTGCCGGATACCGCACTCCACGGAATCAACACAGCAAACCCCCAGGCAATGGCTAACACTAGTTGAGGTACCGGAAAAACCCGTTTCGCCAATGGATACAACACAATCACTGGAGAGGCCAGAACACATAGCCCAATGCTCAAGGGATTGAGATATAGCGCAAAGCCAATGGCACAGAGAAACGCCACAATGGCAATAACAATTCCCGTTTTTACGGTTAGCGCCCGTGACGCCAGGGGACGATTGCGCGTACGCTCCACTTTTGGGTCAATGTTGCGATCCCACAGGTCGTTAACAACACAGCCTCCTGCACTGGTCGCCAGACTGCCACAGATAATTACGACCAGCAGTAGCAAATCCGGTTTCCCATCCGCCGCTAGAAACAATGCCCACAGGGCCGGTACCATCAAAATCAAACGACCTGTGGGTTTGTCCCACCGCATTAGTCGAATAACCGTTTTCCAGGTAGGTTCAGCAATGGGCGAAGACGGAGCCATAGAGACAGGGAGTATGGGTTAGGAATTCTTTTTTAAGAATATCTTTCTAATTGACAACAAGGAAGGGGAAAGCCAGTATCCCAGCTGAAAAGCTTACATGCCTAATTCATGCATGGCTGCCAATATCTGCGCTGAGACAAATGGCAAAATATCCTCGTTATGGCTGTGCTCAGCCCCCTCGGTAAAGACAACTAGCAGGTAAGGATGGGCTCCATCGGCTTCGATGTAGGCTGCATCATGACGCACTTTGCTGGTTAATCCGGCCTTTGACCAAACCTTGGTGTCAACGGGGACGCCTGCTCCTAAAAAGCCAGTGACCTGATTCTCTGGATCTGCAGCTAATACCTTGGGATCTAGATGCCGCTGCATGAGCGCCATCATGGTTTGAGAGCGGGCGGCATTCACGGCAACACCGCCGATCATGCTGTGCAGTAAACGGGCAGATGCATCGGTAGTGAGCATATTGCGGTTTTCATAGCCTTCGCCAAGAAACGCACGCTCACGGCCATAGGGACCGTCGCACCAGGTTTTTTGATTGGCGTTCACCGTCGCGAGTTCAGGCCATTTTAAACTTTGTAGATAACGATTAATTAGATTGCGTTGATGCTTCCAGGTTTCAAATGGTCCGGGGGGTAGCTCGGGACCGCTGGTGGTGCCAGTGAGTACATCCACCACATAGCCAGTGGCGTCATTGCTAGAGTCAACGATCATGTCCCGGATGGCGCGCTCTAGTTCCAGGTTCGATTGGGTCATACCCCGCTCTACCCATTCATGGATGGCTACCAGGTAAAACAGCTTGATCACGCTGGCCGGGTAGATCCGCTCCACACCACGATAGCTAGCTCCCTTGGGCTGCTGCTGCCAAAAGTCGGTATTGCTTAACGCTCCCCCCGTGTTGACAATATAGGGCGGCTCATAGGCGATCCAGGTAACGGCGATCTGGTTTTGTGCCAGCTGTGGAAAGCGAGCCCAGGTCAGGTCGAGGGCCTGGTTGAGTTTTTTTTGTAGGGTTTCGTCGGGTTGAAAGAATTTGGAGGTCATGGGGTGGGGGTATGTTGAGATGATTGAGGTTTCTCGAAACCTAGATTAGTGCCTTTACCTGCATGGACCAGGGCTAACTGCTCATATTTTTTGGCATGGTCGATCAGGTCGTTAATTTGCTCGATGGAAAGGGATTTTAAGACTTTGCCGGGGACACCTACTACGAGGGACCCAGGGGGAATATCTTTATTAACAACGGCTCCGGCCCCGACGATGCTGCCTGCACCCACACGAACACCATTGAGGATGACGGCACCAATGCCAATCAGGCAACCACGCTCGATGTGGGCGCTGTGCACCACGGCGCGATGGCCAATGGTGACATAGTCTTCAAGAATGGTGGGTTGATTGGGGTCGCCATGCAAGACAGCGCCGTCTTGTACGTTGGTGTGGGCTCCGATCCGAATCAGCTCGACATCCCCTCGGGTGATTGAGCCGTACCAGAGGCTGACGCCTTGATGTACTTCTACGTTGCCGATGACGGTGGCGTTGGGGGCGATAAAGGTGGCTTGAGACAGGTCTGGTGCAGGCCAGAAGCCTCCAGGAGCAGTCAAGATGGGAGTAGGATTTGCCACGATATTACCTAGAAATAATTAAATTATCAGTGTTTAGGTGGGATTGCTGGTGTTGAATATCAGTACGGGTAGAACTCTCTGGAATAATATACACAGGGTAAAAGCGCCCTATTTTACCTCTCGTTATAATTAAGGCTGAGTGCTAACCTAAACCACGTCCAAGTTGAAACCTGTAGTTTCCCCTACGGTAAAACTCCAGTTCTGGACGTGGACAAGGTCTAATTGGCTTTGTTGAGAGTTTGCCGTACTATTTTTTAGCTGCGGTGACTTTTCTGGCCTTAACTTTGGGGGGTGAGGCAGGCCAATCCGGTTTGGGCTTCAATTTTTTAGTAGACCCGCATGATAAATTCTGCTTCTCAGTATCCGTTTTATGGGCCAGAGATAAAATGCCCCCACTGTCGGCAGACGATTCCGGCACTTACGCTAACCGATAGCTATCTCTGTACACGTCACGGTGCGTTTGAGGTCAGTCTTGACACCCATGATTTGGTACATGTGCAGTCGGGGCGTCACTGGCGTCAGTGGGAAGGGGAATGGTACCGACAGCATACCCATCCAGATGGCATTCGGTTTGAGATTCATGAAGCGCTTGACCGCCTATACACCGAGGGCTATCGAGCTACGCGGGTGATTATTGCAGAGCGATATCGCCCCTTAGTGAAGTCATATTTGGAGTATAGTGCCCCCTGGCGTGGTCAGGTGGATACAGGCACACCAAGGCTATATGGGCTGCCGGTGACGTTTAGTCCGTCTTCCCAAGAGGTGCCCCAGTGGGAAGTGATTAATTTTGATTTAGAAAAGGAGCCTGGTGTACCGAATAACTATCGGTATTTGAAGTTCTTTGAGTAGCTTGCGAATTTGATATCACGGTTACTATGCACCATGCATCGATTCGAACAGCGGATATTCATCGGGCTATAGCCTTTTATGAGCTGTTGGGGTTTGAAGTTGTAGAACGCTTTACGGCGGGTATTACCCTGGCCTGTTGGATGCAGGGATTGGGTGGGCGCATTGAGCTGATGCAAGTGCCAGAGCCTAAACCAGCGGCAGATGCGTTTAGTGATGAGCACTATACGGGGTACTATCACCTGTCGTTTGACTTGACTCAGGTGACTCAAAGTTTACCGGCCTGGTTGGATGAACTGAGGCAGCATGCGGTTTCTCAGGATACGGTGCTCACCGTACTATTGGAACCCAGGCAGCAAATGATCGGCAATAATGTCTATGAAGTGGCCTTTATTGCCGATGCAGACGGGCTGCCGCTTGAGTTTCTGCGTCGCTTGAAGTAACTGATGGGTTCTGGCATTCCGTTTGCGAACAATTGGGTTTATCTGGAGACAGAGCTGAGCTGGCTTGAACGGTTGCTGCTAGTGGCGGTATCTCAGCAGCGTAAAAGCCTGAAGTCGATCGCTCAGGTGGCGAAAACGTCCTCTGATCAGGCGACGAGTGACTGGTGGCAGGGACTAATTGCGATTAAAAATAGATCCTATGATGATGCCGCGCCTAAGTCTGGTGAGCGCCCATTGCTAGGCTATCAAAAAATATTAGACAAGCGAATATTGCTGAGTCGGGCCGGTAAGATTTCTCTGGGATTGCCAACGATGCAGACGGTGCTTGGCCTGAGCTTGTTTGAGAAAAAGCTGGTGCTGATGGCCCTGGCTCCAGAGGTGCAGGTGCGCTATGGCAAGCTGTACCACTATTTGCAGACGGGGACCCACTGTGCAACGGGGTCGTTGCCAACGGTTGAGCTAGCGCTGCGGGTGCTGTGTCGTAATGATGTGGAGCGGCGACGGGCACGCACGCGGCTGTCTGGGAAAAATTCATTGCTACAGCGGCAGATTTTACGTCGTGTTGATGATGCGCCGACTCTATTGGGGAGCCAATTGCAGCTGGCTCCTGAATGGGTGGATTATTTACTGGCAGAGAACCCAGATCCGATGTGGCCGATGCAGTTTGTGATGGCCGATCGGTTGGTTCAACGTTGCCGGGAACGGGTCCTGTGGTCAGAGATAGTCCTGGCCGATGAACTTAAGCAGCAATTACAGGCGATGGCCGCTCAGCCTCAAGCGAGGCTGCTATTGGTGGGGGAGCCGGGAGTAGGTAAGGAACGGACTGCGATCGCACTTGCCAACCACTTCAAACACTCTCTACATATCCTCGACCTGGCGGAGGTTTCCCCCCAGGACTGGACTACGTGCCTGCGGGAACTAGACCAGGCCAGCTATCCCATGGTGCTGATTACATCGGCCCACCAATGGCTAGGCCGGAATTCAACCGTAGACCGGGCCGCATTTCAGCACTGGCTGACCCACGCCTCAGCCCGGATTCTATTTGCAGTGCGCTATCGGCATCTAGTGCGCCGCCATTGGCGACAGCAGCTCACGGTAGTCGATCTTCCCATGCCCGATGCTGAGCAGCGTCAACAGCTTTGGCAGCAAGCCTTTCCCGAGAAAGTTAAGGGTATGGGGAAAGCCCGTTGGGCGGCCTTGGCCACAGGCTTGGCCCTTTCTGGCGGCGAGATTATGGACATTGGTCGTATGACCAGAGGACTGGCAGGGGATAGTGTGATCACCATCGACCATCTGCAGCAGATCCTGGAGCAGCAGGGTCACTGCTTGAAGCTGCGCGGCTAAGGGGCTTAGAAACGTCTTGTCTAGAAGACCGTTAACTCCACTGGGTGGGGGCCATTTCTGGAGGGACCAGGTTGGGAAAGGGCTCTGGCTCAGTGATAGTTTCTGGAGGGGCGGTCTCGTCCAGCAGGTCCCAGATTACCTGGAGCAGGTCGTCTAACCCCTGGCGGCTAACGGCGGAAATACCAAAGATGCGATCGCACCCACTGCGAGCCATCAATTCCTCGGTCACGACCTCCAATTCATCGGCAGGGACTGCATCAATCTTATTGAGGGCCAGCAGCTGAGGTCGCTCTGCCAGACCGTGACCATAGGCGGTCAACTCCTGTTGAATCGTATGGTAATGGGCAATCGGGTCCAGGGTGGTGATGTCGATAATATGCAGCAACACTCGGGTCCGTTCTACATGGCGTAAGAATTCATGACCCAATCCGGCACCCATGTGGGCGCCCTCAATTAATCCTGGAATATCGGCAAACACTGTGCCGTCCCCGGTTGGTTTGCGCACCATCCCCAGGTTGGGCACCAGGGTGGTGAAGGGATAGTCGGCAACCTTGGGTTTAGCAGCCGACAGTGCCGAAATCAGCGTGGACTTACCGGCATTGGGTAGACCGATAATGCCGACTTCCGCCAGCAGCTTCAGTTCCAGGCGAATACGCCGCTCTTCACCGGGCAGACCCGGCAGGCAGGCTTCCGGTGCCCGATTACGATTACTCAAAAAATGCTTATTGCCCAAACCCCCTTTGCCACCCTGGGCCACGCACAGGGTCTGGTTTTCTTCTACCAGGTCTCCCAGCAATTCACCAGTTTCAGTGTCGTACACCATGGTGCCGCAGGGAACTTCTACCATTAGGTCTTTGCCAGTCGCCCCGGTCATATTTTTGGGGCCACCCCGCTCCCCATGCTCGGCCTGAAAGCGATGAGCATAGCGAAAGTCCAAGAGAGTTTGTAAATTGGTGACGGCCTGAAGGATCACTGAGCCGCCGTGGCCGCCATTACCGCCAGAGGGTCCACCTGTAGGCACATATTTCTCGCGGCGAAAAGCGACTAACCCATCGCCACCATTGCCCCCTTGGGCGTCAACTTCTGCTTGATCGATAAATTGCATGGGAGGGGATGGATGAATGGTGACACAGTTGAGGCCTTGAATATAGCAAGGACCGGGTGTTACCACCGCAGTGCAATTAACGTAGCCTCATGATTTCCAATTGTATCTGTTTGGCCAGGTTCTCATCCTGGCGATGGTTGACGGTCATGGAATTAAATAGCTGAACCGTAAGACCGGTATCTAAGACCAACTTTTTGGAGTCATTACAGTAGTTAGCGAGCAACCGCTTAATTTGCGATCTAACCGCCCGGGGTAACTCTAAGGCACTGGCACTGAGACATCGCAGATCATAGCGAGTGACGTCTAGCTGTTCACTAGTCATCAGATCGCTGATTTCTGTGTATGTCCGTTTCCGCATATCTTCCATGGCCAAGATGGCGGCAGCATAGTTGCTGACTTCTTCAACAGTGAAGGTTTGAGCGTATCCGTTTTGCCAGAGGGTGGAGAGTGGTAGCCAGACCAGGGTACTGACCACAAGACCCACACCAGGGCCAACTAACCAATGCAAACGGTATAAACTTCTATTACTAGAGCGACGAGTGAGCTGCATAGCACCACCTAGTAAAATACGACCGATTTTGAAGCGAATAGATGAGTATTGAATAGTAAAGCGTTAAACGTGAGTAAAGCAATGGGCCAATTCAATGACCTTAGTATGTAAAATTACGGTCTCAGGTGCGCCCTGCTTAAGAGCAAATTCAAGCGACAGCAGAATTTTCAGGGCATTTTGTAATTGCAAGGACGAGACATTGTGTATCTCTTTTTGCAAAAAATAAATACGTTTGGGATTGCCCACATCGGCAGCCTGGGCAATGATGCGGGTGTCCCGTTCCCCGGATTCGGTCATCAGTTTGACCCATAGCCAGGTGCGGAATTGCCCTACCAGGGTGGCGACGATGCGCAGGGCGGGTTCGTTGCGCTCAAGTAGTTCTGTGATTAGACTCAGGGCTCGGTCGGTATTGCCTGCCCGCAGGGCTGCTGCTAGCTGTAGGCTGCTCTGGGTGCTGGTGGCGACCAGTGTGGTGACCGCTTCAGGGGGCAGGGGGTGGTCCGGAGTGCTCCAGTAGGTATTGAGTTTTTCCAGTTCGTTATAGAGACGCCGAGTATCTGAGCCGATGGCGTCTCCTAGCAGGGCAGCGGCTTGAGGCGTGAGCCGGAGACCGACATCCTTGGCCACCTGATAAACCTGATGTTCGATTTGCTCGGTTTTCCAGGGGGGGATGGTATCAAACTCCCGGATATCGGCATGTTGTTTGATCAGTTTGGTGGATTTTAATCGTCCATCGGGCTTGTTGTTGCTGGTGAGCAGCAGAATTGAACTATCGGGGATGTTGGGTAATGTGCGCTCTAGCTCGGCCAGCAAGTCCGCTGAGCAGCGTTGGCAAATGGGGGTATCTACTAGCCATATAACGCGTTTACCCATGCCAAAGGGGGGAGTCATGGCCTGATTGAGTCCGTGGATCAGAGCGTCTGACTGTTCCGGCGGGATTTTTTCGTAGTTAAAGCTGGCCCAGTCCGGATCTAAGCTGCGATCGCATAGCGCCCGCACTGCTTTTTTCATCCGAAACTCATTAGCGCCCCAAAAGAAATAAACTGGCATTTACTTTGACATGACCAATTTTCGTAGATTGGGTTGAATCTTTTGAAACTCAATAATCCAATGGTATCGATCGTTAGGTTTCGTTTGTTTAAGGCTCAATGTTGCTCAATGTTACTAATCGTTGGGTTGCGAAACAAAATCTAACCTATCCGCTCAATAACGCCTCCACAAATTCGTAGCTGGAGAAAGGCCGCAGGTCTTCAATGCCTTCCCCAGCACCAATAAACCTGATGGGCAGCCCCAACTGCTGTACCACTGCCAGGGCGACTCCCCCTTTGGCCGTACCGTCTAGCTTGGTTAGGACTACACCGCTCAGATTAGCCGCCTCTGAAAATACCTGAGCTTGCCGCACGCCATTCTGACCGAGGGTAGAATCCAATACCAGCAGTGCCTCGACGTTGGCGTTAGGGGCTTTCTTATCAACGATGCGCCGTACCTTAGACAACTCATCCATCAAATTTTTCTTGTTTTGCAGACGGCCTGCTGTGTCCACCAGTAATAGCTCAGTGTTACGGACTTGGGCGGCAGCAATGGCGTCAAATACCACCGAGGCAGGGTCTGTATTTTGGCCAGGATTGGAAATCACCTCCACACCACTGCGGGCACCCCACACCTTCACCTGTTCTACAGCCGCCGCTCGGAATGTATCCGCCGCTGCAATTAGGCAGTTATAGCCAGACTTTTGAGCAATATGGGTGAGCTTACCAATGGTGGTGGTTTTACCGGCTCCATTTACGCCTACCATCAGCCAGATATTAAGCCGCTCACTCTCGGGCACAAACAGCAGATTGTGGTCCCCGTCTAGTGGACTGTCCAGCATCTGTCGCAAAATTGATTTGAGATAGCGAATAGCAGCGTCTGGCGGCAGGGTTTCCTGACGCATTTTGGCCTGGAGCGCTTCGATGATTTTGTCGGTGGCTTCTACGCCGACATCGGCCTGTAATAACAGAGCTTCGATTTCATCGATAGCATCCTCATTGAGAGGCCCTTGTCCAACAACGGCTTTGAGCTGGTTGGCTAGACCACGTCGCGTTTTGCCAAGGCCCTGACGCAGCTGATTGAGCCAGGTGATTTCTTCGAGGGAGATGTCATCAGGACGTCGTCCCTGGGATGCCAGGACTTCTGAAGACCAGAGAAAGGCCTCATCCAAATCTACATCCGGCATCACTAGCTCGGGCGTGGTATCGGCCTCGGTCTCGGTTTCGGGTTCAGGTTCCGCAATGGCGGTTTCTCTCAGTTTGGTTAGGCGAGCCTCCCGCTCTGCTTCTGCCGCTTTGGCCCAAAATGGCGCTGCAACGGAGTCAGGGGCAGTGACTGTGTCTTCTGGGAGAACCGTTGTGGGTTCAGGGGTAGTGGGAGCTGTGTCAGTAGACTCAGGCTCCTCTTTATCTTCTTTTGGGGCTGTATCAGCAGGTGTAACAGCGTCTGCCTGAGACTCTGTTACAGCGTCTTCTGTTTCAGCATCGGCAGGGGCTGTAGTCGTTTGCTGTTGTTGAATATTTTGATAAGCCGCCTTGGCCCAGGCCAGATAATCGTCAGCATTAGCTGGCGCTTCACTTTCCTCTGCGGGGGTCTCTTGAGATGCCGCTTCTGGAGGATTGTCATCTGTGGTGGCCGCCTCTGCCTTAGAGGACTCATCGTAGCTACGGCGGAACCAGTTAAATGAAGACATAGGGAACGGTGAGCGAGTCGTGAGTGGTCAAGGGGGAGTAACGGCAGTTTAGCGTGGGGCACTCCTAGGCAAGGGGAGGGCTCACATCGGTGGATTGTGGTGCTGAGTTAGTCTCCGGTCTAACATCGGTCTGATCGGTGACGCGACGCATGACTCCATTGATGAAGCGATAGCCGTCTTCATCACTGTATCGTTTTGCTACTTCAATCGCTTCATCAATAGCAATGCGCTTATCGACTGCTAAATAAAAAATTTCGGTGACTGCAATTCTAAGAATGTCACGGTCTACGCGAGCCAGTCGTTTTAGATTCCAACCCACCATGGCACTGTCTAGCTGTTGGTCGATTTCGTCGCGGTGCTGAGTGAGCTGGGTGATAATCCTTTGGGCGTAGTCCTGAACATCCTTGCGACCAGCCAGTTGTACAAATTCTGGGAGTTCTGCCGCAGCGCCCAGGCGGTTAATCGCAGTTTGGACCTGTTCGATGGCATCTTTTACCGTAGCCTGGGCATCACGGAGATTGCCAGAACGAGTTTCGCTATTTAGTAAATGACGATTGCCGCGTACAAGTTCTGCCGATGCTGTTTCTAAGGATTCTTTGACCTCGGTGGTCAAGGTACGAATTGCCTCAGTCAGCAGTGTTTCAACAGAGGGGGGGATATTTTTCTTACTGCGCTTGGGATTATCGGTTAGCTGACTCATACCCAGGAGCGCTAACTCACGGGCAATGCGACGGGATTGCATGGGGATGGGAGTAGGTAATCTAGCTCAGATATCTTATAGCATTGACCCCATTGGTAAAGAGCACTCCTGATGCTGCAGGACGTTTTTCAATAGGGCCAGGGGAATTATGCCTGTTGATCAATATTGACAAGTTCGACCGTGGTTTCGGGGGAAGTGGCGTCGCTCGATTGGCCCTGATCGGCACCAGAGTGCTCCTCTTTTTCAGTCTGCTCTCCAGGTGGGAGCGCATCTTGCTGCACTAAGGACTCGGCCAGATTCGGCCCCACAATCCCCCCTGATAGCAGTACCTTAAAGGCTTCTTCGATAGAGATATCCAAATTGACAACATCAGTTTCGGGGACAACCGCATACCAACCGCTGGTGGGGTTGGGTGTGGTCGGTACAAAGACACTCAGCATATTCGAGTTAGGACTCATCGAGGTCACTGAGCTGGTGACAAAGGCGATGGCCCAAATCCCCCGTCGAGGATATTCCACCAGCACAACCCGGCTAAACTGACTTTTAGTATCTTTTAGAACCGTCTCTAGCAGCTGTTTTAGGGTTTTGTAAACGGACCCTGCCAGGGGAATTGACTGCAAGATACGCTCACCAACATCCAGCAGCCAGCGTCCGGCAATGTTACGAGCCATCAAACCGATGAGCAAGATCGCCAGCAGGGGGACTGCAAACCCGACACCCAGATTAAACAGAGCAACCAGGACGGGATGTAAGTCGACAAAGGGATTAAGCTGTTTTGGGACCCGCGTGAGCGCACGAATTACCCAGCTGGCCACAGTGATGGTTAACCAAATCGTTGTGGCTAGGGGAATGATTACCAAAAGACCTGCAATGAGGTCATTCTTCACACCTTGCTTGAAGTTTTTTAGCACGGGCTGGGATCTCGATTAAAGTCGTAACGGTCAGCGTTGAACGGCGTTAGGGATTGCTTATTTCAGAGAACTATAGTGTGTGCAGCGTGTGCAGCGCATCACTATCTATATCCTAGATTATTTGAGACACATGGCTGGGAGCAGTGGAGTTCGGTCGAGCTGTGGCAGTTTACCCTATTTCTAAAAGTTAAAGCTGAAGCACCTGACGCGCCAGGTTGAGGTAGATGAGCACTCCAAACACATCCACAACGGTGGTAATAAATGGTGCCGACATCAACGCTGGGTCAAACCCGAGATGCTGAAATAGAAAGGGCAGTGCAGCCCCAGCAATGGAGGCTAATACTGAGATACCCAGTAAGCTGCAGCCAACGATAATTGAAACAGGTAGATTTCCCCCCAGGAGTAGATAAGCCCACCCTGTGACCACGATGCCCAGCATGAGGCCTAAAAAAGCACCTGCGATCGCTTCTCGACGAATCACCTGAAAGGCTTCGCGAATCATCAGTTCATCGGTATTGAGGCCACGAATAACGACCGTTGACGACTGGGCTCCCACATTGCCGCCGGTACCGATCAGTAACGGGATAAAGCTAGCCAGTATGGCCACCTGTTGAATTAAGTCTTTTTGGGCGTCGATAACAGCGGCGGTGACGGTATTGGTGATCAAGAGTACGGAAAGCCACACCACCCGTTTACGGGCGACCGTCAGCAGGTTGGTCTGAAAGTAGTCGTCTCCACCAGACTGCACACCCCCCAGAGCATAGATATCTTTAGTCGTTTCTTCTTCGAGAATGTCGAGGACATCGTCAACGGTGATGATGCCCACCAGGCGCTCTTCGGTATCTACTACAGGAACTGCTAAAAAATCGTAGCGCTGAATGATCCGGGCAACTTCTTCTTGATCAATGCCTGTTTGCACAGAAACCACATCACGGGTCATCAACTCCCCGATGGTTTGTTCTGGCTGACCGATGACTAAAATCCGCAGCGATAGGATGCCGGTCAGACGACGGGCGCTGTCGGTGACGTACAGGTAATAAACGGTTTCACTAACGCTGGCTAATTTGCGAATGTGTTTGAGAGCGCGTTCTACCGTCCAATCTTCTTTGAGGGCAATGTATTCCGGGGTCATTGCCCGTCCGGCTGTTCCAGCCTCGTAACCCAGGAGTAAGGCGGTGGCTTCGCGTTCTTGGGCACTAAGTTGTTGCAACAATTGTCGTACTACCTTTGCGGGAAGTTCATCAAATAGCCGAGCGCGGTCGTCGGGGGACATTTTGTCGACAATGTCGATGACGTCCTGGCGCTTAAAGTCTTCAATCAGGGTTTGTTGGATACTGGAGTCCAGGTTCTCATAGACTTCGATAGCTTCGCTTTTGGGCAGGAGGCGAAAGGCAATGGCCTGCATCGTGTCAGGCAGACCCTCGATGGCTTCTGCAATGTCGGCAGGCTGCACGGGGACAAGCAATGCTTTTGCACCCTGATAATTGTCTTGCTCTAGCAGGGCTTCAAGTTGAGATCGCACTAGTTCGCGCAGTTCCCTGCGCGAAAATAATCCAGTACTTGTAGCCTGTTCAGTGTCCGTCAAGGAAGGTATGCCCGATCCAGTTGCCTATAGTCTAGTGGGGGAGTGGTTCTAAAACGAAGCAATTCCTAAATATTTCTCAGCAAAAATATTTAGGAATATGCACGTAGCCCACTGCCCCATAAGCATGCCCATCGGGTGGGGTTAGGCTGCCTTGAGTCCACGATGTTTTAGCAGGGCTTCAGTACTCGGTTCCCGTCCCCGAAATTCCTGAAATACCTCCATGGGATGACGGCTACCCCCGAGGGCAAGTACTGTATCGCGAAAACGTTTGCCAGTTTCCTGGACAGCGCCCTCATTATCGATGCCCACTTCCTCAAACGCCGCAAAGGCATCGGCGCTGAGGACCTCGGCCCAGAAGTAGCTGTAGTAACCAGCGGCATAGCCACCGGCAAAAATATGCCCAAAGCTGCACAAAAATGCATCCTCGGCCAGGGGTGGCAGCAGTGTAGTTTTTTGCGCAAGTCGATCTCGCACGTCCCAGATAGTTTCAGTGCCGCCAGGTTGGAAGCGAGAATGCAGCTCTATATCCAGCCAGCCAAAATTCACCTGGCGCAAAATGGCATTACCGGTCATAAAGTTACGGGCTGTCAAAAGCTTTTGGTAATCTTCCTCTGGGAGGGGGGCATCGGTTTCATAGTGCCGAGCCATCTTAAATAGAGTGCTGCGGTCGTAGCACCAGTTCTCCATAAACTGGCTGGGAAGCTCCACCGCATCCCACTCCACATTATTAATGCCTGCGGCCCCTGGATAGTCCACCTGGGTAAGCATGTGCTGTAGACCGTGGCCAAACTCATGGAAAAGGGTCTCAACTTCGCGGAAGGTCATCAGGCTGGGTTTTCCATCCACTGGCGGAGACTGATTGCACACTAAATAGGCGACCGGTAGCCGCACCGCTTTACCTGGTTCTGTATGGGCGCGGACAATGCACTCATCCATCCAGGCTCCCCCCCGTTTTTCGGCAGGACGGCTGTAGGGATCCAGATAAAAGTAGGCGATGGGATTGTTCTGGGTGTTTGCGATCGCAAAATAGCGCACATCCTTGTGCCAGGTGGGAGCCTGACCATCGGCGGCAGTAATTTTCACCCCAAAGAGTCGACTGGCTAGCCCAAACAGACCATCTAGCACCTGGGGCAGCGGAAAATAGGGCCGTAGTTCTTCATCGTTGAGGTCAAACTCAGTTTCTCGCATCCGCTCTGACCAGAAGGGAATATCCCACTGCTTCAGGTCATCAGCTTCGGGAGCATTTTGAGCATTGGCAAAGGCTTTGAGATCCGCCAGCTCCTTAACCGCCGCATCATAGCTAGCGCTACGCAGCTCTTCCATCAAGTCTTCGACCGCCTGTACCGAGGGAGCCATCTTGCGGGCAATGCTAAGGTCAGCATAGGTTTCAAAGCCTAGCAGCTGAGCCTGTTGCTTTCTTAGGGCCAGGGTCTTATCGATCAGTGGTGAGTTATTGAGCTCGCCCTCGGAGGCTCGACTGATGTAAGCACGGTAGAGCTTTTCTCGTAAATCTCGACGGCGGCTGTGTTTGAGAAACGGTCCGTAGCTAGGAATATCCAGGGTAATGCGCCAGGGACCTGATGCTGCAGTGGTATTGCTTTCACCCGCATCGCGAGCCGCTTGGGCTGCCAAACTCAATAAGCTCGGCGGTAAGCCAGCAATGTCGTCCTGGGTAGTCAATGTGAGACTAAAGGCTTTGGTCGCATCCAGCACGTGGTTGGAAAACTGTGTGGAAAGCTCCGCCAGCTGCTGTTGGATCTGGTTAAATTGCTGCTTGGCCTCTCCTTCTAGCCCCACGCCAGATAATTCTGCATCCCGAATAGCGGCATCTACTATGCGCCGCTGGGCTGAGTTCAAGCTCGGGTCTTTTGCCAGCTGCTTAAAGCCGTTGTAGAACGCTTTACTCTGACTGAGACGGGTCGCAAACTGTACTAATGCAGGCTGCACCGCTTCATAGGCTGCCCGTAATTCTGGGCTATTTTGAACGCCCATCAGGTGCCCCAAAACGCCCCAGGTCCAGCCCAGGCGCTCGGTGATTTTAGTCAGGGGGGCGGCCAGCCGCTCCCAGCTGGGAGCCATGGTGGTTTCTAATGATTCCAGGGCTGTGGTGAGATTTTCGATGAGTTGGACAACAGCGGACTCCACCTGATCAGGTTGAAATTGGTTAAAGGGAGGAAGTCCGTGACCAATTAGAAAAGGATTAGCTGCAGTAGGAGCACTGGTAGTTGCCGTAGAAGTCATATGTGTCTTTGTGTCTTGGCGCTAAATAGCTGAATATCAATGTGACAGAATTTTCAGGAAAGCAGTTTTCCCGGAATCATTCCGACTTAGATTTATATTACTGTGAATTTTTATAGATGAGGGCAATCAGAAGTAACGGGTTACCCCCAGGTAGAAATTCTTACCTGAGGATAGAAACTACGGTGTTTCGTTGGTCGTTTATCGCGCTTCGATAGTTTCTGGTTCTAATGCCTGCATGATCCGAGCGGCTTGGGTGATGATGCTTTCACCACCGTTGACAACGACTAGATATTCTCCGGCTGCGATGCGATCTCGATACGGCGTTTCATTATTGTTAAACAGCAGCGCCGGACCACCCCCAATAAAAAAGCTGCCCATTAGTCCAGACCCTGCGCCTAATACTCCACCTAAGAGCTGATTGCCTAGAGTTCCCGTCCATTCAAACGTATTGAGGCCGGTAATGGTGTCAAACACAAACCCACCTCCAAAACCAAAAGGCACTAGCCAGGTGGCCATGCGTTTGACTTGACTCCAGGCAGCTTCCTTGGGGCTTTGTAGACCAAACTCGTCGGTGGTCTTGTACCCCTGACCGAGAATAGCGATATCGTCCATGGAAAAGTTGCTGGACTCTAGTCTGGCATAGGCTTCTTCGGCTTGGGTGCGATTGAGAAAGGCAGCGACAAGGTATCTCATGGGGACGCAGAT
>JBCCXQ010000074.1:0-18547 GCA_039191365.1 Cyanobacteria bacterium P01_F01_bin.13 | reverse complement strand
CCTTGGCCTCGGGCATCGCTCACATCTACCCTGGCACCATCGGTTACCAATACATCAGCCCTGGCTAAACCAGCAGGTGCCGCAAGCTGAAAGGTGTTCTCACTATTACTCAGGTCTATCAGCCCCCCCTCAGCCATACTGATTAGCTCGATCCTGCCGCCAGACGCTTTGAGGCTGCCTCCATCCAGCACAATCTCCCCCCCTGCCAACACAAGACTTTGACCTGAGGGCACACTGAGATTGCCAGAATTGGTAATTGGGCTGGGTGACGGCGTACCAAACTGCACTCCGATGGGGGTGCTGATGGTGATCAGGGCAGGATTATCCAGGAGATTTACACCAAACTGAGTGCCATCGGCAAACATGATGCTGTCGGCCGTCGTCGCCACAAAAGACCCCGCAACATCCAGCTGCGCATTTGCGCCAAAGAGAATACCGTTAGGGTTCAACAAAAACAAATCGGCATTCCCCAGCACCCCCAACACACCATCAATATTGGACACACTATCCCCAGTTACCCGGGTAAAAATCGTTTCAATACCGACGGGATTAGCAAAATAGACACTACGGGATGGAGCAACATTAAAGGTCTGAAAACTATGGAAAAGTGCCGTGTCTTGACTTACTCCACCCGTGATGAGAGTTTGACTGTCTGGCACAACTATTGAAGGCGTTGGTAATGAGCTATCGGGAATAAGTTGAGCCGCCGCCTGGGATGATGCGATCGCACCCATCGCCACCATACCAAGCACACAGCATTCAGCCAGCTGCATTGCCCGTTTGCTGACAAACGCCCAGAGATACCGGAAACTCTGCATTTGAGTATCAGTTACATCTTGAACAGTCATACAATTAAAGCTCAAGCGACATCAGTAAGGTATGAATAGCAGTCTCCTGCAGGTGGCAAATCTCGTAAGCTTTGATTTTAAAGCCCCATCGCCGATAGCAAACTAATGCGTGATTATTTGTTAACCAAACCCCCTACCACAGTGGTTTGAAACCATGTTCAACGGCTAAAAATGTCTGGTATTTTAACAGACATTTTCTGTAACGACAGTTTCAGTCAGCTTCGATAGATTAGGAGTATTGGATAGTGCTTTTAATCGGGCACGGCTATAGCTGTGCCTTTTTTCGTTTATTCTCGCAATTCACACACTTATTTCAGTGAGGTTCTACCATGGTTTACTCACCATCTCAACAATCATCAAAATCCTTGTTCAATGAAGTTGTCATCGCAGATTTTGGCGCTATTCAAATTGCTGTTTTAACCATAGCTCAACCAGTAAAGCGACGCATCTTTTCGACCCATGTTTCTGTGCCGGAGCGAACTTACCAAACCCAAGGGTGGTTAATTTATAATCAGCAAATAATTGCCCATCTAGAGGACCTCAAAATCGGTTCCATTTTCCCAGACGATGAACCATTTAGCCCCTTGTATCGTCTTTCACCCGCTGTACCACTCTCTTTTCAGGTTTACAGTAGCCACACTTTACCCCTTCAGGTGACCAAACAAGCCACATTTGCCTGCGAACTACAAGGGGCTGATTTTCCTTATCACACAATTTTTCGTAATATAGCTCCCCATTTTGTGCGGATTTATCCCTTTGGAGAGCGCACTAACCTACTCAAAAATGTAAAACAGCTATTGCAGGATGAAGCCGATTTCATTAACCAAAACCGCGATCGCCTGAAACAAGTAGCCTTTTTCCAAAAGCGCTTTAGACTCTAGAAGCATTGCATCGTAGCAAATACGGATTTCCTGGGAACACAAAATTTTGGCTCCCATCCCATAGCTGTTATTCGACAAAGGCTTTAGGGAGCACTAGTGTCGTTAACTAAAGGACTACCAACGTTATGCAAAGCATTTGCTATAACTCTGGAATGCCTGAAAAATTAATGTAGCCCAGATCAATGTGCTCTCTCACCCAATGAATCCTTTTATTACGTCTCCCTCAAAGGTAAAACCCCCTCACATCCTTGAACGAATTTGTGTAATGTCTGTTGTGGGTATCACAAGTCTGGCTCTATTAAGCCAACGATTTGGTTGGCCCTTATACTTAGAAATTTTTTCCCATTTTCAAGTTCAGTATTTTATTGCTACGCTCCTATTGGCAGGACTCACCTTACTCTTACACCACTTTCGTAGTTTACTTCTCGTCCTTTTCTGCGGTGCGGTGTTGTCGGCTCAAGTTATCCCGTGGTATGTACCCTCTACCGTTAACAAACCGGCTGCTAACTTACGGGTACTGTTGGCTAACTTAAACGCTAATAACAGCGATGCTACACAAACGCTGGCACTGATGGATACAGAACAACCTGACTTAGCTCTATTTATAGAAGTTGGCGAACCCATGGGAAAGCGGCTAAAACAGCTAAAGAAAAGCTTCCCCTACGGTACAGATCTCGCTGCAGACTCAGGGATTGTGCTGTATAGCAAGTATCCTCTGACCGATGTACAAACCCAACCGTTTGGACTGCACACACGCGACTCTCTCCTGGCCCATTTAGAAATAAACGGACAGCCCCTTTCGTTTATCGCCAGTCATCCACTGCCGCCAACAGCCCATGAGCTATTCCAATCCCGCAATACAGTACTAGCTGATGTAGCTCAATATGCCAATACTCAGACCGATCCGATTGTGCTGCTGGGAGATCTCAATGTCACCATGTGGTCACCCTATTACCAGGACTTGATTCACAAAACTGGTCTCAAAAACTCCCGACAGGGCTTTGGCATCCAGCCCAGTTGGCCAACAAATACTTATCACTACGGTCTACAGAATGTTCCCCAGACCCTGCTTAGGCCTCTACAGATACCCATTGATCACTGTTTAGTTAGCCCTGAAATTACCGTAACTGGCATTCACACAGGGGCTGAAACTGGCTCAGACCATTTGCCCGTGATCGCAGATTTATGGATCGACGCTAACTCATTAGCAAGGTCTCAAATATAGGAGAGAAAAATAACCTCCAAACGACCATTCCCCTCCCGTGTAGAACGAATTAAGAGGTGCTGAATTATTCTTTTAATGGTTCAGCATATCTAGATAGCTCCGATAAACCAGGTCTCCAAAACAGACGAAAATAACTTTTTCTAATGTGTCATGCTGTTGAATAAACTTTTGAACGGTTTGAACTGCGATCGCAACAGCCTGGTCAACCGGATACCCATAGACGCCACAGCTAATTGCCGGAAATGCAATTGCCTGAATATCGTTGTCAATCGCCAGTTGCAGACTATTTTGGTAGCACTGCTCCAACAACGTGGCTTCCTGCTCGCCGCCGCCTCTCCAAACAGGACCGACGGTATGAATAACATACCGAGCAGGCAACCGATACCCCTGGGTAATCTTTGCTTGACCTGTTTGACACCCCCCAAGCAAACGGCACGCTTGCAGCAGTTCTGGACCAGCAGCACGATGAATTGCCCCATCAACACCACCACCACCCAAGAGCGAGCTATTGGCTGCATTGACAATCGCATCAACCTTTAGAGTTGTGATATCGCCTTGAACAACCCCAATTTGAGTTTTCATACGGTTAACCTATCTTCTGGGTGGTGCAGCCTTACTCCTAAAGGGTACACAAACTCAGAACGCTATATGAAGTAAACAGTCTGTCGCTGGGTAGCCTGCCACAGCCGATAAATCAGCCCTTCACTTTCTGTGGGGAAGACCGCAATAAATGTACCTGATTCAGCCTGGGGACTGCTAGCAATCCAGGTACCCTTAAGACTGACTTCAACAAATTCGTCATCAACTGCCATTACCTCAATGGCATCGGCAAAGTTTATTTGTCGCATGTCCTCCAACTGAGTGATTCCAGGCGAGGTTATCGGTAGCAAAAAGGCTGCCCGACCAGGCTCTACATGCAAGGTTTCACCAATGCTAACGGCTAACATGACTCGCTGAGTAATAACCGTATCCAACGAAGCGGTTAACTGCTCAAGAAATAGATCATTATCTGTATAGTTCAGCTTCAACATAGCTGACAAATCTCCATGAATGGTGGGTCAGTTATGCCGACGACGGCACAGGGATGGTGCTGCATCTCAAAGACAGGATCAATTGATACAGCATTAACTTGTCTGGTCTTGGCAAAACTTTTCTGCCATGGCGACCAGTGGATATATGGGCGCATGCGATCGCAAATGCCTATGGTCAGAAATCGTTAGGATTGAGCGGTGCGATCTCAGGTCTAGGGTCTGTGCCTGGTCTGTTACCGATAGAGACGTTGATTGCTTCAGGTTAATTCGAGCCATAGGTTGATAATTTTTGGAAAAGGGAACGTTGGATCGATAGTTTGGACAATACGTAGTTATACGGTTGCAATGTCATGAAAATGCGTTATTCGAGCTCTACAAAATGTGTACAAAACAACTGCCCCTGCTTCTCGGACTCGGAAGCAGGGGCCAAAAACCTTACACAGTCTTGGTTCTAGTTAGGTGCCACAGCTAATCGCCTGCGTTCCCCGCTTTGTTTATATCTGTTAAGTTCTGGTCGATAGAGGTAATCGCCACTTGCGATCGAGCCACGGAATCGAGCATGAGATACAAAACGCTCTAACTCAATGCGATCAATTAACTTAGTCCAAATGCCACCAATTATCGGAGTAGCTGTGGGCGCAATAATGCCAAATCCCCGGCACCGCACAATCATCGCTATTAATAGATGGCCCAACAATGGCAAATCTCTTGTCGTGACTAGGGTTTCCATTGAGTTTTTCACGATGTTTGACCGCTAGTGTAATGATGTGCCCGCACTTAACTAAGACAACTCGACCTGAATGCCTTCTCTGTATCATTTTTATGCTACACAAATAATACAAAAATATCTACCCTCTTCGAAGAAAGTTATGGTTCTGGTGCAGACTCGCACCAGAACCATAAAAGCGCTGTTAAAGCTACGTTTTTCTTGGAGAGTCATTATGAGAAACAGGATGAAACTCCTCATTACGGACGTTTTATCAAAAAAAATTGAAATGTAAACCACGTCCAAGTTGAAACCTGTAGTTTCCCCTACGGAAAAACTCCAGTTCTGGACGTGGACAAGGTTTATATTGAAACAGGCACATCTACGGTATCGGTTTAGGGATAGGACTGCCGCCGTTCGCTTAAGTAAAAATGCCATAGCAATCTAGCGGCTACTGCTCGCCAGGGTCGCCACGCCTCACTCATAGCCTGGGCTTGAGCAGACGTGGGGCGTTTAGAAAGACCTTGAATCTGTTGAATAGCTACCTGTAGAGCGAGATCCCCTTTGGGCCAAATATCAGGCCGACCCAAGGCCATCAATAAATAAATATTTGCGCTCCACACACCAATCCCTTTCACCTGCATCAACTGAGCACGCACATCGTCATCACTGCAGGTTTCCAGAGCCTCTAAATCAAGCGCTTTAGAGAGAATTGCCTGGGCCAATGCCCGACCATAGTCTGTTTTTTGACGGCTAAATCCAATTTGCTTAAGCTCTCCATCACTCAATGTCAGAAACTCGTCTGACGTCAACGGATTACAGTTTGCCTGCAGGCGCTTGTAAGCTGCTTTTGCAGAGGCCAGGGACACTTGCTGTTCAAGAATGATATGGATGAGGGTGGCAAACCCCTGGTTCCTTTGCCATAGGGGAGGTAAATCGTAACGGGACACAATCCTGGCAAACAAAGGCTCTCGTTGGATCAGCTCCTGCACCCCAAGCTGCATTGTGTGATCGGTCAACTGATTTGGCATTCTGGGAATAGGGCTAGCCGAATATACCAACAAAATCACCTGCTCAACATCTTGAGCAGGTGATTTGCAGTGACTATTATGACAGTAGTCTCCTTCCGTTTTGAGTTGATACCCAGAATCTATTGGATGTGAATCGAATTGTAGTCAATCGCCCGTGCAGTTCTAGCCGGAGGTGTGGGCTCATTTTGAATTGACTTGATCGCCGTATATCCCAGTGGCAGGGTTGCCAACAAACACATTGCTCCGGTGCCCACCAGCGCCAGATGTCTAACTGACTTAGACGCCCGTAATGCATCGGGATATTGTCCCCGACGATAAAAACGCTGTACCTGACTGGCATAGAGCAGGGCCGTTACTCCCACAGGCGGGAAGGTCACCAGGGCGGCCAATGCAGTGGGCCAGTGGCTGGGCGGACAGGGCTGATCCTTGTAGAGGTCATAGCTCTTTTCCCACTCAGGTCCACGCACATTGCCGACGTGGCCAATCAGAGTAAACTTTGTGATTTCTGAAAGTTCCAGGGGCAACAACAGGTCGCGAATGTGATTGGGCAAGGTGAAATAGCTTACCCCCTCACCCACCTGACGTCTAAGTGAAATGTCTAAGCTTTTACCATGCTGTTTGATCGTGACTTCAATGGGATGCAACGCGTCTTGTAGCAGGTCTTTAACGGGTGCTAAACCATCTCCTGACTGGGCCGATGCCGGGAGCAACCCAGCTAACGATGCATCATTAAGAACTGCCAGTTGCCAATCACCCATCGCGCCATCGTGGTCCTCCAAATGTTGACGCACGTTCCCTCGCTCTAAATACGCCTCAGCCCAGTTGGGATTAACCTCTAGAACTCGATCAAAACTGGCCAGTGCGGCGGCGAAATCAGCCGCTTTACTCTGGGCCACACCAAGCTGATAGTGAGCCTCGGCATAGTTGGGATTAGCAGCAATTGCACGTTGCCAATCCACCATGGCATCGGTAATATTTCCCTGTTCAAACGCCAGCTGTCCCAGCTGAAAATAGGCTGTTGCTGGATTATCAGCCCGGTCAATTGCCGCCACAAAATCTTGACGTGCCTTGTCTGGTTGCCCCAGGGTGCCATAGCTCAAACCACGGGTAATATAGACCTCAGCCACATCAGGATGATCGGCTAAGGCTTTAGATAAAACTGCGATCGCACTTTGATGATTTCCCTGGCGTGCTAACGTCCGACCCCGTCGATAGGCCAATCGTGCTTGCTGCCGTGCGTACCAACTTTGCATATTCATAATAAAAAAATAAATACCCTGCTAGCGTTACTACCCCAGATATCCGCAGCCTACCCACCGACAGGGTGGAACAGAATCAGCGTTATAACGGAAGCTTGGGACCTTAACTTAAATAAATGTGATCGGAATATACTGTTACCGAAAACAGCACTTTTGAAATCATTGTAGCCAACCAATGATTCACACTAATTTTGCTTGTTTCCTAACAGATTTTCCAATGAAAAAATATTTTTCTGGAAATAAAATCACTTATGGCATTGCACCTAGTGAACTACGACAAGTAGCGTAGTGAATAGTTCCAACAACCATACATATGAAATGGCCATGAAGCCTTCCAAGATTCTGCAAACACTTCGATGAAACCTATGTAATTGGGCTAGACGGTCATGGAAGCCACCGAATAGCTATGTTAGCTTCAGTGGGAACACTTACGTAGCCGGTCTATGGCTGTTCTTTCGCTAAAAACTGAATGGGACGTTGCAGAATTATTGCTGGTTGAGGGATGGTTCCCTGAGGAAATCAATGGCATACTTGTTTTTCCTCTTCCTAAGGCCGCGTTTCGCCACTTAGGTAGTCAACACTGCCTGGCTACTGACGGCGATGTTATTCAAGCTACAGCGGCTACCCCAACTACTATTTATCGGGCCAGACAGCTGCTAGAGTCTGCCGGATGGCTAGACAGAGAACTTGATTCCCTACTCAAGCCCTACTTGTATGGTGACGATGCTTGGGCGAATCAAACAATTCACAAAACCATTTACAACGCTGAGACTCAGCTCCCAAGAAACGATCAGGTCCCACCACGGCAACTGCGGAGCAGCTACCGGCACACCATGGCCCTAAAGCGCATTGGCAGCTTGGCCCTGGTGATCACATTAGTTTTCATGGCGGTGGTTTGGTTGGCATAGAGACGTTCTAGAAAACGCCTCTAAACATCTTATAGACGAGCAAATCGATCGGTTGCCTCTACTAGGGCACTCAATATTCCAGGCTCTGTCGCCGAATGGCCTGCATCGGCAACAATAACTAACTCAGCTTCAGGCCAAGCACGGTGCAGCTCCCAGGCAGAGGTCATGGGGCAGACCACGTCATAGCGCCCCTGCACAATGGTGGCTGGAATGTGGCGAATCTTGGCTATGTTTTGCAGCAGCTGATCGGGTGGGTTCAAAAAGCCACCGTTAATAAAGTAGTGGCACTCAATCCGGGCAAAGGCATCGGCAAACTCATCATTGCTAAAACGCTCGATGGTCTTGGGGTTTTGAATTAAATAACTGGTACTGGCTTCCCAAATGGCCCAAGCTCGGGCTGCCTGCTGTCGTATCTGTGGATCAGAACTGGTTAGCCGTTGGTAGTACGCTGTCACTAGGTCGTGACGTTCCTCTTTGGGAATGGGCGCGACATACTGCTCCCACGCATCGGGAAAAATGTAGCTGGCCCCCTCCTGGTAAAACCAGCGAATCTCCTTCGGGCGCAGCATAAAAATACCCCGCAAAATTAACCCCACACACCGTTGTGGATAACTTTGGGCATAGGCCAGTGCCAGGGTGCTGCCCCAGCTCCCACCAAACACAGTCCATTGGTCGATAGCAAGGTGCGATCGCAACCGCTCAATGTCCTCCACCAGGTCCCAGGTAGTATTGTCGGTCAGTTCAGCATGGGGCGTACTCTGGCCACAGCCGCGCTGGTCAAACAGAACAATCCGCCAACGCTCTGGATCAAAAAACTGCCTATAAAAAGGAACAATACCGCCCCCAGGCCCACCATGCAAAAACACCACAGGTTTACCCTGGGGATTGCCCACTTCTTCAAAGTACAGCCTATGGATGGGAGAGACGGATAGCTGCCCCTGACGATACGGCTCAATGGGAGGATAGAATTGACGCATAGAAGACCGACAAGATTGGCCCTGCTATTGTCGCACCCAAGCTACCCGGATACAGAATTTAGATCACTTTGCAGGAGCCGGTTTCCGCACAACATACCAACGTCCAGTTTTCGGATCACGATAGGTCTTAAACGGTTGTTGTTTCAGCGGCTTAGTGCAAGGTTTGGCCATTGACTTAGCGATTTTCACAGGTTTTGTATAAATCAATTCACATATTGTGGCTCGATTTCCCCAAAAATTTGAGTGATCATTTTTTAAGTACCATGTGATTTTTGTCACAAAAAAGCAGAGAAACCCAGTAGTTTCTCTGCTTTTTGCCTGATCTAATGGGGAGTTTGAGGTGTTATTCTACACTCCGAACACTAGGCCTGACGCTTTAGACGACGAGAACCAAACAGTCCAGCGGCACCCACCCAGCAATCACACCAGGTTCGGGTACGGACTCGGAGGCAGGGCGATATCCACAGGGCCCAAACCAACGTCAGCAGCAACTTCGTTGGCCTGCCACAAGAAGGAATTCGCAATTAGATTACCCAAATTAGTTTCGCAAGAGCGCATATTGTCGGTAATCCCGTCCCAATAACAGCGACAGGATCACTCGCAGTGCCGGGTTCGATAACAGTGGCTACACCATTTTCGAATTCAACTACCAGCTGAACCACATAGCGATACATGGAAAAATCTCTGCTTCGCGATATAGGACTGCCTAGCTCCCCGTAGAAAAATTTACCGAGCAGAGGTTAAAGAAGCTTGACATCAAATTAAGAAAAGGCTGTCATTAACTGAGTAGAGGTTAAGAGCACAGAAAGCTCACAGAAGCTTTGCATAGGAGTTTTCTACCTTCATTCTCTCTTTGCAAAATTAACCTGAAATATGGAAAATGTTTAGTGATGCTACCGATTCCAATCCCAGACTTCTGGTTTTAAGGCCACAGCGAAAAAACTAGGGGGCTTACTATATAAAACAGTTTTGGCGCACCACCATGTCGGTAGCAGTATGGCCCGGTCGTTCCCACCCGTTGGGAGCCACCTGGGACGGTCAAGGGACAAATTTTGCGATTTTCTCAGAAAATGCAACAGCCATAGAGCTGTGCCTGTTTGACTCGCAGGGGAATGAACGTCGGCTGGCGCTGCCAGAGGTGACCAATCATGTATGGCATGGGTATCTGCCAGATGTGGGACCCGGCCAACGGTACGGCTACCGTGCCTATGGTCCCTACAAACCTAAAGAGGGCAAACGATTTAACGCCGATAAACTACTAATAGACCCGTATGCTCTGGCCATTAGCGGCGACATGAAATTTAGTCCCGCTATTTTTGGCTACCCCATGGACCGCTTTGCCGATAGCGATCGCGACTTGGAAAAATCCGACTTTGATGATGTCCACTGTATCCCGAAGGGCATTGTCATCGATAGCCACTTTGACTGGGATGATGATCGTCATCCGGACATTCCCTGGCATGAAACCATCATTTACGAAGTGCATGTCAAGGGCTTTACCCGCCAACATCCCAATATTCCGACCGAACTGCAGGGCACCTATGCGGGACTGGGACATCCCGCCGCTATTGAACATCTTAAAAACCTGGGGGTAACAGCAGTCGAGCTGCTGCCGGTACACCATTACAATGCCTACCCGGGCCATTTGGTGGCAGTAGGACTGCACAACTACTGGGGCTATGATTCCATCAACTACTTTGCCCCCTTTGCTGGCTACAGTGCTGGTGGCGACGCTGGCAACCAGGTGAATGAGTTTAAGACCATGGTCAAAGCTCTACACCAGGCAGGCATTGAGGTGATTTTAGATGTGGTGTACAACCACACAGGCGAGGGCAATCACTTTGGCCCTACCCTATCTCTACGGGGTATCGACAACGAAGCCTACTATCGGCTGGTAGAGCGCAGCCCCCGCTACTACATGGATTTTACCGGCTGTGGCAATTCTCTGAATGTGCGGCATCCCCAGGTACTTAAACTGATCATGGACAGTTTGCGCTACTGGGTAGAGGAAATGCATGTGGATGGATTCCGGTTTGATCTAGCTTCGGCCCTGGCCCGCGAACTGTATGAAGTCGATAGTCTCGCCGCCTTTTTTGACATCATCCACCAGGACCCGGTCCTCTCCACTACTAAGCTGATTGCTGAACCCTGGGACCTAGGTGAAGGGGGCTATCAAGTGGGTAACTTTCCCCTACTGTGGTCCGAGTGGAATGGCAAGTATCGCGACACGATGCGAGACTTCTGGCGCGATCATCACTGTCGTTTGGGAGAGTTTGCGTTTCGGTTTACCGGTAGCTCGGACCTCTATCAGGCCAATGGTAAACTGCCCCACGCTAGCGTGAACTTTATCACCGCCCACGATGGGTTTACCCTATGCGATCTGGTGAGCTATAACGAAAAGCATAACGAAGCCAATGGTGAAGGCAATCGGGATGGGGAGAGCTATAACCGCTCCTGGAACTGTGGGGTAGAAGGAGAGACCGAGAATGAGGAGATTTTAGGGGTGCGATCGCAACAGCAGCGCAACTTTCTCACCACCCTCTTTCTCTCCCAGGGCGTCCCCATGATTCTCGGTGGTGACGAAATGGGTCGCACCCAGCGTGGCAACAACAATACCTACTGTCAGGATAATGAAATAGCCTGGTTTGACTGGAATTTACGTCATAAAAACCAGAACTTACTGGCCTTCACCCAGCGCCTGATCGAATTTCGCAAACAGCATCCCATCCTCTGTCGGCGGCGGTGGTTCCTCGGTCGTGAGATCCACGGTTCCGGCGTCATCGACATCGGCTGGTTCAACCCCGACGGCACCATCATCAGCGAAGAAGATTGGCACGACGGCAGTTCCAAAGCCATCAGCATCTTTCTCAACGGAGAAGAAATCCTCACCACCGATCAACAAGGACAGCGAGTCATTGACGATAGTTTTCTGGTCTTTTTTAACGCCTATCCCGAACTTCAGGAGTTTTCAATTCCCCCATCAGTCGATCGCAAAGAATGGCGAGTAATACTAGATACCAAGCACCCTAACGGGTTTGTTGAGGATGGCAAAGTATACGACCGACATCAACAAATTCCCGTTGCTGCCCGTTCATTGGTCCTACTGGCCTGTCCCCATTGTTTTGACACCACCTCTGGCCCCGACGGGGCTGCTTGTCCATTGCCCAAACGAGGGTAAAAATGGCTAACAGCTACGACCGCATCTACGCCGTTGTTCGCCAAATCCCCATTGGCAAGGTCGCCACCTACGGTCAGGTGGCAGAACTCGCTGGCCTCATGGGTAAACCTCGCGTGGTGGGCTATGCGCTTTACAAAGTTGCCCCAGAAGACGAAATTCCCTGGCAGCGAGTGATCAATGCCAAAGGAGAAATCTCCACCTCTGCTTTTCGAGATGGATCAGACGACCTACAGAGAGTGCTCCTAGAAGAGGAAGGCATTGAATTTGAAGGTAACAAGATCAATCTCAGCAAATATCGTTGGCAGCCACCTCCAGAGATGCTCAAGGAGATTGATTTTGGAGAAGATGCATAAGCCGCTGTGGGCTGAGTTTCGCGGGCTCAACCCAGCCCACTCCTATTCTTTAGCGTCAGAACTGGATGCGGCGAATATCTCTAATGAAGGCGTATCAAGCAAATTTTGATCGGCTGTAACAAGTTGCAAGCCATAATAAACAGCCGACGCCGCGATAAAACGATCAGCCGGATCTTGATGGGGACATGCCAATTGGCGGCTGAGAATTGCTATGGTCTGATTTAATGATGCCTCTTGGGTACCTAAAGTTTTTACAGCAGCATTAATCCATGTAACAGCATCAGGGGCAAGTAATATGCGACCTTTCTCAGCTAACAGTAGCGCTTCCCATACACTGATGGGGCTCAACCACAATTCATTGTCCGGGTCAGCGATAGCCAGTCTAAGGGGGACAGGTAGTCGTGAACTGCCTAAGCTATACCACAACCAAATGTGAGTATCGAGCAAAAGTTTCATTGCAATATTTCCCAAGGTTGTTCAACCGGGGCCACAATATCGCCCAGGATTTCCCCGCTACCTTGCATGAAACCAAACTCAGGACGGGGTTTGGGAACTTTGGCAGGATAAATAATGACGAGGGGTTTACCTTCGTGGATAACTGTAAGAGGGGTATTCGTTTGCTCAACTTCTAGCAAAAGGCTTTGTAAGCCTTCAGGAAGTTCACTCGTGGTGATTTGGGTCATGACAATGAGATAGGTGGTTCTTAATTATAGTTAGGACATCATTGCTCCATTAAGGCAATGCTACAAATCTAGGTAACCGCCTCCGTTTTGGCTAGAATACGGCGGTGACGACCAATATCCCCCCATGACTGACACGATTTCGCTGACGATTGACTGGCGTGATGCTGATAGCGATATGCCCGAAGAGCAGCAGGAAACGCTAACCCAAACAGTGTTTCAGGAATTGCGGGTACTTGATGAAGTAGAAGATATTAAACGGGTGGCCGACCCAGATATGCCCGATGGGGGGATGGGGGCCAACTGGCTGTGGAGCGTTTTGACAGCAGAAATCACCATTGATGGGATTAAGCAGGTCTGTCAAGATGCTTATGAAAGGTTACCAGGGAAGCCAGTGGAGTTCACCATTGAAGTGGAGGGCAAAAAAATTGAGGCCAAGAATATTCGCCCGGATAATTTAGATGAGACGGTCGATAAACTGGTTGAAGCTGTCCAGAAACTGAAGGATAGCTGACTAAATGTTGGGGAATTGACTGACTTAGGGCTGAAAGAAATTGAAGGTGCTGATTGCTGGGTGAATGGCTAGGAAAATTGCATTGTTGATTGGTGTTGGAGAGTATGGCAATGGGCTCAAGCCTTTGCGATGCCCTGCCAATGGGGTGAATGCAATGCAAGGTCTGCTAAAAAATCCTGAGATTGGTGGCTTTGATGAAGTGGTACCGCTGATCAACCCAGATGTGGGAACCATGCAAGCCCGCATTGGTGAGGTGTTTGGCCAGCTCTCCAAACATGACCTGGTGCTGTTTTACTTTACGGGCCATGGCATCAAGGATATGTCGGGCAACTTTTATCTATCCACCACACAAACCCAGCTGTTTGAGAATGGCAGCCTAAACCCTGGCACAGCAGTGGCTGCAGATTTGGTGAAACGGGTGATTCGGGGTTCCTATGCCCAGCGTAAGGTGGTGATTTTAGACTGTTGCTTTGCAGCCGCCTTTGCCGAGGGCATCACCGGTATGGATGACAGCAGTATCGACGTGGAGGCCCAGCTAGGAGGCAAAGGCTGGTGTGTGCTTACCGCCTCAAAATCTACTCGCTATGCCCTGGAGCAAGAGGATGAGGAGCTGTCAGTTTATACCCGTTATTTAGTCGATGGGATTCGAACTGGCGGTGCTGCAGCCGATGGGCAAGAGCTGATTTACCTCAAGGATTTGCACAGATACATACAGACTCAGGTAAAGGCAGCAGCTCCAGCCATGGAACCCGCCATTTTTAATGGCTTAGCTGGAACAGAAATAGCCATCGCTAGAGTACAGGTGGATAACCTGCAGCGCTATCGAAAACAAGTGCAACGCAAGGTGAGAAATGGTCGGATTCGGCCTGCGGCTTTAGCAAACTTAAAACAGCAACAAACAACGCTCAAGATTTCCGATGAAGATGCCGCTGCGATTGTAGAGGAGATACTAAAGCCTTATCGGGAAAAGGCTAAGCATTTAGAAACCTACAAACAGGCGCTTATTGCAGAAAAAGAGTTTGCTTATCCGTTGGATGAGGAGGCGATTGAAGAGCTGGAGGAGCTAAAGCGACAGCTGAATTTGCGAGATGAGGATGTGCAGGCAACTGAGAAAGCGATTTTGGATGGTGGGTTGAAACAGCAGACTCAGTTACCAGAGGTTTCTTCGGTACCTGCACCAAAGGCAAAATCAGCAAAGTCTCAGATGATACAGCCAAAGCTAGTAAGTCCGCCGTCGAGAATACAACCGCAGATAACACAACAATATCAGACGTTTTCCTTTAAGACTGTGCGGGTGGATGAGAAAGGTAAGTTGCTCGAAACCTTACAGAAAGGGGCGGAGTTTTTTACTGAAGACTTGGGTAATGGTATCAAGTTAGACATGGTGCGAATACCTGGTGGCACGTTTATGATGGGAGCTGCCAAGGGTGAAGAAGGGGCGAGTGATGATGAGTATCCGCAACATAAGGTGACGGTGCCTGAGTTTTGGATGGGGAAGTTTGCGATCACCCAAGAGCAGTGGCAGGCAGTAGCAAAACTCAAGAAGATTAATCGAAATTTGAAGAGTGATCCAGCCAACTTTAAAGGGGCAAAGCGACCCATCGAACAGGTGAGTTGGGAGGAGGCTGAGGAGTTTTGTAAACGGCTGTCGAAAAAGAGTGCTAAAAAGTATACGCTACCCACCGAAGCACAGTGGGAGTATGCTTGTCGGGCTGAGACCGGAACACCATTTCATTTTGGGCCAACGATTACGACAGATTCAGCAAACTATCGTGGAACTGATTGGCAGCTTAGCAAAACTTACTCTGGTGCATATGGCAAAGGTCCCCATGGAGAATTTCGAGAGACGACGACTGAAGTAGGCAGTTTTGCGATCGCAAACTCATTTGGCCTCTACGACATGCATGGCAACGTCTGGGAATGGTGTCTAGACCACTGGCATGATAATTACACTGGGGCACCTTTGGACGGCAACGCTTGGACTATAGATGGAAACTCATCTATGCGTGTACTGCGGGGCGGTTCCTGGTACCACACTCCAGTCAACTGCCGCTCTGCCCTTCGCAGCAGGGTCAGACTCGACTACCGCAACAGCTATATTGGTTTTCGAGTAGTCTGTTTTCCTCCCAGGACTTAATATTAGCTCTTTCCTCTCTTTCACTTCTTTACACTTTTTACTAAATTCTTTTCCCTTTTTCTTCTCTTAGCGCGAAGCGCTTTAAAATTTTTTACGATTTTAAGGCCAATAGAACAGACTACTACGATTTTTTCCTTGCAAACTATTTTTCTAACAACAAATGCAACACCTGTAGGCTGGGTTGAGTTCCGCGAAACCCAGCACCCACCACCAACATCCCAACACAACCATCAATCCCCATCCCCATCCACCCATTAAATTTTTGGTTGTGATCGCAACAACAATTCCGACATCCGTTCCCAATGGTGCTATGGACATTAGATTTGGGATATTGGAAAATTGTGATGACATGTCCAATGTTGGGTTTTGGATTTTATATGGTGTGATAAATGTTGGCTTTGGGGTATCGAAACATTACCATGACATATCCAACGTTGGGTTTTGGGTTATCCAATGTCGTGACAAATATTGAATTTGGGTATCAACCCAACCTACCGGGGGGCGTTAATTTGCCGCCTGGGATGCCTATTCTAAATCAAACATGATGGGCATCCCATATGAAATATCGGCGCGCCAAAATACCTGGTGCAACCTATGCTTTCACCCTCGTTACCTATAACCGTCAACCTCTCTTCCAATCTCCAGAAACCATCAACATTCTGCGCCAATCCTTTCGTGTCGTAAAACAACATCATCCTTTTCACATCGACGCTATCGTCATCCTGCCCGATCATCTCCATTGTCTGTGGACACTACCCCAAAACGATGCCGATTTCTCCACCCGTTGGCGACTAATCAAAAGCCATTTTACCCGTCATTGCCCTACCCAATATAGGCAACCGCGCTCCATATCTCGTCTCAAGAAAAAAGAGCAGGCTGTCTGGCAACGTCGCTTTTGGGAACATCTAATTCGCGATGAGAATGATTTTAATCGACATGTTAACTACATTCATTACAATCCAGTGAAGCATGGTCTGGTGGAAAAGCCTGGTGATTGGCCTTATTCGAGCTTTCATCGGCGCAGTGCCAAAGAATGATGTCATAAAGACAAAGTTGTTGAGCTACTCTTCAAAAAGACAAATTTGCCGACAGGCCGGGTTTAGCCTGCTAAACTCAGCCCTCCTGTCAATTTCTAGCTAACCGTCATGGAGATAACCGTTTCCACAGTTTCCTGGGGTGCAGCACTTAGCAAAAAGTCGCCCGTATTGATTGCATTGCGAGGACCACTCCAGGGCTCCAAACAGTAAAAGTCTTTTCCTTTTACTGTCCAGAATACCAGCGTTGAATAATTCTCATCATAGGAAATTGTCAGCGTGCTATCGCTATCTTTAACCGTAGCTGTCTGTCCGGTGAGATTGATAAAAGCAAAGTCAATCTCCTCCTGGTCAAAGTTAAACTGACCATTAAAAGCAAACACCTCCTTACCGCCTTTTATTTTGTACTCACTAGAAGGCAGCTCAAAGGAGAGTTTGGTCTTATCAGCCACCGCAAAATACGGGTGAGTGCCTGTAGAAAATGGCATCGGCTTATCCGACAGATTGGTGTGGCGAAAACGCTGTTCTAAGGTATTCCCTTTAAGGATGTAAATATAGTCCAGCTGAAAATCAAAGGGATAAACAGCGCGAGTTTCTTCACTGCTTTTTAGAGTGATCGTCAGGCTAGCACCATCGTCAGTGGACTGGTTTGTGACTTCCCATGGAGAAGTCCGACCAAAGCCGTGCTGCTTAAGCTTATAGCTTTCTCCCTGGAGAGTATAAGTATCGTCCACCAGATTGCCACAGATGGGAAATAACAGTGGAATTCCACCTCGTACCGAAAGGCTAGGGTCTTTAAAGCGCTCTGCATCCAGATAGAACACCTCATTGCCATTGACCTGCCAACTAATCACAATACCGCCCCGCTCGGGTACCACCACCACCTGCGAATTGCCATCGGTCAAAATATAGGTCAAATACTGCTGATTTTCAGTCGTAATACTGCTCATAGAGGTTTCCTCGGGGCGTTGCTGCTAAAACCCTGCCACAGGATGGTCATTTCGCTATGCAATCTGGGACACTACTGTGGAATCTTTAAAGTGGAATCTTTATGGTTTTAGTTCCATGCCCGCTGCCTATCCCCGCGATCTAATTGGTTATGGTCAGAATCCACCCCATCCTCAGTGGCCGAATAATGCTCGCTTAGCCCTACAGTTTGTGATCAACTATGAGGAAGGTGGCGAAAACTGCATTCTCCATGGCGATCCGGCGTCTGAAGCCTTTCTCTCTGAAACGGTGGGGGCCGTCCCCCTGCCGGGGGTGCGCAATATCAACATGGAGTCCATGTATGAGTACGGCAGTCGGGCAGGATTTTGGCGGCTGCATCGGCTATTTACCCAGCGTAATCTACCGGTAACGGTGTACGCGGTGGCCATGGCCCTGGAACGCAATCCTGCTGCTGGCAAAGCCATGGTGGAGGCTGGCTGGGAAGTGGCTAGCCACGGCTATCGCTGGATTGACTATCAGTATGTGGGTGAAGACACCGAGCGGGAGCATATTCGCAAGGCCATTGAAATCCACACCCAAGTTACGGGCAGTCGACCACTGGGGTTTTACCAGGGACGGCTGAGCCCCAATACACGCCGATTAGTGGTTGAAGAAGGGGGCTTTCTCTACGATGCAGACAGCTATGCCGATGATCTACCCTACTGGAATGTGGAGTATGGTCGTCCCCATCTGGTGATTCCCTACACCCTGGACAATAACGATATGCGGTTTGCCACCTACCAGGGGTTTAACTCAGGCGATCAGTTTTTTACCTATCTGAAGGATGCCTTTGATGTG
>JBCCXQ010000073.1:0-18562 GCA_039191365.1 Cyanobacteria bacterium P01_F01_bin.13 | reverse complement strand
GACGCTCATCGGGGGTTAGGCGGACAATGTACTTTTTCTTCATAGGATTCTAGGACGCTGCATAGAGCTTACCGCAACACTCTCAATAACCCTAATTTTTAGTCTTGACAGTGCACTAGGAGAGTTTGTTGATATTTCTAGCCACCAAGATTTTCTGAACATAGCTAACAGAAGATTGATAAGTCTTTTCATAATAAGGTTATGGAATTGGGAACAGAGTATAAACTGGCTCCTCAACCAAAACACTGGTTCTGTTGTAACGTACTTAATTTGTTCCGCCTGTTCCCGTTGATACCTTTTGATGCCTTGTCAGGCATGCTGACTAGTTTCCATGACAAAGCCATAGCCACGGACTATCAATCTTCAAATTGTTCGATTACTTCTGGGTGCACCGTCAGCAGTGATTTAACGTTGTTATCATCGACCTCTGACAACCGTTGAATTTCTTGCTCAAGTTGCTCGTTTCCAGCTTCAAAGAATCGCTGAGAACTATTGGGATAGGCTAGAGCAGCACTCAATCCGTCCAGACGTGCTTGATCCAACGGGAGCGGTAAAACTGGAGCTGGAATCGTTTGGGCAATTGCCGATGTAGAGCAAGCAAATAGTGTTGTAGCACTGACTAACGCAACAACAGTTGCATGTGAAACAGGTACAGAAAGCCTTTTCATGATCCCCCCTTTCCCAATCTGAAATTAGGGTATGGCTTTATAGGGCGTTTACTCAAGCCAAGAAATTTTGGTTAAGCCAGAATGTAGAAGATAGGAGTTAGAACCTAGAAGGGGCTAGACTCCTAGCTCCTTCATTCTAAATTCTATGCTTGGAAACCGTCTCGCTTTGAGTGGTGCCCACTTTATAAGCTTCTACATCTATTCTAGAAAACGCCTGGGGTGTTGTGTACAGCCATTTATTTACTCTCTTAAAGGCAAATAACTTTTATAAATCCTTGCTAAGGTTACAGACATTTCCGCTTTACATAGGTAGATAAGTTTCCCATAGATAGATTTCTATCTTGGTCCTATGCGCATATTGCTGGTAGACGATGATGAAGCGCTGATGGACACGTTAGCCAATCACCTAATTCATCAACGCTATGCCGTGGATATTACCACTGAAGGCCGCAGCGCCCAGGGGTACCTCGACATGTTTAGTTACGACCTGATGGTGCTTGATCTCAATCTGCCTGATGGCAGTGGTATTGAGTTTTGTCAGGCGTTTCGTAGGGCTGGGTATGAACAGCCCATTTTAATGCTATCTGCAACGGCAACTCCAGCTCAAAAGGTCAAGGCCCTGGATGCGGGTGCGGATGACTATGTGGTCAAACCCTTTGATTTAGATGAGTTAGATGCCCGCATTCGGGCACTGCTGCGACGCGAACAGGTGGGGCTCCCGACGGTGTTGCAGCTAGGGGGACTGAACCTCAATCCGAGCACCTGCGAGACCCTTTATAACAGTAGTCCAGTGCACCTTACCCCTAAAGAGTTTGCACTGTTGGAATTATTTTTACGACGCCCCAATCAGGTTTACAGTCTAGATGCCATTATCGATCACCTCTGGGCATTTGAGAATCCACCCAGTGAAGATGCTGTGCGCACACACATTAAGGGATTACGACAAAAACTGACGGCGGTGGGTGCCCCCAAAAATCTGATCAAAACAGTCTACGGGTTAGGCTATCGACTTAATGTGAGCGAATCTAGCCAGTCTAAGGAGCCGGTATCATCAACTACGGTGGCTGTGGAGCAGGCCTGGCAAAAGTATCAGGGCGTCATGCAGGAACGAGTGGCGGTTTTAGAGCAGGCTGCGATCGCAATCCAACAGGGCGCATTAGGCCAAGAACTTTACCAAACCAGTCAAATGACGGCCCATAAGCTCGTAGGTGCATTAGGCAGTTTTGGATTTCCCATGGGCTCCACCCTGGCCCAACGTTTAGAAAATCTCCTGCAAATTACCCCTTCAGCAGATATTCCAGCGGCAAAGTTTAACCAGCTGGTACAGCAGCTGCGTCAGGAGATTGACGACACCTCCATTGACGACGCCACTGAAACAGTGGCAGCCGGGGCCCCTCTACTATTATTAGTTGGCTCAGAGCATCAGCTGATTGAGCAATTAAGCCTGCAGGCCACCCAACAATCCCTACGAGTGCGCCAGGCCAATACCTTGATTCACGCCCAGCGATTGCTCCCTCAGCTCAACCCCCAACTGGTCATCTTTGATATTTCAAACGCACTGCTGCCCCGCCAATCCTCTGAACCACTCTCTCCCCAACTGCTAAAAGATATTGCCAGCTTTACCCAGGAATTTACAGGCCCCTTTGTGCTGTTGCAACCGGAACTCCCCACCCAGGTCCGTTTGCAGTTAGTACAGCAGGGAGCAAGCCAGCTCCTTGAGCGCTCCAGACCTCCCCATCAGCTCATAGCCGACGCACTGCAGGCGATGCAAACCAACATCCCTGCCAAAATCATTATTTTGGATGACGATCCTCAAATTTTACAGCTGTTGCAGATCAGCCTGGCCCCTTGGAACTTTGACATCACTCCCATCACAGACGGCAAACAACTTTGGGCAGCATTAGAAAATGTAGAGCCAGATGCCCTTGTGCTTGATGTCAATATGCCAGAGATTAATGGATTTGAAATCTGCCAGCTACTGCGAGCCGAACCCCAATGGCGCACATTGCCGATTTTGTTTCTCACAGTCTATCAACAAGACGCCATTCGGGGGCAGGCCTTTCACTTTGGGGGTGACGATTTTATTAATAAATCGGTGGCAGCCTCTGAGCTAGCCGTACGCATTCTCAATCAAATTAATCATCGGGTACCGATCAGGAGTCTCTCTACAGACGCTTCTACCCCAGCTTAGGGGTTAGGACCACCGATCACACTAAACTAGGGGGATAATAGCCCAGCCCTTCAACAAATCGAGCACAAAACTCATGTAATTCTTTTGGGTCGGGAGCACCGTGGGAAACCACCACCACCTGGTACTCATTCATCACCTGGGTGGGAGTCTGTCCCTTATCTAAAGCACTTAGTGTAGTCAGCAACTGCATAGACGGATCATGGGGCATGCCATTTTCCTTGAGAAAGGCGATTAAATCTTGCTCTGTCGCAGCACTTAGACAACGCCTCAGTTTTAAGCGCATCACCCAACGGTCCACCAGATAAATAACTGTCAGGGACTTTAATGGTAAGCCGCTCATATGGGATAAGCGGTCCATCACCCGAAGGATTAGACTGACGTTTGCAAAACTATAGAGATACTGCATCGATATGGCCTCCTAACTCCTACACCCTACGGCAAGAATCTGAAGAAAATGTGAGGGTGGTGGCTACGAATAGAGCTTTCTCAAAAAAAACTGTTAACAATTACCTATAGTTTTTCCCAACAACCTGTAACACCGTGTAAAGAACTAGGCCATGGATACTGGTATCGATGAATAAGGATCGCTAGGATAGGCAGAGGCTATTGAGGTAGTAAACCTTACCTATGGTCAGCTCTGAGCATCATCAAGCTAATCCATCATTGACTGGACAACCCTTAGAGCTATTTTGGGAGATCACTCCAAGCCTGCTGTGCATGATTGATCTTGATGGCTGTTTTAAGCAGGTAAATCCTCAATTTTCCAAGATCTTAGGCCGCTCCATACCAGACCTCATCACCCAGCCATTTATTGACTTTGTGCATCTAGATGACCGTCAAAAGACCCAGGTAACCTTAGCTAAATTATTAATTAAAAAAACCATCGTTACCTTTGAAAATCGCTATCGCTGCAGTGATGGCAGCTATCGCTATCTGGTGTGGACCGCTACCTCCAATGCCGATATCATTTACGCGGCTGCCAGGGATATCACCGATCAAAAACAGGCTGAACAGTCCTTATTTCAAGAACGCGATTTTTCAAAGACGCTCCTAGAAACTGTCCATAGTCAAAACGAACGCTCCCATCCAGAAACCATCTCTCCGCGAGACAGCAAACCTACCCTAGAAAGCATCTTCGATGTGGCAGGGGAAGCCATTATCTGCATCGATCAGCACCAGATCATTCGCATGTTTAACCGAACGGCTGAGCAAATTTTTGGCTACACCGCTGCTGAAGCCATTGGTCATCCCCTCGACCTGCTATTACCAGACCCATTTCAGGCCGTTCATCGACAGCATGTAAATAAATTCGGGCAATCCGCCATAGCCTCTCGGCGCATGGGAGAACGCCAACGGAAAGTAAGCGGACGTCGGAAAAATGGGGAATTTTTTCCAGCTGAGGCCTCCATCTCCAAAAGTAAAACCAAGGATGGCCTGTGGTTTACTGTGATGCTCCAAGATGTAACCGAGCGACTGCAGGCAGAGGCTGCCATTCGTCGTAGCGAAGAGCGATTGCGCACCACCACCAATGCCCTACCGGTGCTGATTGCCTACATTGACGCCAGGGAGCGTTATCGCTTTAACAATCGTGCCTATGAAGAATGGTTGGGTGTGCCCTACCAAACTCTAGAAGGCCAGTCCCTGGCCACAGCCCTGGGACCTAATATCTACAACACCATTCAGCCCTATTTACATCAAGCCCTCAAGGGCCAGAGCGTTACCTTTGAGGTGGAATTTCCCAACAGCGATCGCCCCTACCGCTGGGTTAGCGTCAGCTATCAGCCCGATATTCATGAGGGCAAGGTCAGGGGCTGCTTTGCCCTCACCCAGGACATTAGCGACCACAAGGCAGCCGATCAGCTAAAAAATGAATTTGTTTCCGTGGTAAGCCATGAGTTGCGCACCCCCCTCACCTCGATTCACGGTGCGCTTAAGCTGCTAACTACTGGACAGCTAGGCCAGCTAGAACCCCAGGGGCAGAAACTGCTAGAAATTGCCCTCAACAATACCGAACGGCTGACCCGACTGATCAACGACGTGCTCGATTTAGAACGGATCGAATCCGGTCGCATCAAAATGATTAAGGTGCGCTGTCGAGTGGCAGATGTACTGCAACAGGCAGCCCAGGCAATGATGCCCATGGCTCAAACCCACAGTGTTACGGTGCAAGTAGCGCCCATCGACACCCATATCTATGCCGACCCCGACCATCTAGAGCAAACCCTAACAAACCTGCTAAGCAATGCCATTAAATTTTCACCTCAGGGTGAAACGATACTGCTCAAAGCGATGGAACAACCCCACCAGGTTGTATTTAAGGTCATTGACCATGGCCGAGGTATTCCCGAAGATAAACTCGAAACCATCTTTGAGCGGTTTCAGCAGGTGGATGCGTCCGATACTCGCAAACATGGCGGTACAGGTCTAGGGCTGGCCATCTGCCGTGAAATTGTTCAACATCACAACGGTCGTATCTGGGTGACTAGCATCCATGGCAAGGGCAGTACATTTTGTTTTAGTTTGCCTAAGACACCTACCCAAGATGATCCAACATGACTAGCCGACAGATGATCCAATATGACTAGCCGACAGATTTTACTCATTGATGACGAAACCGACATCCAGACCGTTGCCAAGATTGGTCTTACCTTAAATACTGACTGGCAAATAATTACGGCAAACTCAGGTGAAGCGGGGTTAGAAGTAGCGATTAACAACCTACCTGATGCCATTTTGCTGGATGTCGCCATGCCGGGAATGGATGGCCTCGCAACCCTCTCAGCCCTCCAGCAAAATGCGGCTACCACTGATATTCCGATTATTTTTCTCACCGCCAAAGCCCAGGCTGCAGATCGTCGTCGTTTGTATGAAGCCGGGGCATCTGGAGTGATTACTAAGCCCTTTGACCCAACCACGCTAGCCAGCCAGGTTGCTGGTTTTTTAGCCTGGACGCTTGCGGAAGACCCTTAAGGACATGCGGCGTAGATCGCTTTGTCAAAAACATTTATCACAACTGTCCTGGCCAATTACTTTACAAAGTCCAAACAGAATCTCGCTGGAAATTGTCTAAACTAGGGCTATTCAATAATATATATTGAATCTAGCCAGTGGTCATATCAGTAGCACAGCGTCTGGATCGCTTTTCAGTATTAATCGGCGTTGCACTGGTGGTGTCTGCCTGTGGCGGTGGTGGTGGCGATAGCAGCGGCAGCAGCAGTAACAACCCAGTGGCAACACCGGTATCGACTATCGAGCCAGATCGCTTAGTTTTGGAAGTTCAACCCATTCAGGTCTGTGATGATGGCGGTATTGTCTGTGCCCAGGTCGAATTTAGCGTTCCTGAAAGCTCACCTTCATTTTTAACCTGGCTGTGGCTGGTGCCCCTGGGACGGCAGGTTTATCGTCGAGTTCGTCAGTCCACTTAAACCCATGGCCAAGGCCTTAAAGATTTTGCAAATTGTGCCGTCCATTTCCCTGGTATATGGCGGACCGAGCCAGATGGTGCGGGGGCTGAGCCGTGCCCTGGCTGGGCAAGGTGCCACCGTAACGGTGCTAACAACAGATGCCAATGGGGATGAGGGTCAGGCTCCGTTGGATGTGCCGCTCAATCAGCCGATGGAAACTGACGGCTATCACACGATTTATTTCCGCTGTGCGCCGTTTCAACGCTATAAGTTCTCACTGCCGCTGCTGCAGTGGCTGCAGCGCCATGGCCGTGAGTATGATATCGCTCACATTCACGCGTTGTTTTCCCCGGTGAGTAGCGCTGCAGCGACGGTGGCCCGATGGCAAAAGCTGCCCTATATTTTGCGGCCCCTGGGTACCCTTGACCCGGCAGATTTGGCTAAAAAAAAGCAATTTAAGCAAATTTATGCGGCCCTGTTAGAGCGGCCCAATATTCAGGGGGCTGCGGCTCTACACTTCACCAGTGAGCAAGAGGCGAAGGTATCGGAACGGTTTGGGGTAACGACTCGGGATATGGTGTTACCCCTGGGGGTGGTGCTACCGGAGTTTACCTGTAGCGCTGCGGCAGCTAAGCAGATCGTTCGGCAGCTCTATAACATTCCTGAAGGGTTGCCCATTGTGTTGTTTATGTCGCGGATCGATCCTAAAAAGGGGTTGGATTTGTTGCTGCCTGTCCTTAAGGAGCTGCGTCAGTCGGGCAGACAGTTTCACTTTATTCTCAGCGGCGGTAATCCTCAGGACCAGGGGTATGTTGATGGGATTGGTCAACAGATTCAGGATTCTGTTCTCAAGGATTGCACGACGGTAACGGGGTTTGTCTCGGGTGACCTCAAGGGACAAATTTTGCAGGCGGCGGATCTGTTTGTGCTGCCCTCTTACTATGAGAACTTTGGGATTGCGGTAGCGGAAGCGATGATGGCGGGTAAGCCAGTGGTGATTTCAGACCAGGTACATATCTGGCAGGATATTAAGAGTAGTCAGAGCGGCTGGGTGACCAAGTGCGATCGCACTTCCCTTATACAAGCCCTGACCGAGGCACTGGCAGATGCTACAGAACGAGAAAAGCGCGGAAAGAATGGTCGTGGGTTTGCCCAGGAGAATTATGGGTGGGATGCGATCTCAGCCCGCATGATCGATACCTATCATCAGCTACTGGAGTAGTCTTAAGGAAATCCAACACAGGCCAACCGAGTTTTAATTTCCCTTTACACTAGGACATTGTGTCTTTTGCTACGCGATGCCAGAGCAGATTAGCCTGTTTGGTGGTTCGTCCACCGTCGATATGTTGTCTCCTGAAACGTGGGAGCAAATACCGACTAGTGCTATTGTTCCAATTCCGTCGGGGGCTTATGAAAGCCTGGAGCAGCTGGCCCAGCATTGCCACCAGTGTCAGCGGTGTGGTTTGGCTAGCGGTCGTACTAACGTGGTGGTGAGTCGGGGGAACCCGAATGCGGCCATTATGATCATCGGCGAGGGTCCCGGTCAGCAGGAGGATGCCCAGGGGTTACCGTTTGTGGGTAAGTCGGGGCAGCTGCTGGATAAAATCCTGGCCTCTGTGCGATTAGACACTGAGAATGATGTGTATATCTGCAACGTGGTGAAGTGTCGTCCTCCGGAAAACCGGACGCCAACGGTAGGGGAGGTGGCGGCCTGTGTGCCTTATTTGAAGGAGCAGGTGCGGCTGGTGGATCCAAAGATTATTTTGTTGACTGGGGGTACGGCGCTAAAGGGGTTGTTGGGGGAAACTCGGGGGATTACTAAAGTGCGAGGTCAGTGGATGGAATGGGAAGGTCGTCATTGCATGGCGGTTTTTCATCCGGCGTATTTACTGCGGAATCCATCACGGGAGAAAGGCAAACCCAAGTGGCTGATGTGGCAGGATATTCAGGCGATTCGGAAAAAGTTGGATGAGTTGAGCACTTAATCATCTATGGCTATGCTCTGGTCAGTGGGCACTCAATTTATCAAGACCTAAGTAGCCTGCTATTAGATAACCAATGAAAGTATCATCAGACCACAATGGACTCTTGGTTTGCCAACTTTCTGAGTGTGTTCAAAAATCATACTTACGCTACACCATGTAGTTTGCTGCTATTGCTGGATATATTTTTGAGAATTAAAGAAAGGCAACGTGGTATTACCCTCATTTGTAAATAGGTTAATCAAGTTTTTTCAGCCTCCAAAAGTCCTGTACTACCGTAGATGATTCCGAGGGCATGCTCAAAATGAGCGAATGGATAAATGGAGACAATCGCCAGCAGCTTGATTCGTTCCGCGTAAGGTTAGTAAGTGCTCTGCGATCGCTTACTGATGTCGTAGAGATTCAAATGACTGCTGCCCGTTTGCTAGGAGAGCATTTGAGCGCTAGCCGGGTGCTCTTTTTTGAAACTGAGAATGGTCACGATAGTGATTATTTGAACATTCAATATGAGTATTTTGCTCCTGGTATTTCGAGTATGGTCGGGCAACATCGAGCCAATGATTTTGCTCCCTTTTTAGCCGCAATGTTCCAGAGTTGGAAACCCGTAATTGTTGATGACCTCGATACCGATCCTCGGATTTCAGCATCTGAGCGCTTCACTTATCAAACATTATTAGACGTCCGGGCTTATATTGCGGTCCCCTTTATCAAAAACGAACAGACGGTTGCCGTACTGATCGCCCATCAAGCGATTGCTCGGACCTGGACAGCGACAGAAGTGGAGTTGGTGCAAGAAACCGCCGAACGAGCCTGGACAGCTATCCAACATGCCCAAACCGAAGCTGCCCTCGCAGCCGATCTAAGAGCTACCCGTCTGTTGCATGATCTGGCGATGCAAGTTGTTACGGACGGTCAGGAACAGGAGCTTTATGAGCGCATTCTGGATGCAGCGATCGCATTGATGCATGCTGACATGGGAGGTTTGCAAATCCTCGACTCAGAACGCAACCAACTACAACTTCAGGCCCAGCGGGGATTGCATCCGAGAGCTATTGCCTTCTGGCAAACGGTGGATTTGGATAGCGGTGGCAGTTGTAGCGTGGCTTTACAACAGGGCGAACGATTGATTGTGCCAGATATTGACGCCTGGGATTTACTCACAGGGACAGCGGATGCGGAGTTTTATCACCTATGCGGCATCAAAGCCGAACAGTCTACCCCACTGCTTAGCCGTTCGGGTCAGCTGATTGGCATGTTCTCGACCCAATGGCACACCCGTCATTATCCCTGTGAGCGGGACTTACAATTTCTGGAATTACTCGCCCGTCAAGCAGCTGACCTGATTGAGCAGCAGCGAGCTAAAGTCATCTATGCTGCTAACCTGCGGGATACCCAGCGACTCAGTGACCTGGGAGCGCGGCTAGTCGCAGAGGATAATGTGCAAACCGTGTATGAAGAAATTGTGGAAACCGCTGTCACCCTGATGCATGCCGATGCGGGCACATTACAAATGCTTGAGCCCGCTACTCAAGACTTACTATTGCTCGCTGCTCAGGGATTGGAGCGAAGCATGCAAGATCATTTCTATCGGGTCAATGCTAGTTCTCAAACGTCTTGCGGGAACTCCCTAGTGTCAGGAATTCGCGCCTTTATCGATTTCGATGTGCCTGCCAGCGAAGACCCCGACGGTTCTTGCCGCCTGCATGTGGAAGCGGGATATCGCTCAGCCCAATCGACGCCGTTGAAGACTCGTGATGGTCAACCGATTGGGATGCTTTCTACCCACTGGCATGAAAATCATAGGCCGAGCGATCGCGAACTACAGTTTCTGGACTTGTTGGCCCGTCAGGCTGCCGACTTGATTACCCAATGGCAGGATAGAAATGCCCTACAACGCTACAACGAAGAATTGGAGACAAAGGTTGCAGAGCGCACTGCTGAGCTATCCCAGAGCTTAGCCGAGCTAGAGAAATCTAGAGAACAACTCCACCACCAAGCCCACCACGATTCTCTAACGGACTTGCCCAATCGTCTGTCACTCAATCTTCGGCTGAAGCTAAGTCTGCAACAGGTCAGTCGCCTGCAAACTCAACTGGCTGTTGTCTTTATCGACCTTGATCGTTTCAAACAGATTAACGATAGCTTGGGTCACTGTTTGGGAGATGAACTGTTACAGCAGGTTGCTCGTCGCCTGCAACAAGCCATTCAAAGTAATGACACCATTGCTCGCCTTAGTGGCGATGAGTTTGTGGTGTTGTTCACAGATATTCAAGAACAGCAGCAGGTCGTCGACGCTGCAAATCGACTTATAGCCTGCTTTGAATCACCCTTTGATCTATCAGGTCAAAGGGTCCATACCACTGCAAGTTTAGGGGTTTGTCTAGTCCCTGATGACGGCACGGATGTCAATGTGCTGCTGAGGAACGCCGATACGGCTATGTATAGCGCCAAAGAAGCGGGACGCAACACGTACTGTTTCTATGATGAAGCAATGACCGTTGCTGCCATTCAGCAAGGTTCGCTGGAAAATGCCCTACGGATGGCGCTTAATCGGAAGGAGTTCACTCTAGTCTATCAACCTCAGATTGATCTGCAATCCCAAACTTGGATAGGGTTAGAGGCTTTTCTCCGCTGGCAGCACCCGGAGTTAGGAACAATCTCTCCAGTCCAATTCATCCCGATTGCTGAACAGAGCGGTTTGATTCGAGACGTTTGTGCCTGGGTATTGAGAACCGCTTGTCTCCAGGGCAGAACCTGGCTTGATCAAGGGCTGAACTTTGGTCGTATTGCCGTTAATATTGATGCCTCCCAGTTCAAAGACAAAAATTTCATTTATATGATTCAGTCTGCACTGGAATCGAGTGGTCTCTCTCCAAGTTGCTTAGAACTTGAGGTCACTGAAAGTCTCTTGATGGACCACACGGAAGAGAAAATTCAACTCTTGAATCAACTCCGTCAACTCGGTATTCAACTGTCAATCGACGATTTCGGTACTGGCTATTCATCCCTGAGCTATTTAAAACGTCTTCCGATTGACAAACTCAAAATTGATCAATCCTTCGTTCAAGATATCCCTAATGCTCCAAATGACATGGCAATTGCGGAAGCCATCATTGCTCTAGGACAGGCTTTGGATATCAAGATCATTGCCGAAGGGGTCGAAACCGAGAAACAGGCTGAATTTTTGAAGATGAAAGGGTGTCACGAAGCCCAAGGCTATCTCTACAGTCACCCCTTGTCAGCAGCGGAAATCGAGCAAAAATTGTAGTGTGTTTGAAACGGCAACTAGTCAAGTAGTAGCCTAATTCATAGATAATGCAAGCCCTTATTCAGGAAAAATCGCTTCGGCCCGACAATCTCGCAACCACTTTTGAACCGCCTGCCCCACACTCCCATGACTGCTATCCCGCGGCGGACTTAACACCTCACCTGCCCCATCAATGGTGGAAAACATAAACACCATTTGCCAGCTCTCTTCACTCGGAGCCAAAAACAGCCAGTGAAAGTGGTTAATCTCAGTCGCATCCAGACCTGAATACTGTCGCTCCAGGGTAGTAAAAAACAATTGCCTTAACGGTTCACCCACCTCAGAGCGAGTGGTATAAACCTGCTCCGTAATATCTAGAGGAACACTCTCTGGCAGGCTAGCCGCAATCACATAGGCAGGCCGATACGCCTGGGGAATGTCGGCAACGCTACTCTGCAGAATGCGGTTAGTGTAGCTAGGAAGATCCCGAATAAGCAGATCAGACAGAGTGTCAAAATCCTGGGGACAGATGGCTTGGGGGCGAATGTAGTTTGGAGAGCTAGAGTCAGCGGAGGCATCGGCCAGACTGCTGAAGGGTGCCAACAGGAGACCCAAGAGTGTAGTGCCTAGGAGAGAGACTGCTCTAACCATGGGTGAGTTCATTGCAGATTTGCTGAAACGCGACAGCAGGGTCTGGAGCCTGGGTAATGGGACGACCAATCACCAGATAGCTTGCTCCTGCAGCAATCGCCTGGCTGGGAGTCATCGCCCGCTGCTGATCGCCTTTGGCAGAGCCTGCGGGTCTCACCCCAGGACACACCAGTAAAAAATCATCCCCGCAAACGCGGCGTAGGGCCTCTGCTTCCTGGGGTGAGCAAACAATGCCGCTAAGGCCACTGTCCTGGGCCAGCAGCGCCATTTGCAATGCGTAGTCCGTTAACTCCAGGGAGACCTTTAGCTCAAAGGCCAGAGCCCGCGGATTAATGCTGGTAAGCAGGGTGACGGCAATCAAGTTGGGGGGAGGGCAGTCCGCTTCGGCAGCTCCTTCTATAGCAGCGGCCTGGGCTGCTTGAAGGGCGACTTTACCAACGGTGGCATGGACGGTAACAAGATCAACACCATAGCGACCGGCAGCCCGACAGGCTCCGGCCATGGTGTTGGGAATATCGTGAAATTTAAGGTCGAGAAAGATCCGCTTTTGTCGCTGTTTGAGCTGTTCTAAAATGGCCGGTCCAGCGCTGACAAATAGTTCTAACCCTACTTTCCAGAAAGTGACCTCCGGTAGAGTGTCGAGGAGTGCGATCGCATCCTCGACCGTCGGCACATCCAACGGCACAATAATCCGCTCGGCTGTTGTCATCGCCCCCATTACCCGACCAGCCTCACAAATTTCTTTTTACCCACCTGAATCACCTTGCCCACCAGCTGATCAGGGCTGGCGAACTCGATGTTGGGGTCGTTGATCTTCTCACCATCGAGCCTGACCGCACCGCCTTTAATCTGACGCCGGGCATCGCTACTACTGCTGCACAACGGCGTCGCCCCCAGCAGATAGAAGGCTTTGGCTGGGAAGTTCACCGCCTCTAGAGAAAACTCAGGCACCGTCTCCGCTTCACCCGAGCCCCCCTGGACCAAGTTAATGGCATCCTTCTGGGCCTGTTGGGCCGCCGTTTCACCATGGAACTGTGCGGTGATATCCAAGGCCAGCTGTTTTTGGGCATCGCGAGGATTCTCCGGCAAGATACCCAGGTCCTGTTTGGTCAGCAGCTCAAAATACTCAGAAATCAGAGCATCCGGCACTTTCTCTAACTTGGAATACATCGACAGGGGATCTTCCTGCAGACCCACATAGTTGCCGAGAGATTTAGACATTTTTTGGTGGCCGCCTGTCCCCAGTAGCAGGGGCGTTAATAGACCAAACTGAGGTCTCAGACCAAAATGCCGCAGCATATCGCGACCGACGGCGATATTAAACTTCTGGTCCATGCCCCCCAGTTCCACATCGGCCTGGAGTGCCACCGAGTCATACCCCTGGAGCAGCGGATATAAAAACTCGTGCAGATAGACCGGATTACCCTCTCCATACCGCTTGGCAAAGCCTTCTTTTGCCAGCATTTGCCCCACGGTCATGGTGCCTAGCAGCTCGATGATTTTGCCGAGATCTAGACCCGACAGCCATTCTGAGTTGTAGCGAATCTCTAACCGACCGGGGGTATCAAAATCAAGAATCGGGCGTACCTGCTCGATATAGGTTTCCGCATTGGTTTTGACCTCAGCTTCGGTGAGCTGTTTGCGGACCTCTGACTTACCGGTGGGGTCACCAATCCGGGCGGTAAAGTCACCGATCAGCAGAATGGCCGTATGCCCTGCATCCTGGAATGCTCGCAGTTTTCTGACTGGGATACTGTGACCTAAATGAATCTCTGAACCGGTAGGGTCGATACCAAACTTGATGCGCAATGGTCGATCGGTTCGCTGGAGCCTTGCCAGTAGATTTTCATCTGGATCGCTGGACTCAGACTGGTGGGGAAATACTTCACTGACACCGCGATAGATGCCCTGAAACTCTTCAGGGACAGTAAGCATGGCAAAATCAGAAGCCTCGGTCATAGTGGGTTGTTATTTAGTAGAGATGCGCAGTGATTTTCAATTTTTTCTAGACATTTGGCGGAGATCCACTATAGTGGCGGATACATTATCCTCATAGGCGAATACTAAGTAGCGCCCGCCTGTCGCCGCCCATTATTTTACTGGGCGAATGGCTCAGCTTGAATATCTTCATGGGGACAGGACAGTGCATTGTTTAACTTGATTGTGGTTTCGCTTCGTTTAATGGCAGTGGACTCTATAATTTAGGGCCTGCCGTGTATTTCCGTAAGGATGTAACGTATCTGTGGCATTTAATACTGTTCGTCAAACCCGAGTTCCTCTGCAGTTTACCGGTGAGCCTAAGCTGATTCAGCATATCCAGGATGTGCTCCAAATTAGCGGGGCCACGTTGTTGACAGCAACGATGCTGTGTAGCGCGGTGGCTGCAGGTGGTTTGGTTGGGTTGGCCATTAGCTTTCGGAATTTGCCAGATGTGCGATCGCTACGTAACTACATCCCTACTGAGACTAGCTATGTCTACGATATGGATGGCAATCTCCTGGATAGCCTGCACGATGAGGCCAACCGAGAAGTCGTTGACCTGAATGAAATTTCTCCTCACCTGAAGCGAGCCGTTTTGGCGGTTGAAGACAGTGACTTCTATACCCACAGCGGCATTAACCCAGTGGGTATTGGTCGAGCGTTTTTAGCCAACTTTCAAGCCGGTAATACGGTGCAGGGGGGCTCTACAATCACCATGCAGCTGATCAAGAATTTATTCTTGAGCCCTCAGCAGGCCATTAGTCGAAAAATTGCTGAGGTGGTTCTGGCGCTGCGGCTGGAGCAGATTTTTGAGAAAGATGAAATTCTCGAAATGTATCTCAATCAGGTGTATTGGGGTCACAATACCTACGGTGTTGAAACCGCTGCCCAGAGCTATTTTAATAAGTCCTCGAAAGAGTTAACCCTGGCCGAAGCCTCAATGATGGCAGGCTTAATTAAAGCTCCTGAAACCCTGAGCCCGTTTACAGACTATCAGGCAGCCAAACAGGAACAGGCCCTTGTCCTCGGTCGGATGCAAACGCTGCGATGGGTGACCGCCGCCGAAGTGGAAGCGGCCAAAGCACAGCCTCTGCGGTTGGGTAAAGTGACGTCGTTTAATTCGAGTAAGGCTCCCTATGTCACTGAAGCGGTGGTACAGGAACTGCAGGAACAGTTTGGCCAAGAAGCGGTGGTCAAAGGGGGCATGCGGGTCCAGACTACCATTGACTTTAAACTGCAAAACCTGGCCAAACAAACCGTTAAGTGGGCCCATGTTAATCGGTTTGCAGGAGGTGCGATCGCAGACCAAATTGCGCTAGTTGCCATTGATCCACGTACCCACTATGTAAAAGCCATTGTTGGCGGTGTGGATCACGAAAGCAGCCAATTTAATCGAGCTGTGCAGGCGCGTCGACAGCCGGGGTCATCCTTTAAACCTTTTGTTTACTACTCAGCCTTTGCCTCTGGGCGATATACCCCTGACAGCATTGTGGGCGACACCCCGGTCACCTATCCCGATGGCTCTGGTTATTATTCGCCCAAAAACTACGGCGGGTCCTTTATGGGCAGTATGCCAATTCGGCGTGCCCTAGAGCTATCGCGCAACATTCCTGCGGTAAAGCTTGGTCAGGCAGTCGGCATTTCTCGCGTCATTGATGTGGCCCGTACCCTTGGGATTGAAAGTCCCATGGATCCGGTAATTTCTTTACCGCTGGGTTCAGTGGAACTGACACCAATGGAGATGGCAGGCGCTTACGCCACCTTTGCAAACAACGGTTGGCATTCGGACCCTACGTTGATTGCTCAGGTAACAGACAGCGATGGCAACATCCTCCTCGACAATACTCCTAAACCCCAGCTAGTCCTCGACCCCTGGGCAACGGCAGCGCTAACGGATGTATTGCGGGGGGTGATTGAGCGAGGGACCGCGACCAACGCTCGCATTGGACGGCCAGCGGCTGGCAAAACTGGCACCACCGATTCTCAGAAAGATGTTTGGTTTGTAGGCTATGTGCCCCAGCTATCTGTCGCAGTCTGGGTAGGTAATGATAACAATACTCCCATGGGCCGTAATGCGACCGGTGGCACCTATGCTGCACCGATTTGGCGTGATTATATGGTGCAGGCGCTACGGAATGAGCCGGTGCAAAACTTCCGTCGTCCGTCAGAATTTATTCGCCCGTAGGGTGGGCAACAGGATATCTTGCCGCCACCGTATTTGAACATTGGCTATTGCCCACCCTACTCTTTAATATCCGATTTCATTCGGTCTAAGGTCATTTGCATTTGGTCAAACATTTTTTGAGGCGTCATCCCAAATTGGCCTAAATGGGTCTTAAGCTGCTCCATGGTTAGCTGGGCTGTAAAGTCTTCAGATAGCTCAAATCGCTTCATAAAAACGCGATACCGTTCCATGATGCTCTCCATCTGTTCGATGTAGAGCTTTTTGCCATCGCGGTCAAACTTACCGTAGCTGCTACCGAGCTGCATGAGGGCCTGATAATCCTGAAAGAGTTTCGTGGCTTCTTGCTGCACGATCTCTGAATCAAAAAAGCTCATACATGTACTCCAGGGACTGAATTTCGTTGGCTATGCGCTATCGCAGGCATCTAAGCCGACTCTTTTTTTAGAGTAAAAGCTTATCTAAGCATACGCCAAGGCGAGATATCCCTACCTATAGCTAGCGTCCCAGCAGTTTTTGGAACCAAGATTGTTTGCCGGGGTCTGGTTTTGTTTCTGCCTGGGCTGCTTGACTGGCCGCCTTACGTTTTTCAGCCACGCGTTTTTCTAAAACCTGACTATACTTTAGCGCCACAGAATGGGTCGGATTCAGTTCCAGTACTCGTTTGAGATGGGCACGAGCCATCCCGTAGGACTTTTTCATTAGATAGGCCTGTCCCAGCATGGAATGGAGTTCGATATCGTTGGGGGCAATCTTCAGAGCCTCCCTGAGTTCTTGAATGGCTAAATCGTAATTACGTTGGTTTAAGTATGTGCGAGCCCGAATACCATACTTCTCAGCATAGTTAATCGGTGGTGGCTCGGCAGGGGTAGACTCTTCGGGGCTGACTTCGGTTTCAGCGGCGGCGGGGGAAGCCGAGTCAACGGTTACGAGTCCAGTGCGCTTAGCTCGAATTGGATTACCTATCTTGCGGTGCAGAAACGCTAGATTTAACTGGCTCAGCCCAGATAGAACGGCTGCAAACTCATCGGTTGAGTCAAATTGCTTGGCAATCAACTGATTCACTGTATTTTCATAAAAGATTTCCACTTCGGCTTCGGGAATACGAAGCAGTTGCTGAGCACTTTCAAAGGAGGGGGTGAGCTTACCTTGACGATTTAGCTGTCTAACTCGGAACCGCATACTAGCCAAGGCTTCAGAGCGACTTTTCTCTTGTTTGAGACGCTGATAGGCAGGATTGATAACCTTAGCAATCAGCTGCTCTGAAGCTTGACTAATGGGGGCATTGTTAGCAGCTTGAACATCAGGATGAAGAAGCTTTGCGACCTGACGATAGCGCTTGAGAATACGACGCTCCTCAGCATTTAGAGAGAGACCTAAGGCGGCGTAGGGATCTTTCTCAGAGAAAGCGATCCATTCATCTTGAAATGGCTTAGCGTTGGTCATGCAATGGCTGGCTCGGAATTGGCTCACGTACAATTCATAAACAGTGTGAATAAGCTAGATTCCGGCGATCACTCACGGCGAAATCTCAATAAAACAAAATCTCAATGGGGATAAGAGGCATGCCTGACTCTAAAAGATTTACAGACGTTGACCGTAGTCCCACACGGTTGTTAGGGCCTCAGTTTGACAAAGCACACTGATTAAACGTTCGTAAAAGTTTAACGGGCTCAGGAGTAACTACCCGTATAAATTCTAGATCTTTAACAGGCTAATTGGTTTTAGTAGTTAAACATGCTGGCTAGATTGTGGTGGATAGATCTGTGTCAAACTCTAGCTGCTGGGCTAAATCAGAAGACATCAGCCAGATGGCGGATTAATGGGGTTGGATATGATAATTTTCAAAATTAAGTTCTAGGGCTGCCCATGAATGACCCCCAGACTAATCATGAAAAAAACAAGACCATTGCGGCTGCCTTAGCATTTTTAGGGGCATTACAGCCAACACCGATACCATTTGCAGGAATCCATAAGTTTTATCTAGGGCGATATGGCTGGGGAGTTGTCTATTTGCTTCTAGGGGCTACGCAATTACCGCGAATTGCCTGTGCTGTTGAAGGGATCTGGTATCTGACGGGGTCGCAGTTCCATCGACTGTGGGCAAAAATTAGTGCATCGCCACTATCAGACCTGCGGCTGGCGCGGACAGCAACGGCGGAGACCAACCTGGGTGAGACCGTAGATGCTGTGGCCAGTAGCCTGCGTGAAATCGAACAGCTACGGCAGGAAGGATTGCTATCGGAATATGAGTTTG
>JBCCXQ010000072.1:0-18700 GCA_039191365.1 Cyanobacteria bacterium P01_F01_bin.13 | reverse complement strand
TAAGCCTTGAAAGGAGCAAGTTTATCCGGCCAGTCTACTGGAGCGAGCGGATGACTACTCCACCTGAGGCGCTGGCACATCTGTATTTTGCGAAGATCGACATTGGAGGCTAGAGGCGACACAGCCTCTAATCGGGATAGAGGGAATCACCCCTGCACAAACACCCCAGTCATGACGACCAGGGTGTTGCTGCGTTTTCCGCCACTCTGGGCTAAGAGTTCAAGGCGATCGCTAGCCTGCGGTTAGTTGATCGCTGCCGAAGCGTAATAATGACTGGCCTATCATAGCTCATTCAAACCAAGCCACCATTAAGCCATGAATTTTTATTTATATTGAAGTATTTGCTATCAAAGGTTTTCACTGCCAAGGGTTCCCGATCATCGTAAAACCAGACCAATAGGCCGGATGACTAAAGTCCCAGCTACCGCTGGCATCTAAGTTAGGTAAATGGCCAACTGTGTGCTCTCCGTCACCATACACAGTGCCGTCTACAATCCCCACCTTACCCTGCAGCATTGCCAGCTGAGCCTGACGCAGTGCTTCACTGCGGGTCAAGGGGGACTCCAGTGTCCGATAGAATTCTGACATCAGCCCCAGGGTACCCTCATCGCTAATGGACCAAAGGCTGGCCAAAACGGTTTGGACACCGACATTAACTGCCAATCCTGCAAAGCCAAATTCGGCAGTGGGGTCACCAAGGGCCGTGGCACAGGCACTCAAAATTAAAAAGTCAATAGGATCGAGGGGCAACTCCTTCAACAGATTAAGGTTTACCACCCGATCCCAGAGCTGTACATAGGATGTTTCTAAACTGCCTGGTTGAAATACCGCATGGGTCGCTAAATGAACATTGGTGAAATTTCCCTGCTCTAAACGCTGTTTTAATATGGCAAGCGTTGATTCATGGTCTAAATAACGTTCATCGTTCTGGCTTTGACTTGCTAATGTTAACTCTAGTGGCACGGCAGCTAAATCGGCCTGCTCAGCAAAATTAGCAATACCCATAGCCAGGGTAGGTCCGTGTTCAGAGGCTGGAGATGCTGCTATGGAAGTCAACCCAACGCTGGGCAATAGTCCAATGCTGTAGTTTTCTATCAAAAAGTGTTGCCCATCATGGAGGGCGGCCATGGGCAGAGAACGCAGCCCTGCATCTAAGATAAAGCCAATATGGTCGATATTCGCCATTTCTAACTCGTCCAATATGGGTCTAATCAACCAATTAAAAAGCTGTTGTGCCACAGGTAAATATTGAGAAGCAGATAAGATTGGATTAGTTATAGTCTGGTGAAAGGTTTCAACAACAGCTTTTACGTCTGCAGCTGTAACAGCAACAGGATGATATATCGGAGTACCCTCAGCGCTTACTAGAACAAGTTCCACATGGGTGTCTTTAAGTCGGACATACATTAGAGCAGGGGTAATCCCCTGGGTATTGCTTACCTGCTGCAAAGTCTGCTGGGTCGTTTGCAAAGAGGGGGGTACAGGTGGAGGAAGCTCCAAAGCTTTAACAAATTCAGTCGAGAATGCCTCTTCTATCTGAGACCAAATCAACTCGCTATCGCTAATAGCCCGTTCACGTTCTCTTTGAGTGTCGTGGTTAATCCCATTCTTCCCATGGATTAGCACGTCGAGATTTTCAATGTCAGGCCGATTTAAGTTTTCTGGCAATGGAGAAGGGACTGGCTCATCAGGTGGACCTACGGGGGGTAAATCAGGAGTAGATTCAAATAGATTATTGATTTCGATGGTGCTTAACCGTAAGGGTTGGTCAACGGTTTGAGGAGTCTCTAGAATATCTACTCCAGTGGTTATATCACCTGCTGTTCCATGGAGGTCACTATTGCCCACCGTAAACGGCAGATTAGACTCAGTATTGAAGGTTAGACGAATCCTGCCATCGCCTGTGGTTAGTAGACTAGCGGTTGATTCACTTGTCGTAGTCGTATTAACAACACGAAATGACTGTTGGGTGGCAACATCAATATTGCCACCTCGTCCCTGTCCCGTAGCATTGATAAAGTCAACAACAATTTCACCCTCAGCATCTAGCCGGACATCACCGCCTCGGGTCTCGGCGGAGTCAGGACTGATGGTCGTAGATGTGATTTGTTGACTGAGGATTGCCCCTTGCTCTGCTGTGAGGGAAACAGCGCCTGCATCACCTGAGTTATTGGTCGTTGCTTGTACGGATGTGTTAATATCACCTGTCACAATGGCATCCATTGCACTGAGACTGATATCCCCTCCGATTCCAATATTGTTATTGCCAGAGCTGCTGGCATTTAGAGTGCCTGTTGCGATCGCACCCGTTTGAGCATTGAGCGTAATCCCACCAGCATGCCCACTATTGTTCAGGACACTATTTGTCGCTGTTGTAATATCCCCAACGGTAATTGCATCAGCTGCTAACAAAACAATATTGCCTCCATTCCCATTATTGTTTAGGGTGCTGCGAGCTGTGCTGGTAAAGTTACCACTACTAATACTTCCCTGAGTCGCGGTTAGATGAATATCTCCCGCACGTCTAGAGTTGTCGATAGTAGAAAAGACATTGGTATTAAAATCGCCAGTGGTAATGTCAGCAGCCGTGATCTCAATATCTTGTCCCGGCGCACTCAGACGATCGCCTGAGGCCATCGTAAAACTGCCCTGACCATCACCGTCTGCATCTGCGAGAAAACTAATACTGCTTGTCCCCTGATTAAAGGTTAAAACACCATCGCTTAGGGGAGCAATGGTGATGTCGTTATCTGCCTGTAGAACCAAATTAGTATTGCCAATGATGGCGGATTCCAAAGTATCTTCGTACAACACCTGAGAATTCTCGACATCCGCCATATTGGAGGCACTGCCCGCTCGAATTTCAATGTTTTCTGGATCCAGTAATAACGTGCCTGGGAGACCGGGGGAGCGTAAATCTACCCGTCCACCAAAATAAAGTTGTTCTTTTCCAGATACCTCTACTGTCCCGCCAGCCAATGTTCCTTGAGCACTGATTAAGCCCCTAAACTGAGTGCTCCCATCTGACCAAACAACCACCTGACCGCCGATCCCATTCACCGCATCGGCAATGATGGTAGATCCAGCATCAATAAATGTCGATTGGGCAGTGGACAAGGAACTGCTCCCTTGATAATCACCCCCAATCAAAATTTGGCCCCCATCAGCTGCACGCAATGTAGCCCCTACTGTGGCAACATGATCACCCAAAATTTGAATACGGTTAGGAGCATCCGTTGTCATCAGCTCCCCACCTACAATCGCAGTACCTGGCAGGATTTCTGATAGCTGTGACCCCGTCAGACTAAGGGTGCCATCCTGGTTAATTTCAATGACAGCCGCATGCTCAGTACCCGCAGGGGTAAGCCACGGTGGCAATGTTTGTACAGCCTGTGTAGATGCAAACTGAAATCCATTCCTCACGGTAATGCTTTCATGGTTTCCTACAGCCGCGATGTTAATTGTTCCGCCGTTCAGGGTGCCCTGGTTAATGACACTATGGCCAATGAGTGATAATGATTGCTGAGCGTTAATACTGAGATTGCCAAAATTAATGATGGTCCCAGGGGTGTTTGCATCAAAGTGCAACTGCAGAACATTACCCTGTACATTTTCCGGGTAATTGGTTAAACCAAAATGCCCGCTGCTAAAATCCAAACGGTCAGCGGTTAAAACGGTAAAATCACCGGCTAAATTGAGGTGCGCCTCAGAGCCAAATAGCACCCCTGCCGGGTTCATCAGATATAAATTGGCTGGGCTCCCACTCACCCCAATCATTCCATTTATATGGGATGGAGCACCACTGGTGATCCGACTAAAAATAGTTTCTACACTAGGCGCGACGTAAAACTCTGCCCTATAGCCACGTTCTAGATCAAACTGCTCAAAACTATGGAATAGAATTTTGGCATTGTCTACTGCTGTTCCGCCAAAAACCTTAAACTGATTTTCCTGCTGAACGACTTGAGTTTGGATGGAGTCTTGAGCCGAAACGACCTGGGCGTTTGCCCAGCAAGCCGCAGGCCACAGGGTAGAAGTTGTTATCCCAACAGCACATATCTTGTGTAGGCAACTGTGCCATAATGCGCGTGACCTGACCATGACAATTACTACTGCTCAGGTGACTATCTCTAACCAGCAAAAGTTTACTAACTTCCAATCCTGTTGAGGGTCTTTAATGAGTTCCACCCATCGTTGATGGTAGCGTAATTTCCACAGAGTTAGCATCTACTAATAGGGGAACGATTTGATCAAGTCTGGCCGATGCCATCAATGTTTGCCACTGGCTTAATACATCCTGATTGTAGGGCTGGCGTTGAAGCTGCTCTACGAGCAGTGCCAGGCGATCGTACCAAAGCCCTTTGTTGTTGAGGCTAGAAGCATCAACTCGGTCAACCCACCCTTCTACCGAAATATTTTCTGAGCGATTGTTAGGATTGCAGATAATCGAAGCAGCCCAACGATAGCGCTGGTCGACTTCTAGTTTAGGAGCCCCTGTCATTGTAGCTAGATCCAGCCCGACCAGGTCAGCCGTAGGCTGCACCATTAAGTTAGTTTGATAGATAATCTCATCCTGAGCATTAAATAAATAAAACTCTAGCTGTTTGGCGCTAGTGACATCTGGCACACTTAGCCAAAGTGTCGGCTCTGCCACAGCGGTGGTCCCCAAATTACTTTCAGGAACAATGGCTACCAGCGGATTCGGGTTTTGAGCACAGGCAGATGTGGGCAACCGCGAAGCGCCACTGATTCGTCTACCAGGCAATCCTTGACGAACTTCGTCGTCGTCACTGGCCTGAACCATAGTGGGAGAACAACATAATACCCCCAGCAAGAGGATTAGCCCCAAACCAGTCCGCCGGAGACATTGCTTAGAGAAATACATAGGATTTAATACAGCTACAGCATTAGTAAGTTTCATAGAAAATAGAGGGTCAGACGTCCTGCAATTCCATAGCATGTGCATCTTCTATGAGACCTGAAGTTAAAGTTTCCCCATGAGAGACATACGCCCCAATGCATCTTTAGGATTGAATGCAGAATAGTAAAACAAAATAATGCTTGTGTTTTACCAATAAGATGGGAGGGTGTTACTAAAGTAGAGATCTTGCTAATTTGTTAGCTACTAATCTGAGTTTTACAGATTAAGTCATCTCAAGGAATAGCGCCATTGAATTAAATCACCTTTCGCAGGCCTCTCATTAACTTTTCTAAGTCATCAAAGCCCCTAACTAAAACCGTAGTTGTACTTACCCTAGCATGTATTTTGTGCAAAAATCTGCATCTATATTTAGACAAAAGTAGAGAGATTTAAACCTATTAATTAAATTCTCTGTTAAGCTCTAAAAAGCATTATTAATAGACAGTAAAACAGCACTGCAGAAAGATAGGAATCCGTCGCCCAAATAATTTCTATTTTCAAAAGCAAAAGATAATACGTCAATTTGCATAGATAAATAGTGAAAAAATAAGCGAAGTCAAGTATTTTTTGCTGACAGTTTTAATTATGAATAATTTAATTACGTAGTTAATGCGATTATTCCATTATATTGGATTGTTTATATGACCCATTATTGGGTACCCCATTATTGTTGTAGTTTAGTCTCCGAGAGATTTTCCTTAGCCTAGACATGGGGGTTGCACTATTAGCTATAAAGATAGTCTTATAACTTTATGGTCAACTTTATGTTCATAGTTGACAGCATCAGCGCTCGCTAGGATTCACAAATAGCAACAGCTATGGATGATTCGATCTGCTGAATATAAGTTTGATTTCATAGCTGTTGCTGCAGCTCACACTTTAATTTTTCCCTTACAGCCAACCCCATAATGCATAGAACAAAGATATTTCCATGAGCTTAACCTTAGTGCATTTACGGGTATAGCTTGGTCCATGAACTGGACCAGTGTAGCAGATCCATAAACCGCCCTAGAACAACATCTAAGACGGTTTACTAAAAACTCAGTTAATGGTGGCGATGCAGATATTATCGCTACTGCTATACGTCAGAAGCACGTTTCCCAGACTTGGAACGGCGGTTGTTCACATATTCAGAATCAGACTTAGTCCTAGATTCACGTGCGATGTAGTCAATTAAGGCTCGATTCAATAGTTGCTCATCATAGTCTTCCGACGCTGACTGCAAATATTGTTGATTATTGGGTCGAAGAATTTTACTACCTGCTAGGAAAAGGCCAATGACGATAAAGAGTGGAAGAAACGGCATAGGGTATACCTCGTAAAATCCAGTAGATGCTCTGATTAAAGGGAACATGGCATCTACTTTAACTCTGTGAAATTACAGTGGTAATGACCCTGATCACATCATCTGCAGGATTTTAATATGGGATAGCCGTGACTGGAAGGAAGACGCTATTGAGGGTTACACCAAAGAACGTCGCCAGTTGAAAAAACGACGGAGTATATTTTGTAACCGCTCATTTTTGGCATAGCTCTGTTTAGTTAACTGCAAAGCAGCCTTGGCATTGATTTCTGAAAGGGTGGGATAAACATGAATGATGCTCTTGATAGCACCGATCTTCATCTTATAGCTCATGGCTAAGACTACTTCGTGAATTAATTCTCCTGCATGGGGGCCAACAATGTGGGCTCCTAAAATCTCACCATTTTGTCGGGTGATAAATTTAGCAAATCCATAACCGGCGGCTTCGGCTAGAGCTCGATCAACGTCTTTAAAATCGTGTTTGAGCACAGCCACATCGTCACCATAACGCTCCCGAGCTTGAACTTCGGTCAATCCCACCCGTGCCAGTTCAGGTTCTGTAAATGTAGCCCAGGGAATAACCCGGTAGTCTGCTTTTTTGGTAGGCAGAAACAGAGAATTTTGGATTACCACAGCAGCTTCATAACCGGCCACATGGGTAAACTGGTAACCACCGATAACGTCGCCTGCACCGTAGATATGCTTAACGCTGGTCTGAAGCTTTTCATTTACCTTAATACCAGCTTTCCCTACATCTACTCCAGCTGCTTCCAATCCTAAGGATTCGACATTAGGGATCCGACCAGTGGAAAGTAAAATCTCATCCACTACAACGACTTGATCACCAATATAAAGGTGCTTTTTGCCGTCGATGACCTCTACCTTTTGGGCGCGGCTTTTGGTCAGTACTCGAATACCTTCGGACTCCAGCTGTTTCTGCACAACGGCTGCTGCTTCTGGTTCTTCCTTAGGCATGATTTGCTCACGGCTGGCGATAATGGTAACCTCTGCCCCTAAGCGAGCAAAGGACTGTCCGAGCTCACAACCAATGGGACCCGCACCCACAACTGCTAAAGAGTCAGGGCGTTTCTTAAGGGAGAAAACCTGCTCGTTGGTTAAAAAGCCAGCTTCTTTTAGACCTTTAATCGGAGGGATTGCTGGGCGAGATCCTGTAGAGATTAAAAAGTTACGCCCCTTTAGCTGACGACCATTGATTTCAAAGGTTCTTGCATCGGTGAACTTACCGGAACCATAAAATACGTCTACACCTAAGGACTCAAATCGTTCCGTAGAGTCATGTTCTTGAATAGTGCCAATGACATTTTGAACGTGGTTGATGGCTTCTTCAAACTTAATGGTGGGCTTGGATGTGTAGATCCCAAACTGAGAGCCTGTGCGTACATGGTGGGCTACCTGTCCGGCGTGGATGAGGGACTTACTGGGGACACACCCATAGTGGAGACAGTCACCCCCGAGAAGATGTTTTTCGACTAGGGCAATGCGAGCGTTGAGCTGGGCCCCAGCACTGGCGGCTACTAAACCGGCAGATCCGCCGCCAATTACTACAAGATCGTACTCAACTGTCATCGTTTACTGCTCCTGGTTGGTTTCATATTTGAAAAATTACAGGCTATTTCTGAAACCTGGCTGAGAACCTGTAGAAAAAATACTAATTGCTACAGAATGCTTTGCTCTTAACGATAAGGATGTGGTTCTTATCGCATCTGTCAGATTAGTCAAGACAATGAATATCCTTGAAAGCCTCAATTTAAAGCGCTAACCTGATACACAGACGTCCCCATACATTAGAACACTAGCTATATCCAATTCTGCCCTACTTACAAACGCTGAAATCAGCGTTTCAATGTAAACGGGTTTTAATTTAGGGTATCAATCTAAACTGGGAAATTTTGGTTAGGTATGAATCTAGAATATAGGATCCAGAATGTAGAAGGGGCATGACTTCTAGCTCCTATATTCTGAATTCTATCTTTGGGAAAACGTCCCGCTTTAAGTTGGTGCTGGTTGGTGTACCAATTTGCACTCAGCACAAAGTATTCGGGGAGGGAACTCTGTCAACGAATGATTGGGGTTGGCGGTATAGAATCAATATTGTCGGTTGTCCCCATACCTAAATGGTCACAAGCTCCAGGTCTTGCTTTCCTCGCAACAGATCCGTAATCTCGTGTTTGTATGACTGAAACTGGCTGTCTCGCTTCATTGCATAGCTGCGCTCTTCTGGTAGATCAACAATAATTTCTCGTTGAATTGTGCCGGGTCGAGCTGTCATTACATACACTCGCTGAGAAAGGAAAACAGCCTCTTCTACATCGTGGGTAATCATCAAAATGGTGCATCGGGTGCGCTTCCAAAGAGCCAATAGAAATAGCTGCATGGCTTCTTTGGTTTGTACATCCAGGGCACCAAAAGGTTCGTCCATCAGTAGAATTTTGGGTTGACAGGCAAGGGCACGTGCGATCGCAACCCGCTGTTTCATCCCCCCCGATAGTTCCTTGGGCAATGATTTAGCAAAGTTGGCTAGCCCTACCACATCCAGATAGTAGCTGGCTCGTTCCCGCCGCTGTTTCTTAGACATCCCCTGCAGCTTGAGGCCAAATTCCACATTGCGTTGCACCGTCATCCAGGGATAGAGGGTGTATTTTTGGAACACCATGCCCCGATCGGCCCCTGGCCCCGTCACTGGCTCAAAATCCACCGTAATCTCGCCACCTGTGGGCGTATCTAATCCGGCAATTAACCGTAGCAGCGTTGATTTACCCGAACCCGACGCCCCCACCGCACACACCAGCTCACCTGTCTCAACATGCATGTTGATATCTTTGAGTGCGAGAAGCGGACCTTGCTTTGTTGGAAACTGCTTATATAGCTTAGAAATTTCAAGATGCATAATTAATCAAACGCCCAATTACAACTGCTCCTAAGCACCCAACGAAAAATTAAATCCAAGGCAAACCCAATTACCCCCAACATAATCAGACAGGCAAAAATCTCATCGGTCTTAAAAAATCGCTGGGCTAGCAAAATACGCTTACCCAACCCTTCCTCTGCAGCCACCAGTTCGGCAATCACCACTAGATTCCAGGACGCGGCAACATTAATGCGAAACGTATCGATAATACTTGGAACAATATAAGGTGTAATCACTGACATCAGCACCTGCCAGCGTCTACCACCTAACGTATATGTCGTCTCGATCAGGTCCTTAGGAACAAACTTCACCGCGTCCATAATCATCAGAGTGTTATAAAACACAGTACCGATAAAAATAAGTGCGATTTTGGGTTCTTCATTAAGACCCAGGTAAATGATTAACAGCGGAATAAATGCCGGCGCAGGCATGTAGCGCAAAATGCCAATAATCGGTTCCATCATGGCTCGAATACTGGCAAACGCCCCCATACTAATACCCAATGGGATCGATACGATTGCCGCTAAGGTAAATCCAACAGCTACCCGCCCAAAGCTCGCCAGAATATCTTGAGTGATAAACCCTTTCTCCCACAGCCGCTGAAACGCATCCATCACATCCTGGGGACTGGGTAAAAACTTAGGATTCACATCCGTATAGTTTGACAATATCCACCAGATCGTCAGAGGCACCACCACCGAAACCGCGATCAGCAACCAGCTGAGCGCATCGGGAATATCTTCAGCGATACGCCAAAACACCGTGGGCTTTAAGCTTTTGGGTGCTGGTTCAAAATCATCTTTAAAGGTTTCAGAGGTCTGGGTCATTGTCCTAAAAATATGTATAAAAACATTTAGAGGCGAATGTTAGGGGCGTTGCATGCAACGCCCCTAACATTCGGATTCTCTAAGAACCTTCTGCATAGGCTTTGACAAAACTGTCATCCAAAATGGCCCCAAGATCTTCAGGACCAGCCTCAATAAAGCCTACATCCACCATGAAGTCATTCATCTTCTGAGAGGCAAAGGGCATGTGCTTCATACCTTCACCCTCGCTAAAGGCTTCTAAGTTCTCTTCAACGGTAAAGATGCGAGTGCCTGCTTTAAAGTCTTCATATTCCTCAACGGACACACCAGAGCGAGCGGCCATGATTTTATTGGACTCTTCAGGGTTTTTAGCAATGTAGTCGAGGGTGGCAAACCAGGTATTGACCATGGCCTGGACCTGCTCAGGCTGTTCATCAATCACCTTTTGACTCATTACTAAAAGGTCAGGAATGGCCCCAGGATAATCTTTAGAGGAAAGTAGTTCCTTACTACCTTCACGCTCCAGGGCAATTCCCCAAAAAGGAGGCCACGCCGCAACGGCATCCACCTGACCAGATGCAAAGGCAGCAGCAGCAGCACCAGTTTCCAAGTTTTTAATAGTGATATCCGAGCGCGACATACCAGCATCTTCTAATGCCTGGGTCAGCATAAAGTCGCCAACTACGCCCTCTTCTAAAGCAACAGTTTTACCTTTCAAATCTTCAATGCTGTTGATACCTTCCGCAACAATGACTTTGTCATTCCCTGCTGAGTTATCATTCACCAAAACAGCGACTTCACCATTGACCGCATCAGCTGCAAATGAAATTGTATCGTTCAGTGTCTGACCATTGCCATCCAACTGGCCGGCGGCAAAGGCTTCCATGGACGCCAGATAACCGTCAAACCACTTAAGTTCCACATTGGCACCATTGGCTTCAAACAGTCCTTTTTCTTCGGCAACTGCCCAGGGCAACCAGCCCGGCCAGTTGCTATACCCAATCACTAAGGGAGCACCCTCAGCTGAAGCAACTTCTGCAGCAGGTTCAGAGCTAGTTTCTGAAGGAGGATTGCCTGCACAGCCAACAGCAACTACTAAACCAAAGACAAATGCCAAACATGTAGATAAAAATTGTTGTCGTCGCATTGCGCACCTCGTTACATTGGAAAACTTATCGGAAGTTAGACTTTAGTAGTTGTCCTGCTTTTATACAGGATTTCGATGGGTCATACTGTGAGCTGTAAACGGTTTACTTGCTCAGTAACTGCTTGCTCAACCCAGCTAAACCAAGCTGCCAAACCTTTACCAGTCTTAGCAGACACGTAAAATACAGTCACATTTGGATTAATTTGCCGAACGTTGGCTTCAATCTGATCTAGATCAACATCTAGATAGGGAGCTAGATCTATTTTTGTAATCAACAAACAATCCGCTTCTCGAAACATCACCGGATATTTCAGCGGTTTATCCTCCCCTTCAGTGACGCTTAGTAGAGCAACTTTGGCATGTTCGCCCACCTCAAATTCAGCAGGGCACACCAAGTTACCTACGTTCTCTACCACTACCAAATCAAGCTCTGAAGGATCCTGCTCATGCTGCATTTGGTGAATACCGCCAGCCACCATTTTTGAGTCCAAATGGCAGGAGCGACCGGTATTAATGGCGATTACCGGAACACCATATTGACGCAGCCGCTCAGCATCCAGCTCGGTGGTCATATCGCCTTCGATAACGGCAATTTTGAGATGATTTTGCAATCCTTTAAGAGTCGCTTCTAAAAGCTGGGTTTTACCTGCGCCAGGGCTACTCATCAGGTTCAAACAGGTAATGCCCCATGCGTCAAAATGGGTACGGTTATGGTCTGCGCCTCGCTGATTGGCATGGAGCAAATTCATTTCTAAAGCAGCGTCAAAGGTTTGGTGCATAGATGTTTGGGCAATGGGTAATGGGCAATGGCGTAGGGGTGTTCCATGGAACGCCCCTATATGGGGGATTGTTTAGGCGGTAACGCATTCGAGACGATCAATCTTCAATTCGCGACCAGCGCGAATGTCTTCCATGGGGCTATTACAGGTGGGACAGGCGTATTGACTACCAAACTCAGGGTGATAGTCGGCATGGCAGGTGTGGCAGTGGGCTACGAGGGGAATATCCTTAATGATGAGTTGAGTGCCATCAAGAAAAGTTCCTTGGGTCTGTACATCAAAGGCAAACTGTAGACTGGCGGGCTCTACGCAGGTAAATGCACCAACAATAAGGTGGACCTTTTGGATGGTAGGTCGCTCTGGTTGGGAGTCCCACCAGTCACGGATAGTGCCAATTAAGGCTTTGGTCATGTCGGTTTCATGCATGGCAAACGCAATGGTGATGGGCGATGGGGTAGGTGCGTTCCATGGAACGCACCTACCTCGGGGGTGATTTATTGCCAACCGCTACCGACATCCATATTGGCTTCGGTATGAATGTAATCAGGAGTATTGGTGCGCGGCAATTGCCCTGATTGCACTAAGTGGGCCATGGCATCGCAAATAACGCGGGCGGCCATGAGGGCGGTCATATCGCTGATGTCATAGGGAGGAGAGACTTCTACTACCTCCAAACCACATACTGGAGCGCTGCGGATGATCTTGCCCAGCAAGTAAAGAGCCTCGCGAGGCAATAGCCCACCAGGTTCAGGCCAGCCGGTTCCGGGGACAAAGCCGGCATCGATGCAGTCAATGTCGAAACTGATGTAGACGCAGTCAGTGCCATCAAGGGCATGTTCCAGGGCAAAGTCAGCGGCGGCATCAAGACCCATTTCGGTAATATCGGTCACCGTCAGTATGTTGGTGGCGCGCTCCCGACATACCTTGACTCCCTGGCGGGGAACCTGCCAACCGCCAATACCCAGCTGGACTAAGTTTTTTGCAGGGGCATTGTTCATGTTGGTGGCATGGAACCAAGGACAGGTGTGCATGCGCTCATCGAGATCTGTTTCCTGGGTATCGACATGGCGATCAAAGTGGATAATGCCGACTTTCTTGTCACCTAGATGGCGACATACACCACGCACGGTAGGAAACCCAATGGAATGGTCGCCACCCAGGATAATGGGAAATGCACCGGAGCTAAAAATATGGGCAACCCCTTTGGAGATTTGGTCAAATGACTTTTCGTTGTTGGCTGGGATTGTGAATATATCCCCGACATCGCAGAGGGTGATCTGCTCTCGTAAATCGATGCCCATTTCAAAGTTGTAGGGGGTATAGAGGGCAGAAATACGACGGATTCCCTGGGGACCAAATCGAGTACCGGGACGATAGGTGGTTCCAGAGTCGTGGGGCACACCCACAATGGCTACGTCATAGTTACCTACCTTACGCACATCTTCTATGTAGGGAGCTTTGAGGAAGGTATTAATGCCTGCATAGTGGGGGAGTTCACCACGGGAGAAAGTGGGGATGGTGCGATCGCGAATACTATCAGCGGCCTCCAAACCATACTCTAACCCTTGGGAGACCTCCTGCTGCCAACCTGTCAGGGGCAACTGAGCCTCCCGTTCCAGGGCGCGACCGGCTTCTGAGTTAGCAGGGTTACGAAAAGTGGGGGTATCACTCATGGTATTGATGCACAAACTGAAAGGGCAAAAACATTAGTCCAGACATATAGAAAATTGAGTGTTACTGAATCTTCGGCATAAATTAAGCTGCGAAATAAAGACAAATAGCCATTGAAACAGATAGGTTTATCTCCTTATCAACAACAGTGCAAATGATTTGTTGCAATTACTTGGGACAATGCCATCTGTACACTACTAAATTAATCATCATCATCAGACAAAAAACATTTCCTAGAACAGCAACAGAAAAATCAAAAGCCCGAGAGAATCTCTAGTAGACAAAATCTACTCAACGATTTCTCCCGGGCTTTTATCCCGCCGTGTACCAGAAAACTGGCGGCTTCTCTCGGTCCAGACATTCAACAACCAGACATCTCAAGGTGTCAAATCGGAACCCTAGAAACCTAACTCTTTCTTTTGGTTCAGTATTCAAGCTGAGCACTTTCCAAAAAGTATCGATTGCTACCAAAAAACACATTGAATTATGACGTATCTTTTCGATAAAGAGAGAAATATTTGCAATTCTCAATCTTCTTTCACCCGAACACGCAGCCCAATCCACGGTTTAATCTGGCAAAATATAGTTTGGTATCCATAGTTCACAACATCAGTGAGCGCCATCAGCTTTAAATAACAACAGCTATATGTGCAGCAATCTGCTGCATTCAGCGGATTGCCATAAAATCAGATAACAAGGGAGAAAAATTAGGGTAATGGGATGGTGGATTAAGTCTATCTTGATTGGCTTGATAAGTATCTTGAGTTTAGGGCTAACCCCATCATCAGCTGTGGCCATGTCCGCTGATGCCCCCCCGCATCTGATCCAATCCAGTAGTGACGAACCGGCCTCAACATTTAAGATTGCACCTGAGCTTACCAATCCTGCTGAAACGCCTGTGGCCGAAGCCCAGCCTTCATCAGACTCTCCAGTGATCTGGTTTAGTCAAATTCTTGCGGACGAACAGCTGCCTGAGACTAAACGTAAGCGCAGCGACACTGTGGCCACCACTCTAGAGCAGTGGCTTTCATCGGTTAAAACCTTCTTCCTTGACCCGCCTCTTGAGACCCCGTAGGTTGGGCCGGAGCCGCTGCTGCATGAGCTATCTTATTCGGACAGCACACCCCTCGGATGTTGAACATTTACCTGCGATTGAAAAAGCTGCCGTCCAGCAGTATGTCCCCTATCTATCCCAGTTAGGGCTCACACCAGACCATCTAGAGAATATTGTCTCCATCAATTTTCTATACCAGGCTCAGCAGCAGGGGTGTCTGTGGGTCGCCACGTTGCAAAACACTCAGATATCACCTTTAGTTGGTTTTGTAGTCGTCAATCGCTGGGCTGATAGCTTTTTTGTTGTGGAGCTGGATGTTTTGCCTGACTATGAACGCCAGGGTATTGGTTCTGCATTGATCAATCAGGTGATCAACGCGGCCTGTAGTCAGGGTTTGGATAAAATCATCCTGACTACGTTTCGCCATATTCCCTGGACTATTCCCTTTTATCATCGTCTGGGATTTGAAATTGTTGTGCCAGAGAACTACACTCCAGACATCCGTGCCATAGTTGACCATGAAGAACGCCATGGTTTTAGTCGTCAGGTGCGGGTGGTAATGCAGTGTCAGATTTCCAACCAGATACCAATTCACTCCGCAGCAGGCTAGAGCAGCAGGCCAAAGCAGCAGGCTTTCACCGCTTTGGCATAGTCGCTGTGCAATCAGAGACCACATCCCAGGAAAAGACCATGCAGACTCGCCTACAGCAATGGTTGCTCCAGGGATACCAGGCTGATATGACGTGGATGGCAAATCCCAAGCGTCAGAACATTCGCCGAGTTATGCCAGAGGTGCGCTCGATTATTTGCGTCGCGTTGAACTACTACACTCCCCATCAACGACCTGAGGGCGCTGAGTATGGAAAGATTGCTCGCTACGGTTGGGGCCGTGATTATCACCGAGTGATGCATAAAAAATTAAAACAGCTATCGTTATGGATCCAGGCCCAAGGGGAAGATATTCTTGCCCGATACTATGCCGATACAGGCCCTGTTCAGGATAAATTCTGGGCGCAGGAAGCCGGTTTGGGATGGGTGGCCAAAAACGGCAACCTGATCACCCGAAACTACGGCTCCTGGGTTTTCTTAGGAGAAATTCTGACCAATGTAGCGTTATCACCGTCTCGTCCCCACACGAACCATTGTGGCACCTGCACTCGCTGCATCGAAGCCTGTCCTACTGAGGCGATTCGGGCTCCGGGTGTGGTTGATGCTAGTCGCTGTATTGCTTACCATACCATCGAAAATCGCGATCCAAAACTACCTCCTCAGATAGCCAACCGCTTAGATAACTGGGTTGCAGGCTGCGATATCTGTCAGGATGTTTGTCCCTGGAACCAACGCTTTGCTCAGCCAACGGATGTAGCTGAGTTTGAACCCTATCCAGGGAATGTAGCCCCTAACCTGGAAGAACTGGCAACCCTGACCGAAAAAGACTGGGATGAGCGGTTACCAGCATCTGCCCTCAGACGGATTAAACCTGATATGTGGCGACGAAATGCCACTGCCGCCTTAACCAACCACACTTCAGAAGATAGACAATCAGACCATGCATAATTTAAGCGTCTGGCAACCTCTGAATTTGGGCTCTAAATCACCAACTTTGCTGATGCTTCAGTCAATACATAGGCATAGTCTGAGCGCTCAAGGGTGGCATAAACCTCATCATAGTTAGTCACTAGATCTGAGATGCGTTGGTGCACGAGCTTGATGGTGTAATGAACCTGCTGCCGTTGCTGTAGAGATAAAAAGTGACACAGCCGCTGGGCGGTAATGTGATGCACATTGGGATCAACCAGATCGGTTTCATAGGTAATGGTTAAATGAGGCACCTGAGCGACGATGGCAGCTTCGGCAATACGTTGCTCATCGAGCTGTTTGAGTGTGGCAATCAACGCTTGAGGATCAATGTACCCGCGATTTGACTGCTGAGCTTTTAGCATTGCGATTCCATGGCGCATCAAATCACGTCGCTGTAGATGGATGATCTTATATCCCTGGTCATATAGCAGCGCCATAAATCGACCAGGCTCACTCATGCCATGGGCCACCATCAGATCGGCTGCCGACAGTTTGAATCCGAATAAATAGTCCGAACAGACCAGATTGTGATAACGAATATACTGCAGTGGGAAAAATTGTCGATGCCTTAAGAGGGGCTCGACTGTCCATGTGGCAGCTAGAGGACCATATCGGGTGTCGGCCACCCGTCGCAGCAAATCGATTACCAGTTGCCCGCCAGTAAACTCTGCACCGAATAGAACAAAGCGATTGGGGGGCTGAGACATTGACGTAAAGCTCCGCTGACTACGATTGAGCAATTTTTGGAGCTGATGAGCAAACCAAGCTGAATAGCGTGTAGATGGCATGGAGTGGATCCTTGACCCTGAGATCTTAGTATTCCCGTCGGGCTGTCCTCATTCAATTTCAGCTCACGCTGACCAAGCAACAACTCAGATAATATTTGTCAGGTTAGTCAGGACAATAAATATCCCTAAAAGCTTTGAATTATAAAGCTAACCTGACTCGCAGATGTCCTGATGCATCAGGACATCTGCTATAGATTAAACCATCAAGGTTCCATTGATATCTCTTAAGGGATAAATAATCGATGTCGGGGAAAGAGTAGGATTATTTATACTGTCTATCCCTCTGCTCATCTACCATGAGTCTGCTCCGTACCCCACTTTATGATTTGTGTGTTCAGGCCAATGCTCGCATGACTGAATTTTCTGGCTGGGAAATGCCTGTGCAGTTTAGCGGTATCAAGCAAGAACATGCGGCTGTACGTACATCGGTGGGTATCTTTGATATTTCCCACATGGGAAAATTTATTTTGACTGGGGATGATGTGTTGCGATCGCTCCAGCGGCTGGTCCCCTCAGATTTAGGTAAGCTCTCCCGTGGCAAAGCCCAGTACACGGTACTTCTTAACCCCCAGGGCGGCATTATTGACGACCTGATTATTTATGACGAAGGCAAACAGATCACCCTGATTGTCAATGCAGCAACAACCGAAAAAGACAAAACCTGGCTGCTCGATCAGTTATCCGGTGTAGAGCTACAGAATAATTCCCAAACCCAGGCCCTAATCGCAGTCCAGGGGCCTAAAGCGGTAGCAACTCTACAGCTTATTACAGACATCGATCTCAGCGCCATCCATCGCTATAACCACGCCTATGGCAAAGTGCTGGGGCACAAAGCATTCCTTGCCCGCACAGGGTATACCGGTGAAGACGGCTTTGAAGTCATGGTAGATGCCGAGGGCGCTGCTGATATCTGGACAGCATTACAAGACAGTGGCGCTGAACCTTGTGGTCTTGGAGCCCGAGATACTCTGAGGTTAGAAGCTGCCATGGCCCTCTATGGACAGGATATTAATGATGAAACGACTCCCTTAGAAGGTGGCTTAAGCTGGTTAGTTCATCTAGATAAGGTGTCAGAGTTTATCGGTCGAGATGTGCTGGCTCAGCAAAAGACCAATGGTGTTACCCGTCGCCTTGTCGGGTTACAGCTAGAAGGACGCAATATTGCTCGCCACGATTACCCAATTGTTCAAAATGACAAAACTGTAGGCCTTGTCACCAGTGGAACCATGTCGCCCACCTTGGGATACCCCGTAGCGCTGGCCTATGTACCGGTTGAGCTAGCGAAAGTTGGCACTGTGGTAAATGTGCAAATTCGCCAAAAGACGGTACCAGCTACGGTAGTGAAGCGACCGTTTTATAAAGCATCTACTTAACAATCAACATTGTTCAAACAATCGAGTCAGTTTTGTTTAATCAATGGCCTAGAGCCCTTATTTGTGTTTTTGGCTCATCCTGACATAGACACTTACAATCAACCCTCTTGTTGCAGAGGGCTATCCTTTCAATAACGGACTGCGCTCCGGTCAACCAGCAGGCGGCATCCAAATTCAACTCTACTCAGCCTTTTTAGCCACGATGAACACGATTTTCGCTTGACCGATTGGCGACTTGTAGTCACCCGCTTGCCATTGGTAATCAATCGCAAACCCCGCATCAGTTAAACTTTTTTCTAAGTCTTTTATCGTAAAGACCTTGACTAACGGAAAAAGTCCTAAGAATTT
>JBCCXQ010000071.1:0-18902 GCA_039191365.1 Cyanobacteria bacterium P01_F01_bin.13 | reverse complement strand
GGTGGGTGGTCCGGCTATCAAAGCCAGCGGCCACCCGGTATTGTTACCTTCGCCCGTGGATTACAACAGTTTGAGCGCATCTTTTTAGGCTGGCAATTAGCTCACCCGTAAAGTCTCTCAGTTGTGTATACACAGTAGCCTTCCGAAGCAGAGGTCATGACCTTACAAGCTTATACTCGACGGTTAGGTTCGCTAGAACAAATGCTGACCCAAGAAAAGAATCGCTTAAAAATCTCTCCTAACGAATTGAGAGAAGATAGTGAAGCTCATCTTGCGTTTCTTAAGGGGCAAGTGAAAACGACAAAAAGCTCTTGCTCAGGCACATTCAGAGTCATGACAGTCTTAAAGAACAACATTCTTTATTGACAACAATTATGGATATTGGGTACGACACAGCGACTCGGATGTTAGCTGAAATTGGATCTATTGAACACTTTGATTCAGCGCCTCAACTGGCTGCGTTTGCAGGACTCACGCCTCAAGAATATGAATCGGGAACGTCAGTCAAGGGTAAAGACCGCTTGTGTAAAATCGGTAATCGCCGCTTAAGAAAAGCACTTTATTTTCCGGCTTTGGTTCCGTTACAACGGTGTCCTCAAGCTCAGGTCTTTCGTGAACGATTATTGGCCGTAGGCAAATATAAGATACAAGTGGTGGGAGCACTGACGCATAAGCTTATCAGAGTTATTTATAGGGTTTTTAAATCTAGAAAACCCTTTGACCCTGATAAACTTTTGCCAGCTGCTTGACAATTAGGGTTCAGAACAGTGTGGTTGGCCCGCAGAGTAGGTAAATCTGGGGGTATATCTTCTTCCTCAATAAGCTTGTTTTCGGTACCTCGACCGTTTCTAGCTCAGGTTTATACCGCTCATAGATAGGGTCAAATTCGCCATATTCAATATCCCGTTGCACTTCAAATGCTTTGTCCTGGGCCAATTCAAGGTTCAGTAGCATATCTGAAATGCCCAGGGAAACGTAATGGCCCTTGCCACCATGGGTAAAAACCAGCTGAAGCCGATTATTGGAGTTTTTGACTTTGAAGGTTCCCCCTGAGGATTTCCGACGGGACGATCTGGCATATATAATCATGCCGTCCAATAGTAGAACTAGCGTTCTACTTTATAGTAGCGATTTACTCCAATTTTTTACCCCAATCGACCGATCAAACCTGTCTAAACTGACCCAAAAATGTCCAACGTGTTTTCAGAGGATGCGCTAAAACGCCGACTGGGAAAAGCTTAAAAGCCTTGCCCAGTCGTGAAAATTATTGATTTTTCTTTAGAAAGCTGGTGATCCGACTCGAACGGACGACCGGCTGATTACAAATCAGCTGCTCTACCAACTGAGCTACACCAGCGAAGCTTTAGCATTATAGCGAAGTTTGACCCCTTAAGCGATTAGATTGTCCATTCTGCTGCTGTTAGGAGTAGAGCAGGTCCACACGGCAAGGAACCTGCCCTAACCTCAAACCTATGCCTTATTATTTTCCATGGCCCAGCGGGCAAGTTCAGTCCGGTTATGGAGGCCAGTTTTACCCAGCATGTTGCTGACGTGGCTCTCAATAGTACGCTGGCTGACCTTAAGTTCCTCAGCGATCTCGCGGTTAGCCATACCACGGGCTACAAACTGAACTACTTTGAGTTCTGTAGGAGTTAGTTCCACATCAAAGGGTACTTGAATTGTAGGTGCGCCGCCACCAGGTTTGGTTTGATGGTGAATCAGGCGAGAGGCTTGCTTGAGGGAGGATTCTACCTGAGCCACTAGCTCTTCTGGCTCAAATGGTTTAACCATATAGACGTCTGCACCAGTGGTAAGACCCTTAACGCGGTCTTGGCTTTGCCCCTTAGCAGATAAAAATAGGATGGGAATCCAGCTCTTACCTGGATCCTGACGTACCTGTTCGACAAAGGCGTAGCCGTCCATCTCAGGCATCATCACATCGCAGATAATCATGTCAGGCACCAAACCACCCAACACATCAAGGGCCTCACGGCCATTACCTGCAGTTACTACTTGGTATCCTCGAAACTCAAGGTAATCTCTAACTAATAGAATGAGATTAGGATCGTCATCTATTAGTAAGAGTTTTTTGGCGTCGCCATTCGTTGTTTCTTTCATGCCGTGTACTCGTTTTGTTAATTGAAGACTGATGGAAATGAGGTGATGAAAAAGATAAGTTCAAAACGTATTAGGTAGTCACTGAGTATGGCCTGATAGAGCAGCGTCTAACAGCCACAACCCAGGTATTGATTTGTATACACCTCTGTTGATGATACTGTACGGACTATAGTCAATCAGGGTCATTTTATTAAGCCCAGTTAAATTTATAGCAATGTTGTACATAGTTAAATTTTTGCTGCCCTTTTGAAGGGGATACAGCAACCGCTTCTATGACAACTGATTGCACCGCATGTTCAAATCAAGTGTTCCCAATCAATCAATAGGATCACGGATCGCCCGGTACTTATTTACATCGGGTAGTGGATGTTTCAGGAAAGCGTAATCCTCTACTACTTGATTATCAATGAGATGCTCTTGAATAATGCGTTCTATCACATCTAGGGTGGTGCTGTGGTACCAAACACCATCGGGATAGATTACTAAAATAGGACCCTGCTGGCAGATACGTAAGAAATTAGCTTTGGTGTGAAAAATACATTTAGGGGGCTGCTCTGTAGGCACATCTAACTGCAGTTCTTTTAATCTTTTTTTGAGATAATTCCAGGCATCAATACTACTAGCCTTATCACAGCATTTGGGTTTAGTTTGGTCTGCACAGATAAAAATATGACGCTCAATGACATTAAGCGCTAAGGCATCGACACAGTTTGATAAGGAAATACTCATTGAGAAGAAACTATCACTTTAGGATGGGCGGGACCTATGGGTGTGATCACATTGTTGACGGACTTTGGTCACAAGGATAGCTATGTCGGTGTAATGAAGGGGGTCATTGCGGGTATCAGTCCCCAAAGCCAGGTGATCGATCTAACCCATGGGGTGCCACATCAGGGTATCTTAGCGGCTCGATTTAACTTACTGACAAGTTATAGGTATTTCTCTGCAGGCACTATTCATGTTGTCGTGGTGGATCCGGGTGTGGGCACGCAGCGGTGTGCCGTGGCGGTCCAGATGTCTACACCGGCTGGACTACAAACGGTTGTCGCTCCAGACAATGGCATCCTCACTGACTTCCCTATTACCGCTGCAGTTACTTTGACCAATACTGACTACTGGCGCACGCCCCAGCCCAGCCATACGTTCCATGGGCTCGATATTTTTGCGCCAGTTGCGGCTTACTTGGCTAATGGAGTGCCTCTAGAGGAACTGGGGAGATCCCTTTCGGTTGCCAATTTAGTGCGCGTAGATATCTGTAGTGCTGTCTCAACGGAGCAGGGCTATTGTGGCAACGTTCAGTATATTGACCACTTTGGTAATGTGGTAACCACTATTCCAGGAAATACACTCACTGGTGGGTCATGGTATGTCCGGATTGGTAACTATGAAATTCAGTACCACACGACCTACGGCCATACCGAACCTGGAAAAGCCCTGGCACTAATCGGCAGTCACGGCTATGTCGAAATTGCCATCAACGAAGGTAATGCCGCTAAGACATTTGAGGTTCAGATTGGTGACGAGGTGGAGCTTTTTGTAAATAGCTGATCTTAAGGAGGGAATATTCTTGAGACGGTGTTTTTCTTTTTTATCGTTTCCCATGGGTAGGACAGGGTGGGGCTTTGATGCTCCGATTTAACCAGCCAATGGCCTGCTCTAATCGCGGTAGGGCTTCATCTGGCTTATCGTTAAGCAGATAGACTAGGGCGGCGGCTACCTGCTCTTTGGCTCGCACCTGCCGATTTGCATTAAGCCGGTGCCAGTCCATGGGGCCAATGGCCAGCTGTTGGGCCAGGGCTTGGGCCAAGGTCAGGGGCTCCACGGTTTTCAGGGTTTCGTTATCGGCGGTTGTTTTGTCAGTCATAGACCTCTTTAGATAGTGGGCAAAAGTGTCCAGCCTACGCCTAAAGGTTTATCCTAAGGAGCACGTTTTGTACCTTCAGTTTATATCTAGTCGTGTTATGAAATCGTCCCTGCCCTTGACTGAGCAAGACCTTTCGGAATTTGCGACAGCCTTAGAGGAAACTACTAAGGATTTCAAAGCCCTACGTCAGCGCTATGTCGATGTACGGGAAGCATTTTTCCAGAGGGTTGAGGCGCAGGCAAAAATTACCCAGGGGCATCTGCCTAAGGCAGAGCTAAAACGGCTGCAAAAGCAAATTGAAACCTTGGAAGAAACGTTGGAAAATCAGCTGCTGTCTTGGAATAACCTCAAGGAACCGTTTTGGCAGGTGCTGCGGTTTGTGGGACTGGGGTTGGTTTTGGGGTGGTTTCTGCGGGGATGGTTTGGTTCGTAGGGGTGTTGCATGCAACGCCCCTACGCAGCAATTCGGGCGATGCTGCATATTTCCAAAAACCCACAATATCGATGTCAGCAAAGTGAGCTGCCTGCGCTAACTTATATAGAGTTAATTTTTAGCGTAGGCAATGACCACCCAGCGCATTAAGCACATCCTGAAATCTGGTAACCCTGGTGATACTGTCACTATTCAGGGTTGGGTCCGTACAAAGCGTGATTCGAAAGCATTTAGTTTTTTAGATATTAATGATGGGTCCTCAATGACGGGGCTGCAGGTGATTGCAGATGCCAAGATTGAGGGTTACGAGGAGGCGATGAGGCGGATTACCACAGGGGCTTCGGTGGTGGTGGCAGGGACGTTGGCGGAGTCACCAGGAAAGGGGCAGCGGGTGGAGCTGCAGGCGGCTAGCGTTGATGTGGTGGGTGAGTCGGATGCGGAGACCTACCCATTGCAGAAAAAACGGCATTCGTTTGAGTTTTTACGAGGGTTGGGACATTTGCGATCGCGCACCAACACCCTGGGAGCCGTTTTTCGGGTGCGCAATGCTTGTGCCAGCGCTATCCACGAGTTTTTTCAAAATCGCGATTTTCTCTGGATTCATACACCGATTCTGACCGCCAGCGACTGTGAAGGGGCGGGGGAAATGTTCACCGTCACCAGCATGAACCTGGACAAGTTGCCTACGGGGAATGACGGCAAGGTGGACTACGACCAGGACTTTTTTGGTAAGCCCACCTACCTGACCGTGAGCGGCCAGCTTGAGGCCGAGATTATGGCCATGGCCTTTACCAATGTCTACACCTTTGGTCCCACCTTCCGGGCGGAGAATTCTAATACCTCTCGTCACTTGGCCGAGTTTTGGATGATGGAGCCGGAAATGGCCTTCTGCGATCTCGAAGGTAATATGGATTTGGCAGAAGAGTTTCTCAAGTTTGTTTTTAAGCGGGTGTTAGAAGACTGTGCTGACGATATGGAGTTCTTCAACAAGCGTATTGATAAAACAGTCCTGGAGACCGCCGACAATATCATTAATAACGAGTTTGAACGCATCACGTACACCGATGCCATCAAACTGTTGGAGAAATGCGACAAAAAATTTGAATACCCTATCTCCTGGGGCTTAGATATGCAATCTGAGCATGAACGCTATCTGGCGGAAGAGTACTTTAAAAAGCCGGTGATTGTGACGGATTATCCCACTGAGATTAAGGCATTTTATATGCGTTTAAATGATGGGGGCAAGACCGTGGCAGCTATGGATGTATTAGCCCCACGCATTGGCGAGATTATTGGTGGTTCCCAGCGAGAAGAACGACTAGATGTGTTGGAATCCCGCATTGCCGAGGCTGGACTTCCCAAGGATGATTACTGGTGGTACTTAGACCTGCGGCGCTATGGCACAGTACCCCATGCGGGTTTTGGTCTGGGCTTTGAGCGGCTGGTGCAGTTTATGACAGGGATGACGAATATTCGTGATGTAATTCCGTTCCCCCGCACACCGGATAACGTGGAGTTTTAGAGATTCTTAAGTAATGTATCAACAACCGAAAAGCCAGTGGTATGGGGCGTATTACCAATCAATCTTAGAGAGTGCCTCCCATGCCTAGCCTGACTCCCGTAACCCAGCTTTTGGCTCAAGATACTTGCTTTAGTGTGATTGATTTTGTCGATTTGAGATCGCGAGGGCAACGGTCTCGGCGGGACAGTAGGGCGGCCTTGCAAGATGCCAAAATGCTAGTCACTCGCTACGTCGATCTGTTGGACCCCGGCATGGGTAAATGGTTGCAGGCATTAATACAGGATTGGGGAGAGACTCTAACATTACCGGACCCCATCGAGAATTTGGCAGCAGTGCCTGAGCTGCTCAACGGAGCAGTAACCCTACCCCAGGATGGTCGCTATCATTCGGCAGTGGTAACTGTGCAACGGGCCTTGATGGCGCTGGCCAAGCGGCGTAATATCAAGGACTATCTGCTACCTCGCTATGGAGCTGATGGCGACTATGGCGGCGAAACCATAGCGGCGGTGAAAGCATTTCAAAGTGACTATACTGATCTAGAGGTGACGGGCTCTGTGGATCAGAAAACAGCTCAAACCCTAGACCGGGTCTTGCGGTTAACGCGACCCACGGGAATGCTTACGGCAACGCCCAACGATATTGTCAGTGCAGCCGTGGCGCTGTGTGAACACCCCAAAGCGTTGAACTATGGTGTTCCCCACCCTTGGGTTAATATCGATCCGTTCCATGCGGTGCCGGTGAATCGTCCCTTTTCGTTTTTGACCAACCGTTGGAAGTGCAATTTGTTTGGGGGGAATGTGCTGCGCAAGGGCGGCTATGAACCGCCGTTCTACGGGAATCGTGGTGGAGGGGAATATCCCAATGCCAATCAGTGGCAAAAGTGGAGCGATCGCTATGCGGCCATCCACAACAATAAGGTGCATTTTCAACTGATTGCTGAGCTGCAGCCGGATGCGATCGCAGACTCTGATGAGCGGCTTAGGGTGGTAAATCAGCTGTTACAGGTAGCCGAGCCAGGAGATTTTCTGATGCAGGACCATCCTGGTCCATCGGTGGCGGATGGTGGCCATACACGGGTGGCGGTGGCGAATAACTTTGATTTAGATCGTACGGTGGCCTTTGCCCAGGCACAATTTGCGCGGGCAGAAGTGCAGGATGAAGAAGCTGCTGATTTATTGCCTGCAGAGAATTTATGGTTGTTGCGACCTAATTTGACGATGTAGAAGCGAGAGTTCTAGCAAGAAGTTGAATCTGTTAGAGAGAGAATTCACCACTTTACAAAAAAGTTCCTACCAATCGACAAGGGCTGTAAAGTCAACAAGGGCTGTAAAGAATGTGTGTAGAAGAGTATGCAGAGGAAAGGGTGCCCTGAAGGAATGAAGCTTCATAGAGGAACTGCCCTGGGCACCCAAACTTGAAAGTCCTAGCGGACGGCGTTAATACGCGCGTCGAGAGCATCTAAGCGAGCTGCCTGGATGTCTTCGATAGCCTTAGTTTGTTTATTCAGGTAGTCAACCTGAATTTTGTGCTCAACCGTTGTTTTAGTACGAGCATCTAACGCGTCCAAGCGAGCTTCAGCAGATGCAACAGGCGCAATGGCAGCGGAAGCAACGAGAATAGTTAAAGCAGACAGCAATGTACGTTTCATAGTTGAAGCTCCTTTTTGAATCGGTGAAGTATTTGTATTGCTTCATTGATTACAAGGATGCGGGAAAGACCTGAACGTTATCTGACGGGTCACTGAAGGTTGCTTAAGGGGTTTCTGAGATTGGCTGAAGGAATGGAGTGATAGGGATCACAGGGATGGCTCTCATCTATGCTGCGCAGCCAAACAAACTATCCAGATAAAGACTATTCACATGGGGCTGATTCACCCCATTCTGCATGAGAAAGAGAGAAAGGGCAGCCTGCATTACACGCTCCTGACTCCACAGTTCATGGGTGTTTAAGTAGTCCTGCATCGCTAGATGTAACGCTTCGGGGACTTCTACCATAAGGCTGACAGTAGCTTTAGTTGCAGTAGCTGTGGTCATCAATCTAACGCCTCTTGAATTTACAGACACGACAATTTAGGGCCTAGCATGAACCCCTTGCCCCATAACTGCTACAAACGAGTTAGCAGCATTGGGAGCCCGGGACAAAGAAGACTTAAACTAGGTCACCCGATTTAGTGGAGTTTCATTGTGCAGGAGACAATCGCACTTGGCAATGCCTGCTGTTCTTTATAATTTTCTAATTCGAAATTTTGACCTACGAAACCAAGAGGATTAAGGCTCTATTTTCGTTACATTGAGTTACAAACTGAGACTGATCCCCGTGCTTAAGAGTTTTCCACAGAACTCCTCAATGCATCACTCTTTGGTAGCAACCTGGGGAAAACCCTGCTTAACCTGGGGAAAAGCTACGGAAAACCCTGGGGAAAACCCCTTCTTTCATTAAGAAAAATAAAGTAGTGTATTTACGCAATTTGGCTTTGACTTATGAGAAGTTTTTTGACACTCAAACCTTTGATTAGTAAGGGTTTACTGGCCTAAGTTACCCTACTTCTGTCTAGTTGTCTGAATAGCTTTGCAATGGGTTATGGAGCATGATCCAGGGCCTTGCGCTGGCTTCAATAACGACCTCGGTATCATGGCTATCTAGTTCAGTTCATGTTGGTTTATCTAACCACCTGTCCCATGTAGTTGCTCCATAGCTGGGCGGCTTGGGAACTGCTGCCATAGGTGGGGGTGTTGTCATCATTGCCCAGCCAGATGCCAGTAACCAGGTCAGCGCTGGGGACAAAGCCGACAAACCACAGGTCGACGCCGTCGTTAGTGGTGCCGGTTTTTCCGGCTTCGCCCAGGCCCAGGTAAGCGCTGCGACCAGTGCCGCTGTTGACGGTGCCCCGCATCAAAGTGGTTATGGTGCGAGCTGTATTGGGTGTGAGGACATCGCGATCGCGATCGGCACCGCTATCGACAGCAAAGTCAAAGATCACCCGGCAGGTACTGCGATCACGATCATCTTCACAGTCGCTACTGTCCAATACCCGCTGAATACTGTGGGGCCGATTCCAAAGGCCGTCGTTTGCGATCGCACCTACCGCCCCGGTCATTTCTAAGGGGGTCACCCCGCTTTGCCCCAGCACCAGTCCGGGGACCGGGTCTAGCTCTGACTCAATGCCCATGGTACGAGCCAGATTGGCAATATTGTCTAGCCCCGCATCGCGGGCCACTCGCAGAGCAACTACATTTTCTGAAAGGGCAAAGCCATCGTACATATCCAGAGAGCCACCGCCCGAGCGACAACCCTGGTAAAACTGGCCACCCCAGTTAAAGTCGCTACAGCTGAAGCCATTGCCGGGGGAAATACCCTGTTCCAAGGCACTGGCATAGGCAAAAATTTTGAAGGTGGACCCCGGCTGTCGCACGGCTTGAGATGCCCGGTTAAATTGACTTTGGCCATAGTCTGCGCCGCCTACCAGAGCCTGAATTTCCCCCGTGGACGATTTCAACGTAACCAGCGCTCCCTGGGAAAATCCGTAGCGGTCGCCCAGGTTGGCAATGCCGGAACGCATTGAGGTTTCTGCCTGGGTTTGGATAGCTAAATCTAGACTGGTTTCCACATGGAAGTTGCCTTCCCGAGCCAGACCCAGACCCAGAATTTGGTCCAACTCGTCAAATACATAACTATAAAAGTAGGGAGCCCGAATACTCTGGAGTTGGCGACGGGCATTAGGGCTAATCTCAATCCGCGAACGGCGAGCGCGACGACCATCTTCTTGATTGATCATGCCGAGGACCACCATGCGCTCAATCACGCGATTGCGATAGTCCAGGGCGTCATCATAGCTTTGCACCGGGTTAAATGCATTGGGCGCGGGTAAAATGCCCACCAGGGTAGCCGCTTCTTGAATGTTGAGGTCCTTAGCTGACTTATCAAAGTAAAACTGGGAGGCATCCTCAAAACCATAGAGATTGTTACCCAGATACACCCGGTTGAGATACAGCAACATGATGCGATTTTTGCTGTAAAAGGTTTCTAGTTTTAGGGCGACGATCATCTCGCGAATTTTGCGCATGGCGCTGTCATCGCTACCCACATACTCTGGATAGATGTTGCGCGCCATCTGCTGGGTGAGGGTGCTGGCCCCTTCTCGAATCGTGCCGCTACTGAGGTTGGTTTTAGCGGCGCGGGCAATGCCCCAGGGATCCACACCCAGGTGCCAGTAGTAGCGAGAATCCTCCGAGGCGACTACGGCCTGGGGTAGATATCTGGAATAGTCTCGCAGACGGGTTTTCTCAATGTGGGCCTGGTTATTAATAGGATTAAGCAGGACTCGGTCGCCATTTTCATTGCCGTAGACGGACACCGGCCCCTGCACTGACTCCGGTATGGGCCGAATCGGGATTTTGGGCCACTCAATGGCAACTACCCACAGAGCCGCAAGGGCAATGCTGCCGGTGAAGCCGTATAAACCGTAGCGAATGGTTTTGAGATACCACGGTGCCGGGTTCTGAAACCGTAGGGTGACGGCATCGCTGAGTTCTTTGGGCCCTAAGCTCAGTACGTCACCGTCCTGAAGCTTAAAGGTTTTGAGTCGCTTTTTACCACAATAAGTGCCGTTGGTAGATTTTTTGTCCTTGAGGACAAAGGGATTGCCCGGTTGGCTGCGATCGCGAGTAAGTGTCAGATGGGTTTGACTCACCAGCGGGCTGCGCACCACAATATCGCAGGTTTTTGAGCTACGCCCCAGCACATAGTGATCGCCCACCAGATCATATACCTGTTGCTGGGCGTTATAATCCACCACTAGCTTGGGTACCCGCGCGCCTGGCTTCAACGCTAGCTTGTTGAAATCTACCCGAGCTACGTTTTGAATGACCTGGGTCATCGTTCCCAGAATAGTCCGGGGTGGCGTCGTTGATGAATTTCGGCGGGGCGGCTGAGTCATCCCTAGACGTAAAACGCTTAAAAACAGATTCAAAAATACGGGTTAACTATAAACCCTACAGATGCTATAACCACCTGCCCATGATCCGGCTCTTATACATACAGCCAACATACTCAGGATTGCGGATATAAATATGGCTCATTTTAGGCCGCCAGTATAGACGTTGCCCATACTGACATCACACACTCTAAGATTGCCGTTCCTCGCGCTTTGCCGTTAGCAAAATAGCAATAAACAAACAAACAATACCCACGTTGATCCAGATATCTGCCAGATTAAACACAGGAAATCGAGTGATGGGAAACGCTTGGATAAAATCCACCACTTCACCTGCTTTTACCCGGTCAACGCCATTGCCCAATGCGCCAGCCAGAATAAATCCCCAGCCTGCGCGCTCCCAGCGATCTTCAATTACCCTGAGCATGCCATAGCCTGCAATGCCAATGCTGACAATGACTGATAACCAGGGTAGTAGCCAGCGACAGCCATCACCGCTACAGATGCTCCAGGCAGCGCCGCGATTGAGCACATAGGTAAAATTTAAGACTCCCGGAATGATGGTTACCGGCTGACCCAGATCAAAGTTTTGAACGACCCAATGCTTGGTAACTTGGTCCAGAAGCAGGCCAATAAACGCCGTCACCCAGAATAGGCGATTGATTTTTTTTCTCCTTAATCTGCCCATGCGGTAATGACGACCTTAATAAAATAATATTTGCCTGGTGCCGTAGGCTAATACAGAGACAGCACAGACCAAAATCAGCTGCCCTGGAATCGGTGCAATTGAGTAAGTGAAAATAGCTTCTGCCAGGGATGGCGCATTCTCACCAGTCCACTGTAATACATAGGCTAAAGGCAAATACACCAGCCCCACCCCGTGGATCGTTAGCAATCCTCCCAAGCAGCTTAAGGCCAGGGTTTCTAGTTTTAGCGTGGTCCAAAATGCCAGGTATCCACAAACCCAAGCGGCTGGAATAAACCCCAGCAAATACCCAAAACTAGGCTCCCTCAGGTAGCTTAATCCACCGCCCTGGGTAAATACTTGCAAATCAAACGCCTGGAATAACACAATGCCCAAACTCAAATAAGCAATTTGCGATAGGGCGGCTGCATTTTGTCCCCCCAAACAGCCGATTAGCAATACAGCACCTACCTGGAAGCTCACTCCCAAGGACAACACCTCTATACCAGTGTTCCAGTCCCAGGGGCCGTTAGTAATAAAGACCTCTAGCCAGGTACCCCCAATGGTTAAAATTAGACCGATCAAGGCCCATAGCAGCTCTGGTGTTGCAAACACCTACACACCCTCCAGGTTGACGGTGGCCTATTTTATCGCTGTATGGTTCAAAGACGTTGCATGTAGCGCCCCTACCAATTCGAACGTTACTTTTTTTAATCCGACTGAAAGCTGATGTCCAGGCAGGTTTTAGACTAGTCACTTAAGGAATGAGGATTCAATAAGCTTTTATTTTTTGATGAAGAGGCTTTCCATGGAACGCCTTTCCAAATAGATTTTTGGATCTTATAAAATCCTTATTCCTCAACCTCTTTCATATGGCTTTCTTTAAAAACTGACATGTTTCCAACTCATCGCCCTCGCCGGTTGCGCAGCCATCCTCAATTACGTCGCATGGTCCGCGAAAACGTTGTCACCACTAGCGATTTTATCTATCCACTATTTGCGGTCCCTGGTAAAGGCGTTGCCAAAGAAGTCAAGTCTATGCCCGGTGTCTATCAGCTGTCAGTGGACAAAATCGTTGAGGAAGCCAAGGAAGTCTACGATCTCGGCATTCCCTCCATCATTTTGTTTGGGATTCCGGAAGGTAAAGATGATGACGCAACCGGGGCATGGCATGACTGCGGTATTGTGCAAAAGGCAACGGAAGCTGTAAAAGCTGCTGTACCAGACCTTATCGTTACAGTGGACACCTGTCTTTGTGAATATACGCCTCACGGCCACTGCGGTTATCTAGAGGTCGGCGATCTCACCGGTCGAGTGCTCAACGATCCCACCCTGGAGTTACTCAAAAAAACAGCAGTCTCCCAGGCTAATGCAGGTGCAGACATCATTGCGCCTTCTGGCATGATGGATGGCTTTGTGGGAGCCATTCGCGCTGGCCTAGATGAAGCAGGATTTGAAAATATCCCTATTTTGTCCTATGCCGCTAAGTATGCATCGTCTTACTACGGACCGTTCAGGGATGTGGCGGAATCTGCCCCTCAGTTTGGGGATCGTCGTACCTACCAGATGGATCCGGCTAATGGTCAAGAGGCCCTCAAAGAAATCGAACTAGATATTACTGAAGGGGCTGACATGTTGATGGTGAAACCGGCCCTTGCCTATATGGATATTATCTGGCGAGTGAAAGAAGCTAGTAATTTGCCCGTTGCCGCCTATAACGTGTCAGGAGAATACTCCATGGTCAAAGCAGCGGCTCTGAACGGCTGGGTTGACGAGAAGAAACTAGTCATGGAAACCATGACTAGCTTTAAGCGCTCAGGAGCAGACTTGATCCTGTCCTACCATGCTAAAGATGTTGCCCGCTGGCTAGAAGCGCATTAGCAATGCTCAAAAATGAGCCGAGGTGACAAAAACCTGCAAAAGCGTAACAATAGTTAACAAAACTCCTTCTACGAGGATTTTGTTAACTATTTATCTTTTCAGAAAACCTACCCGTTTTAGCCCTTGAGCACCTCTTCTGACGCCATTTCCCATTCCCATGGCTCCAATGGCCATGGCCACTCCCATAGTGAAGAATCCCTAAAACGCATTGTCAATCGCCTTTCCCGCATTGAAGGGCATGTGCGCGGCATTAAGACCATGGTTCAGGAAGATCGTCCCTGCCCGGATGTGCTCGTACAGGTTGCTGCAGTCCGGGGAGCCCTTGACCGGGTAGCTCGGTTGATTTTGGATGAACACCTCAGTGAGTGCATCAGTCGCGCTGTGACCGAAGGCAATATTGAAGCGGAACTCACTGAGCTAAAAGCAGCCCTAGACCGATTTTTTGATTAGGGTGGCTGAATTTTTATATTTTTTAGTCTAGAGCAGATGTCCCAATGTATTAGGACATCTGCTCGTTAGGTTAGTGCTGTAACGTCAGGCTTTTATACCCACTGTCCTGATTAACCTGACAGATGTCATAAGTTTCAAAATATTGCAAAATGCAACGAAACAGGTGTTTATACGGATACCCCTGAGACCTTTGTTTAGCAGGGCTTGCAGCCTTATTAAGGGGGTGTTTCGACTGTAATGCTCTTACTGTTTGCGTAAAAAAATGTAATGTAAGGGCTCATCAAAACGTTTTACGGTGACTACTGTGGCGATTTATCTGTTTAACCCATCGCCCTACGCGTACAGCGGACGATATTAAATTCATTTAGCGTCTAGTCATTTAACGTCGAGATATTTAGTATGAGCAGCAATTTAGCCGAAAAGCTCAAGAAAGGTACGCAGAAAGCCCATACGATGGCCGAGAATGTGGGCTTCGTTCGATGCTTTTTGCGTGGCGTTGTTGAGAAGAAGTCCTACCGTAAGCTGGTGGCTAACTTCTATTATGTTTACGCTGCCATGGAAGAAGAGTTGGAGCGTCATAAAGACCATCCTGTGGTTTCATCGGTTTACTACCCAGAGCTACATCGCAAGGAAACCCTTGAGACTGATTTAGCGTATTACTACGGTCCTAACTGGAGAGAGCAGATTTCTATTTCTCCGGCTGGTCAATCCTATGTGGATCGTATTCGCGAAGTGTCTAATCAATCTCCGGAGCTGTTGGTAGGTCATTCCTATACTCGTTATCTGGGTGATCTGTCCGGTGGTCAGATTCTGAAGAACATTGCTCAGCGGGCAATGAACTTAGCGGGTGACGATGGTGTCGCTTTCTACGAGTTCCCCACTATTCCTGATGAGGGAGCGTTTAAGGACAAATACCGCGCCACTATTAACGTTGCTCCCGTCGATGAGGCTATGGCTGAACGCATTGTGGATGAGGCCAACGATGCCTTTGGTATCAATATGCAGCTATTCCAAGAGCTTGAGGGTAACTTGGTTAAGGCGATTGGTCAGATGTTGTTTAATAGCCTTACTCGGGGCCGCCGTCGTGGCAGTACCGAGCTGGCAACCGCTGAATAAAGCTCACGTAATAGACTAATCAGATAGGTATAAAGGGGCAGCGTTTGATTATGGCGCTGTCCCTTTTGTTGTGAGCTTTTTTGCTTAAAGCTCTTAGGGCTATTCATTGTCTTGACTGGTCTGACAAATGTAATAGATGTCCAATGAATTTCCAGTAGCTCTTGTTCTTTGTGGGCGACTCCTGTAGCATGAGGCTCGATTTGCAATGTAGGCATGTAATCTTTATGCCTATGCAGGGGATATGTTACGGGAATGATTCGCGCTAATTATGTGTGTTTTATCTTGAGTGCCAAATAATACTTGAACAGTTGACGTTTTCTGTTATCTTCTGGTGAGGTGTAGGGAATTGACTGCCGGACGCTATGATTCGGCATTAACCTTGGCGAACAGGGTCAGCTTATGTAGTGAGGAGTAAACGAGTGGGTTTTGCCGTTAAGGCTGATCGAGATCGGGAGAGTAGCATTGGGAGTTCTAAAAAGCAGAATCTAGTTTTGCTGCATCCTGTGCAGAAGACGTCTCCTAAGGTACTTTTCAGGGAGCCTGTTCGGGCAGCGTCTGCTCCTGACGTCGTCCCTGCCACTGATATTAAGCAACTGCCTAAAACTCCCAGGCTACCCTTGGGACTGAAGCTGTTGGTGGGGGTACAACAGGGGTCTACTTTGGTGACAGGTGGCTTGGTGGTTGCTGCTCTGGTTATTTATAGTTGGACGGTATACCTCGATAAAACCGTTTCTCGTGCATTTCAGCGTTTAGAAACACTCAAGGTTTCAACCCAGCAGGTAACGACGGCAAATGAAACATTGAAGCACAGTATGGCCCAGCAGGCAGAGTTGCCAACAGCTGGATTTAAACCTTTTGAGCCGGATAATGCTATCTTCTTGGCACCTGCTTCACCGCGTCCATCAGTTGAGCCCTCTGCAGAGTCTGAGGTGCATTTTCCCATGCCACATCCGTTGGGTTATTAGTTTGGCTGGGTAGTTCTGATACGGACGTTCCATATCTGTTGTGCTTGCCTCGTATTTATGGTTCCGCAGTCGTCTAACTCAGGGTATCGTCAGCCTGCTCGTCGACCTCGCTATCTGTCGTCGCCACGGTTTAGGCTGGTAACGGTATGGGGCTGTATGGGGCTGGCAATGCTGGGGCTAAGTGCTCGTCTGGCTCGTTTGCAATTGGTGCTGGGGGATGAGTTGAAGGCTCAGGCTCAAGAGCAGCGACAGACCTTACCATGGGTGCCTCGGGCATCACGACGTCCAATTATTGACCGTCAGGGGAATGTGCTGGCGGTGGATCGAGTTGTGTACACCATTTATGCTCATCCCATGTTGTTTAGTCGTTCTCGTGAAGAGATGGCTGAAACCTTAGGGAGAGTGCTGAGCCAATCTCGGGACAGTTTATTAGGCCGCTTTCAAGAGCAAGAGACGGGTATTCAGGTAGCAGTGGATGTGTCGGAGGAGCTAGCGGAGCGTATTCGCGATCTGCGCTTGGATGGCTTGGAGTTATTGCCCAGCCAACAGCGTTTCTATCCGCAGCAAGCGTTAATGTCTCAGTTGGTGGGATATATAAACCTGGAGGGGGAGCCCCAGGCGGGTTTGGAATACGCCCTGCAGGAGCAACTGTTGTACGACGTGGAGGATGCGCCTTTACCCCAAGCGGTGCAACAGCTACCCAATCGTGACGGTCTAAAACTACAGCTGACGGTAGATAGCCGTCTGCAGCGTATTGCCCAGAGAAATTTAGAAGCGACTGTCAGTCGTTATGGGGCAAAGCAGGGGGCTTTGATCGTGATGGATAGTCGGGACGGGGCGATTTTATCGTTGGCGGTGACTCCCACGTACGATCCCAATCGCTACTATGAAGCCAACGTCGAGCAATTTAAGAACTGGGCTGTGAGTAACCTCTATGAGCCTGGGTCTACATTTAAGCCCATTAATGTTGCGATCGCACTCGAAACTGGCGTGATTGTGCCCGATGAGTACATCTATGACGAAGGCACGTTAAAGTACGACCAATGGACGATTCAAAATGCCGACTATAAGGTCGTCGGTTCGCGAGGCTCCATTACCATTACCGATATTCTGCGCCACTCCAGCAACGTGGGTATGGTGCACATCATGGAACGCCTGAAGCGCTCTGAATACTACAGTTGGTTAGAAAAACTGGGCTTAGGGGAGTCCACGGGGGTGGAGCTACCGACTGAGGCTGTCGCCCAGCTCAAGAGCCGTTCTCAATTTATTAATAGCGAGGTCGAAGCAGCTACGACTTCATTTGGTCAGGGGTTTTCCCTTAACCTCATACAGCAGGTACAGCTCCATGCCGCCCTGGCCAATGGTGGGAAGCTGATGACGCCCCATGTTGTCAGGGGGCTGGTGGATCAAGATGCTAATTTAACCTGGGAGCCGGAGCGTCCGACTCCAAAGACGGTGTTCTCTCGCGAGACCACCCAGACGGTGATCGAAATGATGGAAGCGGTGGTGACATCTGGGTCTGGCAAACAGGCTCGGGTGGCCAACTACCGGCTAGGGGGTAAAACGGGGACAGCCCAAAAAGCGACTGAATATGGCGAATATGGTGATGGTCGCCTGGTTAGCTTTGTCGGCATTCTGCCGGTGGAAAACCCCCGCTATGTAGTGCTGGCCGTAGTGGATGAACCCTTGGGTGAAGATGCCTATGGTTCGAGCGTCGCGGCTCCACTGGTTAAGTCTGTGGTTGAGTCTTTGGTGGTGATGGCAGGGGTGCCTCCATCGACGGTGGAGCCATGACAGCCATCTCCAGATCGTTGAGGGCGCGTTCAAGATTGTCGTTCACAATTTGGATATCAAACTCGGCGGCAGCCGCAATTTCGACTTGAGCCCGACCCAGGCGTTTTGAGATCGCAGCATCAGAATCCTGACCGCGTTTGCGAATCCGGGTCTCTAGCTCCTCCAGACTGGGGGGAAGTACAAAAATTTGCCGTGCTGTCGGCAGGGTATTGCGGACCTGACGTGCCCCTTCTAGCTCAATTTCTAAAATCACCACATGACCTTGGGCAACCATCGTGTCCAGGGGCTTACGTGGGGTACCGTAGAGATTGCCTGCAAACTCGGCCCACTCCAACAGCTGCCCCGCTTGAACCATAGCCTCAAACTCAGAGCGGGTGACAAAGTAGTAGTGTTTGCCGTGCTGTTCCCCCGGGCGAGGCTGGCGGGTTGTGGCTGATATCGATAGCTGAATATCTGGATGACGTTTTAGCAGTTGGCGCAGTAGAGTCCCTTTACCCACACCGCTGGGGCCAGTAAAGACGAGCAGCTGTCCTTGGGATTGAGAAACTGTAGCAGGGGTTGAACTAAGGGGCACCGATGTAGAAGGCATAGACAATTACAGAAACTTACTGAAATTTTACAGCCCTACTCATCGGGTAGATCAAACAACACAGTAGTCATATAGCATTCAGCCCAAATCGGATCAAACGCCTTTTCTAAAATGCGACGGGTTTTGTCGTTTTGTTGTTGATGAATGCAGTAGTTGCGCTGGCCTGCCAAAATCCTAGATCGTTGCCAGGGAGTGGGAGATGTGGCTGTAGCCTGTTTGCAATGTAGGGTGAGATAGTAGCGGACTTGATCTAGAAAGCGTCTATGTTCTGTAGAACCAATGGGTTTAATAAAACAGCAGTGGTCCGAAAAAATATGTCCCCAGCTGGGTAATTCTCGGGGATGACTGTACCCGGCTGTGCCCATGCCCTCTAGAGCAAGTTTGTAGGGCTTTGGTAACAACCCATCGGGACTGGTAGGTGAGAGGTCGACTACCGCCGCACTAATCTGACCGCGGCCACTGACAATATCACAACCAAACATGGGCAGGTCATAATTTAAATGAGGAAACATCACGCAGTGGAGAATATCTAGATTGGGGCCGACTTGAGCC
>JBCCXQ010000070.1:0-19675 GCA_039191365.1 Cyanobacteria bacterium P01_F01_bin.13 | reverse complement strand
GTTAATCGTGGCTTAGGAGAAGCTTCGCAAAATGCAACAGCCTTAGAGGCTTCGGTTAGTGAGGTGGGTGTAATTACAGGTCAACGACCCGTAATTACCCGTGCAAAGAAAGCGATTGCTGGATTTAAGATTCGTCAAGGTATGCCAGTCGGGGTTATGGTTACCCTTCGTTCTGAGCGTATGTATGCATTCCTAAATCGTTTAATCAATTTGGTGCTACCTCGAATTCGTGACTTTCGTGGCGTAAGTCCCAGAAGTTTTGACGGGCGAGGAAATTATACCCTGGGGCTGCGCGAGCAGTTGATTTTCCCTGAGGTCGATTACGACGGTGTTGATCAGGTTCGCGGCATGGATATCACAATTGTGACCACTGCCAAAACTGATGAGGAAGGGCGCGCCCTCCTCAAAGAGCTGGGAATGCCGTTCCGGGATAGCTGAGGTTTATACGAGAGAGAAATATGGCGTCTAACGATACGATTTCAGACATGCTGACGCGCATTCGAAATGCAAATCTTGCGCGGCATAAGACTGTTCAAATCCCATCTACTAAGGTTACTCGTAATATTGCCAAAGTGCTTCAGTCGGAAGGCTTTATTGGCGATACCTCGGAGTCAACTGAGGGTGTGGCGCGGATGATGACTGTGAAGCTGAAATATAAGGGAAAAATGCAGCAGCCTATCATTCGTAATCTAACCCGTGTCAGCAAGCCAGGTCTGCGAGTCTATTCAAGCTGTAAAGACCTGCCTCGAGTTTTGGGAGGTATCGGCATTGCTATTGTTTCTACCTCAAGTGGCATCATGACTGACAGGGATGCTCGCCACAAGGGAGTCGGTGGAGAAGTTCTTTGTTACATCTGGTGATGTGTTGTTGCCTCGCTTGTCTTAGTAGTTGTTTTCATGGCCGTTGCTGGCGGTTAGGGAAGGATTAAAAATGTCTCGGATTGGTAAAAAGCCGGTGCCTGTACCTTCAGGTGTAACCGTTTCTATTGATGCTCAATCAGTAGTCGTTAAAGGCCCCAAAGGTGAATTATCCCGTGTGTTACCTGAGGAGGTCAATATCACTCAAGAGGGCGAACAGGTTATTGTGACCCGACAAGATGATTCGCGTACAGCCCGATCACGACACGGTTTATCACGCACCCTGGTCGCCAATATGGTTGAAGGTGTTTCCAAAGGCTTTGAAAAACGGCTTGAAATTAAGGGCGTAGGTTATCGTGCATCTTTGAAGGGCAAGAAGTTGACCATGAACCTAGGCTATAGCCATCCGGTTGAGTTTGAACCACCAGCGGGGATTGAATTTAAGGTTGAGGGAAACACTAATGTGATTGTTAGTGGTATCGATAAGGAATTGGTTGGCACCATTGCTGCTAAAATTCGCGATGCTCGTCCCCCTGAACCTTACAAAGGCAAAGGAGTACGGTATCTCGGTGAGATGGTTAGACGTAAAGCTGGTAAAGCAGGAAAGTAATTGAGTTATGAAAGCTACACGTAAACAATCCACCCATCGCCGTCATGCTCGTATTCGACGTCGAATAAAAGGAACTGCCGAGCGTCCTAGATTGGCAGTCTATCGCTCTAACAATCATATCTACGCTCAAGTTATTGATGATTATAGACATCACACCTTAGCGGCTGCCTCCACATTAGATACTGAGCTTAAGGGAAACGACGGGGGCTCTACTAAGGATGCTTCTGCAAAGGTTGGTAAGCTAATCGCTGAACGTTCTTTGTCTAAGGGAGTAAAGCAAGTCGTTTTTGATCGAGGTGGCAAGCTCTACCACGGTCGAGTTGCAGCCCTGGCAGAGGCTGCTCGTGAAGCTGGTCTAGATTTATAAGACTTAAAGGGATTAAATCATGGCAAAAGAACGTCGCAAGGGCAATAAAAATAAGGAAAAAGAATCAGAGTGGCAGGAGCGAGTGGTCCAAATTCGCCGAGTCACTAAGGTTGTCAAGGGCGGTAAAAAGCTAAGCTTTCGAGCCATTGTAGTTATCGGTAACGAGAAGGGCCAAGTCGGTGTTGGCGTTGGCAAAGCCAGTGATGTTATCGGTGCGGTTAAGAAAGGTGTCGCTGATGGCAAGAAAAACTTGGTTGATGTGCCCCTCAATAAAGCCTATTCACTACCTCACCCATCCACTGGTGAAGCAGGTGGTGCCCGTGTCTTTATGCGTCCCGCGGCACCTGGTACAGGTGTAATTGCCGGGGGGGCAGTTCGTACTGTTCTTGAACTGGCTGGTGTGCGGAATGTTTTAGCTAAGCAGTTGGGGTCTGGTAATCAGTTGAACAATGCTCGAGCAGCGGCAAATGCGTTAGCCTCTTTGCGGACCTTCTCTGAGGTAGCTAAAGAGCGAGGAATCCCGCTTGAGAAACTCTACGCTTAGGTCTGGAAGAATTGAATTGATTGGGACTTTAAAACAATGAGACTAGAGGATGTTCAGCCTAAAACCGGTTCAAAGCGTCGCCGTCGTCGCGTAGGTCGGGGCATTGCAGCAGGTCAGGGAGCTACCTGTGGTTTTGGTATGCGGGGTCAAAAAGCTCGTTCGGGTCGCCCTACTCGCCCTGGATTTGAGGGTGGACAGCTACCATTGTATCGACGCATTCCAAAGCTTAAACACTTTCCCATTGTCAATCAGAAAGTTTTTACTGTGCTGAATGTATCGCGTCTAGCTGAGTTGCCTTCTGGGACCGAAGTGACCATGGCATCTCTGATGGATGCTGGCATCATTACTTCAAATGATGGTCCACTGAAAATTTTGGGTGATGGTGAGCTGAAAGTTGCGCTGACTGTTAAAGCAGCAGCATTTACCCAGAGTGCTAAGGCTAAAATTGAGGCAGCTGGTGGATCCTGTGAAATCGTGGCGTAAGCCTCTAGAATTAGCGTATGTATTAGTTAGCTGTGCTCTGGGCTTTGACCTAGGTGCAGCTTACGTTTAATTAAAATCTAAACTTATGGTTGTCAGTCGAGGAAAGACACCTAGCGCCCAAGAAACGTTTTTGCAGATGGCCCAAGCTGCTGGTCTGCGTGGTCGTTTGTTGGTAACTCTAGGGCTGTTAGTGCTGGTTCGTTTGGGAATGTATATTCCTGTACCAGGGATTGATCGTGTCGCTTTCTCACAGCAGGTTGATGCTGGAGGTCTATTAGGATTTCTAGATATCTTTGTGGGTGGAGGTTTGTCTCTACTAGGCATTTTTGCTTTGGGCATTTTGCCTTACATTAATGCCTCCATCATCATGCAGTTACTGACGGCCGCAATACCTCAACTAGAAGATCTTCAAAAAAATGAGGGTGAAGCTGGACGGCGAAAAATTTCCCAGATTACTCGCTATGTAGCTATGGGCTGGGCAGTTTTGCAGAGCACGCTGTTGGCAAGTTTCTTACTGAGTCCCTTTGCCAATGAACCAGGCATTCCCTTCATTATTGAAACGGCTGTAGCACTCACAGCAGGCTCAATGTTTGTGATGTGGGTAGGGGAATTAATTACGGAGCGTGGTGTTGGTAATGGGGCATCACTGCTGATTTTTTTGAACATTGTTTCCTCGTTGCCGCGCTTACTTAACAGTGCTGTGACTGTGGCCCAGTCGCCAACATCGTCACGACAGGATGTGGCTGGCATTATCGTTGTTAGTCTCGTTTATCTGGCAATGATTGTTGGGATTGTATTTGTTCAGGAGGGCATGCGTCGAATTCCGATTGTGTCGGCACGACGTCAGGTCGGTCGCAAGCTGTATTTAGAAAAGAGTAATTATCTGCCCCTGCGTCTTAATCAGGGTGGAGTTATGCCTATCATTTTTGCATCGGCTATTTTAGTGCTACCGTTGCAGGCTGCTCCTTACATTGCCAGAACCTTATCTAATCCAGGTGTGTCAGATTTTGTGAATCAATTTTTGAGTCCGGGCTCGATTCCATACAATCTGATGTATCTGGTGATGATTCTATTTTTCAGCTACTTCTATGCATCATTAGTTGTAGATCCTGAGGATATGTCGCGGAATTTAAAGAAAATGGGGGCCAGTATTCCGGGCATTCGCCCTGGTAAGGCAACTAGTGATTTTATTGGCAAGGTTTTGAACCGACTAACTTTTCTAGGAGCATTGTTTTTAGGGATTGTTGCTGTGGTTCCAAGCATGGTAGAAAGTGGTTTGCGCGTAACTGTCTTCCAAGGCTTGGGGGCAACGTCCTTGCTTATTTTGGTTGGTGTGGCGATTGATACCGCTAAGCAGATTCAAACCTATGTGATTTCTCAACGTTACGAAGGCATGGTGAAAAAGTAGTGATAAGAGTAATTTTTTTAGGCCCTCCTGGGGCTGGTAAGGGGACTCAAGCTGCCGTTCTGTCGGGGGATTTCGATGTACCTCATATTTCAACTGGGGATATTTTGCGTTCAGCAGTTGCTGCTCAATCTGAGCTTGGCCAAAAAGCTGAATCCTACATGAATGCTGGAGAGCTGGTACCTGATGAGTTGATATTGGATCTTATCCGTGAGCGCTTAGCCCAGAAAGATGCTGCCAAGGGTTGGATTTTGGATGGGTTTCCACGTAACGTCAGTCAGGCGAACTTTCTGGACAAACTACTAGCTGAGGTTGATCAACCCTGCGAGTGTGTGCTGAACTTAGAGGTGCCAGATAATGTGCTGATATCACGTTTACTTGCCCGTGGCCGTAAGGACGATAATGAAGACGTCATTCGGAATCGTCTGGAAGTTTACCGTCAGCAAACGGAACCGCTAATCGAATTTTTTAGAAATCGCCAGCAGCTGGTGTCGATCAACGGCCATCAGTCAATGGACTTGGTGGAGGCAGATTTAAAGCAGGTTTTGCAGGCTTAGGGCCAGATTCTGTAGGCTTGCTCTAATTTCATATGGTGAAATCTACAGGGTAGGTTGAAGCATCTATCCAATCGCATTTTTTAGAGTATCGTTTGTTACCCTTATAGGGTTGGGTTGCATGGGATTGCATGGAAACCCTAATTTATGCCAATGGGGAAGGCAAATATCCTAAAACATTTGGATATCTGCTGTAGAAGCGGGTGGACGGTTGGAGTCCGTCCGCTTCATGGTTAATTGTTTATTAAGTTGAGGAATAGCTACTTGTCTAAGCAGGATTTAATTGAAATGGAAGGGACTGTTACCGAATCTCTTCCTAACGCAATGTTTCGGGTGGATTTGGATAATGGGTTTAATGTTTTGGCCCATATTTCTGGCAAAATTCGCCGTAATTACATCAAGATTTTGCCGGGTGATCGGGTAAAAGTTGAGCTGACTCCCTACGATCTGACAAAAGGGCGAATTACTTACCGTTTGAGGAAAAAGTAATTGCCTGGTTGGGCTCTGAGTTGTAGAGTCTGGTTGAGTTGCTTAATTATGCAAAATAGCATCCAAGATTGGAGTTGGATCAAACCGGACGACATCTGTGCAGGGGAGCCCGGTTGTTTGGGTTAGGGTAACGATCTCATCCTTCGCCTCATGTTCATCCACACCAAAAGTATTTAATGCAATACCCACAAGTTTTGGAAGAGCAAACGTTCCCCCAGCAGCAGCCACAGTTTCATAAAGATGAATAACCTCCTGAAGCGGAGGAATGACAAAATCTGGAAAGTGCTGAATACGCTCCAGATTAATTTTGTGCACGAGCACAAGGTGAGTGGGCTGCCCACCTCGAAGCAATGGTAATGTAGCGGTCGAAGCAGGATTTAGCAGGGACCCTTGCCCCTCAATATAAATAACATCTTGGCCTCCATAGTTGTTAAGGACGGCCTGTTCGACAGCGCCGGCAGCGTAGTCTACCCTTACAGCATCGAGTGCTACACCAGGAGCCCCAAGCATAAGGGCGGTTTGACCGGTGGCAATCAGCTGAGATTTGAGCCCACGGGCTTGTGTGGCACGGTTGAGTTCAATGCAGGTAGACATTTTTCCAACGGCCATGTCAGTGCCGACTGCTAGCACACGACGGCACCCTAGATGGCGAGCTTTGCCCGTGCCGACGGACAGACCGCTGGGTTCTTGACGCATATCCCAAATCCACTGGTCAGGGTATCGAACGGGGTCGAGATGCTGGGTCAGGCTGGGATCGTCATTAAAGTAGGTGTGGAGACCATTCATGACGCTAAGGCCTGATGCGATCGCAAACCGTACATCCTCTACCCAGGGGTCTGGTAAACGACCGCCAGAAGGAGCCAGACCAATGGCTAACACATCTGGTGAGTAGGCTAGGGCCGCTTCCATGTTGGCAACAATGGGGACGTCGCGATCGATTCCTGTCAATGCTTTGATAGAGTCTCCGCAGCAGGTTTCGTCAATCACGACGGCGATAGGATTTTCGCTATAGCGCAGCAATGCCAGACCCGTTTTACCTTTGGCTCCGGTAATGCCGTTATGGAGTAGGATAGCGAGGCGGTGATGGGGTTGGAGATGCATGGTGGGGGCTGGGGGCGCAGAGGGAGTAGATAACAGAGGGAGCAAAGCGATATTTCGCAGCTTACATTCATCCTGAAGATTAACAATGCCAAACTAAACACTTAAAAACCAAAACTGGCATTTAAGCCCCTCCTCCCAATAGGGGATATCCCACTAGACCAATTACTGCTCCTCCCAGGATTAGCTTCCAAGCAGTAATTTTGAAGCGCATAATGGCAATGAGAGATGCGATCTCAATCGCCACAGCTAACACCGATAGAGGCCATGTTTCTCGACCAAAGGCCGTTTCCCCTAGGGGAACTGCTGCTGCCATAATGGCACCTACGACAGTCGGTTTAATCCCTTTTAGAAATGCCTGTACCCAACCATTACGCCGCAATCGGACCAGCAGGGGAGCCGCCAGCATAATAAACAAAAAAGAAGGGGTAAAAATACCCAAAGCAGAGACCAACGCCCCCCAAAAACCAGCCATTTTATACCCGACAAAGACCGCTGTCAGGACGACTGGACCAGGACTTAGCTGACCAATAGCCACACCATTAATAAAGTCAGCTGTAGAAAGCCAGCCTAGACGTTGAACCACCTCGAATTCCAATAGCGGGATGATCACCAACCCTCCCCCAAAAATAAACGAACCTACTTTAAGGAAGAAAATAAAGAGAGGCCAGCCGTACTCGGCTAACCGTTCAGTACCCCAAAAACCAGGTTGAATAGCGGCTAGCAATCCCATCGGCATAAAACTATTTAGACGTGCGCCTTTGGGACCGTACAGTCCCATCCCCACCAGACCTGCTAGCAAAAATAAAACCGGTGTGCTGAGGTCACTAAATGCGCTGGCTAAAAATGCAACGACAGCCAAGGTCATCCCAATCCAATTCCGAATGGATTTGCGCCCCAACCTATAGCAAAAGCCCAGAATGATCGCGATCATTACCGGCGAGAGACCAAAAAATAAGGCCATTAGCTGGGGGAGCTGCTGAAACCGAAAATACACCCAGCTCAGAACCACTACGATAAAAAAAGCAGGGGTAATAAACGCCAGACCGGCCACGAATGCTCCTAGCCAACCACCATAGACATAGCCAGTGTAAATCCCCATCTGCGTGGATGCCGGCCCTGGCAGCATCTCACAAACAGCTAGACCATCACTAAACTCATCAGTGCCTAACCAACCCCGCTGTTCTACAGCCTCATCATTAATCATGGCAATGTGAGCCTGAGGCCCTCCAAATCCAATCGAGCCCAGCTTTAAAAACAGCCCAGCCAGTTCCCAAAGGCGACTAATCCGGGTATTCATAGAAAAAGTCCACTCAAATAGGTTTCTTTGATAGAATAGACTCTATTGAAGAGTAACTTGTACGCTCCATTGTCGACAGCTGCAATGAGGATTTAGCCCGTGATTCATGCGACGCTCCATCAACTGAAGGTGTTTGAAGCCACTGCGCGCCACGGTAGCTTTACCCGTGCTGCTGAAGAACTATATTTAACCCAGCCAACGGTTTCGATACAAGTCAAGCAGCTTACAAAAGCCGTGGGTCTACCGCTATTTGAGCAAATTGGCAAGCGACTATATCTGACTCAGGCAGGTAAAAAGCTACTAGAAACGTGTCAGGAAATTTTTCAGGGGCTATCCCAATTTGAAATGTCCATTGCTGACCTCAAGGGTATGAAGCAGGGCAAGCTAAGTCTGGCCGTCATTACTACAGCGAAATATTTTGTCCCTCGACTATTGGGACCCTTTTGTAAGCGCTATCCCGGTATCGATATTTCCCTTAAGGTGACGAATCACCAGAATATTCAAGAGCGGATGCTCAACAATAAGGATGACCTGTTTATCTTTAGTCAACTGCCCAGCCAACCGGACTTAAAAACCTATCCCTTTTTAGATAATCCCCTGGTGGTGATTGCTCCGACGGATCATCCTTTGGCGGGTAAGCGTAATATTCCGATTGAAGCTTTGAACAATGAGCCCTTTATCATGCGTGAGCCTGGTTCAGGTACCCGCGAAGCTGTGCAGAAGCTATTTTCAGCTAATAATGTGGATGTCAAGGTCCGCTTGGAGCTAGGGAGTAACGAAGCGATTAAGCAGGGGATTGCAGGTGGCCTTGGTGTTTCTGTCCTGTCACAGCACACCATCATCTCTGAAGGGACTAGCGGCGAATTTGCCATTCTCGATGTAGAAGGATTTCCTATTCCCCGGCAATGGTATGTAGGTCATCTGGCTGGAAAACAGCTTTCTGTAGTAGCTGAGAGCTTTTTGAAGTATCTACTGGATGAGAGTCCAGCCATGGCGAAGAAGTTTTTACCAGGGCTGGGGCAGCCTATATCAAGCAAAGAGGCTGCAACAGTCGCATAGGCCCATCCTTTAAAAAATAAAAGGCGGCGTTTTAACGCTGCCTTTTATTTTTTAAAGGATGTTTAGACTAGGTCAACCCAGACAGCAGCACCAAGCCTAATACAGCCCCAAATACAATCAGGGCATAGAACTGGGCACGACCAGTCTCAAGATACTTCAGACCTTCACCGGTAATCAGGGTTAAAAAGCCAGCCAGGTTAACGATACCGTCCACCAGCTTAATGTCCATAGTGAGAGCACCCTTGGCAAGCTTACGGCTACCCTGGACAAAGACAATTTCGTAGATGTCGTCAACGTACCATTTGTTAAGGGAAAAGTTGTAGAGGGGCTTGATTTTGTTTGCGATCGCACCCGCATCAATCACCTTGACCACATACATCAGTACCGCCAGGGTAATGCCCACAACTGAAATCGCCACGGAGCTACCGGCCATTACCGCAAACTCATGCAGATCGACTTCTTCAGCAAGTTCGGCAACCGTGACCACTTCACCAGGAGCGGAAATAAACGCCTCAAAGTAATTGCCAAAGGGCGTACCCACTAGACCCACCAGAATAGACGGCACAGCTAGAGCTAAAAGCGGCAAAGTCATCGTAATCGGTGACTCATGGGGTTCAGAGGCATGGTGATGGTGGTCGTCGTGATGCTCTTCTTCTGTTGTGGTGGGCATCTCTTGAGTACTCATCGCACCAGGGCCGAGGGAAGCCCCCATGCGCTGCAGGTTCTCAATACGCAGCATTTCTTTGATGTCACCATTCGTACCCCGAAATTCCCCTTCAAATGTGGAGAAGTACATGCGGAACATATAGAACGCTGTGATACCAGCGGTTACCCAGCCAATCGCCCAGAGAAATGGACTGACCTGGAAGGTGGAGCCGAGAATTTCATCCTTGGACCAGAAACCAGCAAATGGGGGAATCCCTGAAATCGCTAAGGTACCAATAAGAAAAGTAATAGCAGTGATGGGCATATACTTACGCAGCCCCCCCATCAGCCTCATGTCTTGAGCATAGGTGGGGTTGTGACCGACCACATCTTCCATACCGTGGATGACAGAACCAGACCCCAAGAACAGCATGGCCTTGAAATAGGCGTGGGTCATCAAGTGAAACAAGCCTGCACTGTAGGCTCCCACCCCCATGGCCATGACCATGTAACCCAGCTGGGACATGGTGGAATAGGCCAGTCCTTTTTTAATATCGTTCTGAGTAATAGCAATGGTAGCCCCCATCATCGCAGTAAAGGCACCCACGTAGGCAATCGTGTTCATTGCCACAGGGATTTCCTCAAACACCGGATACATACGGCCAATCAAAAAGACACCCGCAGCCACCATCGTTGCCGCATGAATCAGTGCAGAAATAGGTGTCGGACCTTCCATGGCATCGGGTAGCCAGACATGGAGTGGAAATTGGGCTGACTTGGCCATGGGCCCCATAAACACGAGAATCGCAAATAGTGCTGCGATAGCACCTGGCAGACTACCCACTTCCACCATGTGGGTAAGGCGTTCGCCCATAATGTCAAACTCAAAGCTGCCGGTAGCCCAAAAAATGCCAAGCATGCCCAGCAGCAGGCCAAAGTCACCGACACGGTTAGTTACAAATGCTTTCTGACAGGCATCTGCTGCCGGTTTGCGATTGTACCAAAAACCAATGAGCAGGTAGGAACACATCCCCACCAGCTCCCAGAATACATATATTTGTACCAGATTAGGGCTGAGCACCAGACCCAACATGGAGAAACTAAATAAGCTCAAATAGGCATAGAACCTAACATAGCCTGGGTCGTGAGCCATGTAGCCATCGGTGTAGACCATTACCAATAAGGCGACTGTAGTCACAATCACCAACATCAGGGAGGCCAGGTGGTCGATGGTATATCCCATCTGCAGTTTGAAACTGCCTGCTGAAGCCCACTCAAACATAAATGAGTAGGGTTCGTGGCCGTTCCACTGGCTCCAGAAAATGCCAAAGGACATAACCATCGCCATACCCATGAGGCTGACGATAAAGATTGAACTCGAAGTACGAAGCTTACTTGTTGCGTCGCTATAGCTGATCAGACCCACACCGACAATCGCTGCACCGAGGAGTGGCAGTACTGGGATGAGCCATGCGTAAGAATAGAGAGATTCCAAGGATTCCATAATTTATTGTGGGCCTGCCCGCTGGAGTTGGCAAAACCGCCTACATTGTGACACATGGGAGCTGGACTATTTTCCAACTTCCTGACCACATTTCTTACAGGGTATTGATTTTTCCTTGAGCAATAACTCACTCCAAAGGACACAAATCAAGCAAACTGAGGGCTTTTGTTTTTAAGACCCTGGAGTGCTCTGCGATCCTGATAAAAAGGTTATTTTTTACGACACGGTCTGACTGTTTAGGTTTCTTGATGTTGGATAAAGAAGTCAACAGCGAGTATTGATAAATGCCAATGGGTGAGTGGGTGGGCAATGGGCAATGGGCAATGGACAGTAGGGTGAGCAATGCCCACCGATTCATCGACCACAAGGCACGGCCCACCGGTTCCTTGGTCGTAAGATTCATATACATCGTACTGATTACCCTGTTGATTCTGGGTATAGTACTGCCCCTGCCAGCAGCGGCCCAAACCCAGGCTGAAAAAGCCAACGTGGTGATCGATGGTCGGGTGCTTTTTCAGCTTCGTAGCATTGAAAATATCAGCGCCGAGGAGCGAGCCGCGTTTGCCAATCAGGCATTGTGGCAGGTGCTGGAAAATGCTCAAAGCCAATCGCCCCCGTCACCGATTCGCTTACGCACCAGAGAGCAAGATGGTCTGGTGACAGTGCGGGCCAATGGTCGGCATTTGTTGACAGTGACCAGCGGTGATTTGATGACTGGGGTGCCTGCTCAAGAGCGGGCTGACCTGTGGGCAGATATTCTGCAAAGGGCATTAGATCAGGCTCAGAAAGAGCGACAGCCTGCCTATCGGCGGCAGATGGCCTGGATAAGTTTGGGAGTGATGGCGATCTCACTCGTTTTCTGGGCGCTTTTTTACAACGGTCGTCGCTGGCTCTGGCGGCGACAGACCCGCAAGGGTCAGCTGCCCAGGTGGATACTGCCGTCGCTACTGGCTGCCCAGGTACTGGTGTGGCTAGGGGCAGTCACTTATATATGTCAGCTGTTTCCTGAGGCCCGATCTGCTCGCTATCGGATTTTTCAATATTTCACCAGTCCCCTACTAGATATTGATGGTCAGGGGTATTCCCTGGTGGATGGGTTCCGGGTAGCGTTGCTGACCCTGGCGTTGTGGATTGGGGTGCGGATTGTGACATCGGCGGTGAAGTCGCGTTTTTTAAAGGCGGCGATACCGGATCGGGGGGTGCAGGATGCGATCGCAACGATCATGCAGGTGGTGCTTACGGGCATTGGTCTATTTTTAATTTTGCAGGTGTTAGGCATTGACCTCAGTGCCCTGGCAATTTTAGCTAGTGTCCTCGGTGTGGGGGTGGGCTTTGGTTTGCAGAATATTGCCAACAATGTGGTCAGCGGTTGGGTGATGCTGTTTGAGCGGTCCATCAAGGTGGGGGACTTTATCAATCTGGGAGATTTGGTGGGAACGGTGGAACGGATTGGTGCCCGCAGTACGGAAATTCGCACATTGGATCGGGTAGCGATTATTGTGCCGAATGGGGAGCTATTGGAAAACAAGGTGATTAACTGGAGCCATGGGCACCCGGTATCTCAGCTGCATTTACCCATCGGCGTGGCCTACAACTCGGATATTCGCCAGGTGCACAGGACGGTGATGGACGTAGTGAGTGCCCATCCCAGTGTGTTGCAATATCCCCAGCCTCGTCTGCGGTTTTTAGGCTTTGGGGAGAGTTCTCTCGATTTTGATGTCCTGGTGTGGATTCGCGACCCTCGACGTCAGTTTGATCTCAAAAGCGATTTGTATTACATGCTCGAAGCAAATTTTCGGCGCTATGACATTGAGCTGCCGTTTCCCCAGCGTGATTTGCATATTCGCTCTCCCCAGTTGGATACGGCTACCTGGACACAACAGATTTCTGAGGAGAGGTCCGTTGTCGATCCATCACCAGCACAACAAGTTGGTCGATTACCCTCTAAGGATTTGTTAGCCAGCGTGCGAGAGTATTCCTGCTTGCTGCAGGACCACCAGCAATTGGAGGATTCGATTCTTGAACAGTTGGTGAGACAGATGCGTTCGGATCTTGGGTTGGAGATTAAGGATCGGCGGTTTCGGTTGACGGTATATCCAGATTGTTTTGTGGGCAGTGAGGCGGTGACGTGGTTAACGAAGACCCAGAATGCGACGCGTGAGGCGGCGGTGCGGATTGGGCAGGCGATGGTGGAAAAGGGGATTCTGCACCATGTGACGGATGAACATCCGTTTAAGGATGAGTATTTGTTTTATCGGTTTTATGAGGATGAGGGGTAGATATTGTGCATAGGCTTGTTTATGAAAACCTGCAACGCCTTTGTACAAAGCTCTAAAATCTTTCCAATTTGGGTATTTCGAGTACAAACACTCCGCAAAATGGCTGAGGCAAATTGAATGATTTTTTAGGTGCTAATCACCGCCTACTAAAATCACGTTTCGAGAATGCTTGCCATGTATCAACCTAAAATCGGCAAACTAATTTGTGACGGTAAACCCATTTATAAAAGTCTTTGGGCTGGTAAGAAGTTTCAGTTGGATGAATGGTGGACCTATGAGGACCATCTGGGCCAGGTTTGGGTAATTCCGCCTGGGTTTGTGTATGACCTGGCGAGTATTCCATCCTGGATGGCGGGGTGTCTGCAGTGGGGTGCATGGAATGTGGGTGCGGTACCCCATGATTGGGCCTATGAGAATGGGTATTTGCTACGGGTGACGCATGGGCGGCTGAAAGAGGTACCTGTGACGAAGCGGCAAGCGGATGATTTGTTTGCGGATGTGATGTTTAGCGTGGGTCGCAAGATTCGGGGTACGCGATCTTGGCGGATGCAGCTGGTTTATTTTGCGGTGCGGATGTTTGGTAAGGGTGTTTGGTTTCGGGGGCGAATGGCGTCGCAGTATATGCCACGGTCTTTGGAAGAGCTGCAGGGGTTGTATGAGCGGGCCTATGGGAATGTAGATATGGGACGTCGGTGGGGCCATCTTTATGTGGCGTAAGGGTGAGCCCCAGATGCAGAGATCTCATATGACAATTAATATCGTCTTAAGCTATTTCCCTTACTTTCTTTCGAAATGCTCTCAATGCAGGGCTGCGGCCTAAATTGGTACTTTGGACTAGCACGTCGGCTATCCAGTCGAGAATGGGTAATTCGGGAAATGTGGGGCTTATGGTTACTTGCTCATACTGACCTGCTTGTAGAGTGTAAATTTTGAGTTGATTTTGTATGTAAACCCATAGTTCAGGGACGCCCAGACTGATGTAGGCATCTATTTGGGTTTTGGAGGTAACGTCTACTTCGATGGCTAGGTCAGGCGGTGGGTCGATACTCAGGTCTAAGCGACGTTTGCCTCTCATTTGGGCGTGATTTTGAATGTAGAAGCACTGGTCTGGCTCAATGCCGCTGTTCATAGCTGCTTGTTTAAAGGTAGTTGAGCCAAAGCATTCGCAGTCGATTTCGAGTTCGTCGAGAAGGGTTTTGACGATATCGCCGATGAGTTCTTTGTCGACCTCATGTTCGGGTGTGGGCATACGGATTTCTAGGATGCCTTGGTTGTAGGCGATGCGGGATGCGCGATGCTCGCCAAGTTCGGTTAGGATGCTTTCGAATTCTGACCAGTCGAGATTGCGGACCAGGAGGCGCTGGCCTGGGGGGACGTCGAGTTGGCGGAGTTGGAGGGTGACTACCATGGGTGAGTTGGCCCGACTGGGATTAGGCATACTATAGCCTATGATTATGGGGGTAGCTGTGCAGGTGATGCCTATGGTTTGAAAGGCATTGATCAATTGGTTGAAAATGGCCGATGGTGTGCCGACGATGAAAAAATTGTTAGCATTCTTGGGTGAGAGGTCTCAAGGAAATACGAAACCTTTGCCTAACTCTAAGACAAAAGAGACATCGCTGATTTACGCGGCTATGCAAGTTTCGGAGCCGTCTTTATACTCAGGTTTGGGATACGCAGAAGATGATATTTACAATGACCTGGGAGGCAAAGGCTAGAGCCAGAGGCTTCGAGATTAGCTACCCCTTTCCCCTTTCCCATCCTCACCTGTACCTTTATCCGTACCCAGTCACTTACGGCCACTGAACATGGATATCTCTTGTAGTTTTCAACATATCTGAAAATGCCTGGCCATTACTCAGCTTCAAAACAATAGATCGGATGTCTGGTAGGAGAGCTAGCAGCGTCTCTCGTTTTTGATACGCTAATGTATCTAAATAATTTGCCCAATCAACAAACTCAATATTACTTTGTCCTATATGCGGTAACAACCCTAATAGGGCGTGAGAACGATAGTAAGGGGCTTTAATTTGCCAGAATATTTCGGCCATCTTAGATAACCAAGGCTCGGGCAATGATTCACCGATACCCCTAAATGCCGATGCTCGGACTGCTTCGGACTGAATATTACGAATGACTATCATGGCTTCTGGCAATAGATCCGAGGGTAAATATCTCATTAAATAGCTAATTGCTGATGCTCGCCGAGTTTCATCTCGAATCTCTTGAACCATGGATAGCGCTTCCGATAGTAGCTCGGATGGTAGATATTTAGCGACCCTGGCAAAAACTAATACTTGCCAGCTTTCATTCCTGTTGTTGCGAATTTCAGTGAGTAATTCTGACAGTAGTTCCGGTTGTTCTATCGCCAGTGTACAAAGGTTGGTTACTCGATCAAATCCCCAATCCATTCTATGGGCAATGGCCCAGGCTTCTGGTAGAAGCTCCGGAAACTGCTTACACAGCATCCGAAAAACTTGGCTTTGGCCAGACACCTGATGTAAGCTACGGATTAACTCCAAGACATTTGGCAATAGGTCTGCTGGCAGATGTTCACTTAATTGTGCCAAACGAATGGCGCGTGAGTGTTCATCTTGTATCTGACGAATGACTCTTAACGCTTCTAACCCAATTTCTGGAAATTGATGAGTCAATCTACATAAAATCAGGGAACGCTCAGACACATCTTGAATTTCACGGGCTGTAGATAATATATCCATCAGACACTCGGCTGGTACTTGTTTTGAAAGTCCATGCAGGTGTGATACCTGTGACCACTCATCATGAATGCTACGGATGAGCGCTAATGCTTCTGAAAAGGTCTCTGGAAAATGCTCATTCAAAGCGATCAATCGACGAGCTTGTTCATCTTTATCTTGAAGACTACGAGTTACTGCTAGAGCTTGTGGCAGTATTGTGGCATTATGTTTGGCTAGTGAACATAAGGCCCAGGCTCGATCAGCGTCAATCGGCATTTCCTGAATAACGGCCAATGTCTCTGACAAAATGTTAGGAAACTGCTGACTGAGTTCTTGAAGTTCAAAGATTTGAGTATCTTTACTCTGTAACTGCCTAATAATCTCTAAAGCTTCAGATAAAAGTTCAGGCATTTTTTGGCTGAGTTGGCAAAATGCTCGTACTAAAATCTCTTCATCACAAATTTGTTGCACGATATTGAGTGCTGCTGGCAGACTCTCAGCTGGCATCTGTTGTACGAGGTGATTAATATTTTTGATTGGACAATCTGGGTCTTGATGCATACTTGCTAAGGCTTCTAGCAGTATGCCTGGAGATAGTTGTGAAACTACCTCAGGTGATAACCACTCGGCAACAATTAAGGTAATAAATTCTCCCCGTGCTAGACTACCTGTGGCGGGAATGAGAGAAAGTATTCCTGAGATTAATTGTGGATGATGCTTTGCAAGATGTTGTAGGGGTTGCAGGCGATCCATCGCATTTGGCATCTGATGCACCAGATTTAAACCTCATGGAATAACTCGGGTGACTGCTCTGACAAGTCTGCTAGTTTCAACGCCCGCGTTGTTTGGCATTCTAGCTGTCATGCTACGCGTATCGCCTCTGGTCGAAGCTCGGGCGCATGTCTTGATAAATCTGCTAGGGCTGTCGCTTGTTCATGATCATAGTCAAGCTGTTGCGTGATAGTTAGGGCTAATGACAATACTTCCGGCAGCCTCTGACTTAGTGCGATCAGCACACGCATTTTTACTTTCTTATCCTGAAAATGCTCGGTCGCAGCTAAAATCTCTGAGCATAGTTCCAATGGGCAATGCTCAGCTAGTGTTGCTAATAACGATGCCTGAGAGTTTTCCTTTTGGAAACCCTGTATTAGGGTGAAAACTTTATGATGTAGATTTTTTGGTAGTTTTGGTAACAACGCTTGTAGCGTTCTCTCTTGAATGTACTCACCCTTTATATGAGTAACCAGAGATAATGATTCGGCCAAGAGTTCTATTGGCAATTGATCTCTAATAGCTTTTAGAGCAGATATGCGTTCATGGTCGTCAGTGATGTGACGAATAGCATCAAAAGCCTGCTGCAAAAAGGCTGGTTGTTGCTTCGCTAAAAGTCTTAGTACATAGGATTTTTCAATCTTATCTTCAATGGTTTGGATTAGACCGATGGCCTGGGACAGTAAATTTGGGATGCGTATTGCTAGGGCTGTGCATGCTAAAGCCTGTCCTGCTTTAGAGTCGATCTGATGAGCAATTTTGGTTGCCTGAAACAGGCAATCATCCGGTAACAGTGGGGTAATAGTTTTGAGGGCAAATGCACGACAAAAAAAGCCTTGTGGGTGTCGTGGAATGATGGTGTGTCCGTCTTGAATAGTTTTAATTTCATCTAGAACATCTGGCCATAGGGCAGGAAAATGTTGTGCTAAACGAGCTAAGGCATAGCTTCGATAAGCTGAATCTTTAATCTGTGCAATTGTTTTTTGTGCTTCTGGCAAGAGTGATTTAGAGAGATAAGGGGCAATCACTGCAATATAGTCAGCACATCGCTTCGGCTCTGGCACTCGTTGGATATAGGCTAATCCCTGGGCAGCAGACCACCAGCTATGTTTAATGAGTGCATCGAGGAGTGTAATCGGCATATTGCTAGCCATACTGTGTAGCGAAGCCCGGATCATGGCATAGCGCCATAGTAACGATAAAGTCTCTTCTGGTGCGTCGTCATAATTCTCAACCGCCAACCGCCAAGCACGCCCAAGGTCGTTGAGGAATAGGGCAGGTTTACCAAGTTTGTCACATGCTTCGTACCAACCATTTCTGCCAGACTCATTACTTGCTTTCAACAATTTATGGATCGCTTGTATCTCTCCGGCTTGTTCCATATGCCAGGTAAGATAACCATGAATATAGCCATCATTTGGTAGAGTATGCCATTGGTCTTGTTGGGTCTGGGATTGATAGTTGCTTAACAACTGTCGATGGGCTGATTGGAAGGTTAAGCCTAGACCTGGCAATGTTCCAGGTTGTTCAGGTTGTTTAGGGCCAATCAGCAACTGTCTAGATAAGTCGTGCATTAAGTCATGCATTCGATAATTCACGCGCTGAGGATTGCTAGAACTCTGGGCACTCCCTATTAGCAAGAATGCCTTTTCATGAAATTCTCGCAACCGATCTTGGGCTTTTTTTAGAGGGACTTTCCATAGAGTCGTGGCCATATCCTGGGTCAGAGGGACATCTTCGGGCAATACGCCCAACCAGGCAAACTGAGACAATTTTCCAGGCGATAACCGTTGCAAACTTAAGTTGAAACACGCCGTCAAGCTATAGTGTCGTCGCTTTGCTTCATCAGGCATGTCGATGGAACTGCGAACATCTAGAGCTTCAAGTCGTACTACCTCGGATTGGAAATTTGCTAACAAATTTGACCAGGTTTCTCCATTTTCCACCTGTGATGCCGCCAATTCCAACGCCAACGGCAAATACCCCACCCGATCCGCAAAATCCAACGCCTGCTGCCGATCCTCTGCACTCAGCTCCTCTTTGAGCTTTTGCGTCATCAGCTCCAGCGCCTGCTCTGGGCTCATCACATCCAGGCTGTACTTATGTGCCTCCGGAATCTTCGCCTCCCGCGTCGTTACCAGCGCACAGCAACCATTTCCCCCCACCCGAAACGGCTCCAGGTGGGCCGGATTCCACACATCGTCCACCACCAGCAGCGCCTTTTTGTCATACAGCAGTGTCCGCAAATGGTTCGATGCCGCCTCCACAGCAGTGGGCTTATAGTCATGGTCCCCCAGCGCCTGTATCCATCTGCTCAGCAGCGGCAAAATATCTGGATTCTGACCTAACGTGGACCACAAAATTCCATCAGAAAAGCGCATCTGCACCTCATCATCGTGGGCCAGCTTTGACGCCAATACTGATTTACCAATGCCACCAAGACCATAAATCGCACTGACAACAAGCGTTCCAAAGACTTTTTGACCCTCACATAGCAGCTGTTCTTTTACCCTGTTCTGAGGCTCTGGCCGCTCCACAAAATGCTCCGGCAACGGCGGCATTTGTTGAGAAATTGCCCAGTTCTGGGACGATTGTGCTTCAAATTCAGACATGTGTTAAGTTGTCAGCGTTTACATTATCTGCAAGTACTTGTATATCCAATTATTTGTGCTATCTAAACAAAGGAGTAACTACTTTCGCAGGATGCTTAATACCTATGCCAACTATGCCCTGGGTGCCTTTAAAGGAGTGGCTGGCGCTAAGGTGGAGGAAATTACGCTGAAATTTGGCATTAAGATAAGATTGCGGGCTCGACGGGATTGCCGGTGTTGGCCCAGGGATCGACAGAGGGTAGTTTTGAGATCGAGATGACGTGCAAGCCGAAGTGATCAGGCTTTTCCCTTCAAAAAAACACCGGTAAAGCTCATCCCCTCTCGGGAGCAATAGCCTTCACTAGCGTGAAGTGATGATGTCCCAAATAGCAAATGGGGCCTCCCATTGGGCGGGGTGGG